>CANQJG010000034.1 GCA_947624185.1 uncultured Clostridia bacterium | reverse complement strand
AATCCCAAATAGACATTTCCCGTTTTATTGTATTTTTCTTTTAAATATTGCTTTATTAATGTGAGCATATCAACATCCTCGGTTTTATCTGCCTGTGACGGAATATCTACTATTTTCTCAACTACAATTATGTGATTATCTTCATATATTACTTTCATTTTTACTATTATTTCTCCATTGATTTTAAATTACCATTTTGAAATTAAACATTTTCCCATTTTGCATAAATTCCACATGGTAGAACTAATTGCGAATTCGTCATTGGTAAACCAACTTCTCCATTTGAAAATTTGCCCTTAAATTGATTTGAAAAAGCTAACCTTAGCATATTTTCCAAAACTGTACTTGAAATTCCTGTAGTATACGAATTGATTAAGAAAAATAAAGGTTTATCTGACAAAATTTTCATGCACAAATTGATTAAGTCTGAGATATTTTCTTCGAATTTCCACACTTCTCCGTTTGCGCCCCTTCCATAAGAAGGTGGATCCATTATTATAGCATCATATTTGTTTTCTCTTCTGATTTCTCTATTTACAAACTTAACAACATCATCTATCAAAAATCTAACTGGCTTTTCGCGTAACCCTGAAGAAGTCACATTTTCCTTAGCCCACTCAACCATACCCTTAGAACTGTCAACGTGCGCAACTGATGCACCTGCTGAAAGGCATGCAATTGTTGCACCACCAGTATATGCGAACAAATTTAAAACTTTGATTGGTCTGTTACTGTTTTTTATCTTATTAATCATAAAATCCCAGTTTACAGCTTGCTCAGGAAATAAACCTGTGTGCTTAAATCCCATAGGTTTTATATTAAATATAAGATTTTTATATTTTACTTGCCACGATTTAGGAAGCGCGGTTTTATATTCCCACGCTCCACCGCCTGAATTGCTTCTCTTGTATACAGCACTAGCTTTATCCCACAATTTAGGATAAGTTTTTTCCTTCCATATAATTTGTGGATCAGGTCTTACTAATATTATGTCTTTCCACCTTTCTAACTTTTCTCCGTTTGCCATGTCTAATATCTCATAATCTTCCCAATTAGTTGCTATGTCCATTACTACGTCCTTTCTATAACATTTTCAAAATCATTACAAAATTATATATTAATACTCCTAATACAGCTTGTACCATTAATGCTAAAACAACTAAAGCAATAAAAAATTTTTTTCCCATTTCAACTATTCCTTTCAAAATTATAAAGTGATATTTAATCCTTATAATAAATATATTCGCGGAATAGCCTTTTATTACTAAAATCGTACGACGTTGTTCTACAATATTTAGCATTTTTATTTTGAATTAACAATTATATTACAAACTTTCCTTTAACTTTTTCGCTAACTCTTCATTTATTCCTTTAACTTTGGTTATTTCATCAATACTTGCATTTTTGATATTTTCAACACTTCCAAACTGCTTTAAAAGTGCTATTTTCTTGACTGTTCCAATTCCACTTATTTCATCTAATTTAGATTTCGTCATTGATTTATCTCTTAAAAACTTGTGGTAACCAATCGCAGTATCGTGAACTTCATTTTGAAAATTAGTTATTAAATTAAATATATCTTCTGAGATTTCAATCTCATGCCTGCTTGCATCCATTAAAGCCCTTGTTTGATGCTTATCATTTTTAACCATACCATAAACTTTTATATCTAATTTTTTATTAATTTCATTTTCAATATTTTTAATAGCCTGTAAAGTAGCCTTAATTTGCGTAATTCCACCGTCTGCCAAAATCATATCTGGAAGTTTGCCAAATCCTTTAGAAGCATCATATTTTTCACTTAATTCTTTTGGCAATTTTGCTTTTTCTTCATCTGTAAGAATTACTGAGTGTCTGATTCTCCTTGTCACAACTTCTTCCATGCATTTTGGATCGTCTTGACCATATACAGTTTTAATCTTAAATCTTCTCGAAAGATTTCTCTTTATTTGCCCGTCGACCATTACGCACATCCCAGCAACCATATATTCTCCTGAAATATTTGAAATATCAAAAGACTCAATTTTTCGTGGTAAACTGTCTAAATTTAAAGTATCTTTCAATTCCACTATAACATTTTTGTTAGATTTTTCTTTGTTGTCTAACGTGATTTTTGCATTATTCTCAGCCATTTCAACAAGTTTGACTTTTTCACCTTTTTGTGGAACTCGGATTTCAACTTTTCTATTTGCTTCATTTGTAAGCCATACTTCCAAAAGTTCTCTTTCTTCAAAATCATCTCTTATCATAATTTTGTTAGGGAAAAATGTTCTGCCTGTATAGTATTGCTTTATGAAGTTGGAAATAATTTCCTTGTCTGTTTCATCATTTAGACCTTTCAAAAAGAAATTATCCCTTCCAATCATTTTGCTATTTCTAATGTAAAATATTTCTATACAAATCTCTTGTTCATTTCTCGCAATGCCAATAACATCAATATCATTATCAGAAATGTTAGACACTTTTTGCCTTTGCGAAATTCTTTCAACAGCTAAAATTTCATCTCTCAAAATAGCTGCCTTTTCAAACTCTTTCTTTTCAGACATTTCCAGCATTTCATTTTTTAACTCTCTTTTAACTTGCTCAGTTTTTCCGTCTAAAATAGCAATAATTTGATCAATCTGCTTTCTATAATCTTCCTTTGAAATATAACCCATACAAGGTGCTAAGCATTTTTTTATATGATAATTCAAACATGCTCTATCCTTGTATTTGAAGCTTTTGCACTGTCTTATTTTAAATTTAGCTTTAATGAAATCAACCATTTCCTTTGCTGCTCCAGCATTTGGATAAGGTCCAAAATATTTTGCACCGTCATTTAATATTTTTCTAGTTATATAAACATCAGGAAATTCAGCTTTTACATTGATTTTTATATATGGATATGTTTTGTCGTCTTTTAAAAGCACGTTAAATTTAGGCATATTCTTTTTAATTAGATTGCACTCTAATATCAAAGCCTCTGCCTCATTATCACAAACAATATACTCAAAGTGGTCAATTAATGCGACCATATTAAGTATTCTTTGAGTTTTATTTGTTTTTCTAAAATATGAAGTTACTCTCTTTTTTAAATTTATTGCCTTGCCTACATATATTATTTTGTCACTTTTATCATGCATAATATATACGCCTGGTTTTTGTGGCAATTTTTTTAGTTCTTCTTCTATATTAAACATACTTTAATTATAGCAAAAAATAAATTAGAAAGCAATAAATTTTTGGGATATAGATTATACCCCAAATAAAAATTAAATATAATTATTTTTGCGGAATGTAAGTGCCATTTCTTTGACGAACTATTTTTATACTAGAATCCAAAGTAACTATTGGGCGTAAGTAATAGCCTGTTTCTTCCCAGTTTCGCGTATTAGAGCTTTTCATCAATAATGAGTGTCCAAAAGCTCCATCACTTTTCAATACTTGCATACCAAATCCGCCAGTCCTGCCACTATTACAGTATTGGGTACGAGTGGCAATCCAATAATCCCCACTCCTTTCACTAATCAAATCATAAAAATTCTTATCATCATAATACTCTTCTTTATTTTCTATTGAAAAATAATTTTGTTTAATTGCTAAATGTGAACCGCTTTCTATTTTTTTGTATGCTATTCCTTCGTCATTTGATTCTAATGGTATTTTTATTTCATTTAATTGTGTTCCGTCATTACTACTATCTATGCCATTTTGTCTTATTATATCTTGCTCTATTTCGTCTTTATTTATTCCTGACCCATTTTCATATTCATTTAATACTGGATAATAATATCCTTCAGCTATTTTTCCTAATGTTCCATATTGTATATCACTATATGAATATGATTCAATTGCTGAGGTTCCTGTTTCGTTCATCTTTGATCTAATATCTCCCATATTGATGTTTCTTGCATTAGCATTTAAATCTGTATTGCTATATAAAGTATTACATATATTATTTAATAAATATATTCCATTGTTATATCCAGCTGCATTATCCAATGTCAAACATGAACCAGTATTTTTTGGTATTCCCATTAAATCTATACTATTATTTTCATTTATACTCATTATTTTCCATGTATAATCTGCTTGAGTTATAACTTGATCTTCTGTGTTGTCTTCACATCCGCTAATTGATGCTTTTACATTATACGTTGTAGTATTTGTTTTAGGTTTATAATCTATTATATCTCCTATTTTTAATTCATTTCTTTCTAAAACCCTTGCTTCAGTTATTTCATTTATATCATTTCCTAATTGTCCTAAACTCTCTTCTTCTTCCCTTTGAGCTTCTTCATATTTTTCTGCTGCTTGCTTTGCCTTACCAATTAAACCATTATCTCCGAATAGCTGTATTTAGCACTACTCCCGCTAAAATTAGCATTATAATTATCGTTATTACCAACGCAACAAGTGTTATACCATGTTCTCTCAACATTTTCATTTTTCCTTCTTTTACCTTCCTTTCGTTCATATTACTTTGAATCATCTGTTCTCTCTCCATTTCTTGATTTTTCGTCTGTTTTGTTTTCATTTTTGGTTTTTCTCCTTTGAATTTTTATTACTATTTTTTATCAATTGTTTATGAATTAATGATTATTAATTACTTATTTTATAAATCTTAAAAATGTTATAGTTGACAGCGTCCGTGCAGTGCTCAACCGGAGCCTTTAGGTGCAGGGCGTTTGAAGCGAATTGCGCAACAAAAAGCCATGCATCTTAGCTTTCACTAAAACACATAGCTTTAATACGTCTATTTATTTTTATTCTTTCAACACTATTAATATTAATATTACTTTTATTATAATTGTCTTTATTTGCAAAATCACTTAATAAGCTTACATCTTTATTTTCTAAAATGTAACTCTCTCTCTCTCTCTCTCTCTCTCTACAGTTTCAAGGCTTTCTGGCTTTTTCATCCTTTGTTTACTCCTATTCTTATGTTCTTACTTAACATTAATTTAATATTTAAATCTACTATTTTAATTAACTTTCATTTATATTTTATACTATTGCATTTTCAATTGTCAATAGTTTTCATTTTTTCTTTTTTATATAAACTATCTTCCTTCTAAATTTTCATTTTCTCTTTTCAAGTTTTCAATTTGCTTATTATAATTATCAATTTTTCTTTGATTTTCACTTATTTGTTGAGTTTTAAGTACATTTCTTCTATTTGCCATATAAGGAGCATAATGAGCTGCTATACCCACTTTTTCTGAAAAGAATTTGCTCAATTTACCGTTTCTTTCTCCAACTCCACCAATATATTCTCCACAAGGTCTTTCTGTATGTTCTTGTAAACCTTTTTCAAGGTATTTTTCAACTCTCTTTTGATTTAATAATCCCTTCATTACCATAGTACAATAATTACGATCAGTTTGTAATCTTCTTACATCAATTTGCGCCAACACTTGGCTATAATCATTTGCTCTTCTACTTTCCCATATACCTGCTTCATTCTTAATTTGACAATCATCTCTGCTGTACCATGATACATCACAGGATAGAACTTGTTGACCTCCAAGAGTAGTAGTATTTTTAATAACTAATCTTGTAGTATCATAAAATTGGTCAAATTCAGCATTTTCATCATAATAATCAACTTGGAAATTACCCCCCCTTTTTGATGTACTATAATTAATATTGCTTTCAACATTAGTTGAAGTATAATCCAAGTTAGGTACATATTGTTGTAGTGTATTGCTATGTAGATTGTTATTTTTTTCTTTTTTAAATTTATCCAAAAAACCCATTATTAATATTTCCTTCTTATGTTCTTAATTTTTTATTTACTTTTACTATTTATATTTTACTATACTATATTTTTGATTGTCAATAGTTTTCCAATTTTACTTTAATTATATTATGCCAAATATTTTTAACAGAACTAGCAGACATGCTCCCGGTACTCCTAGAATTCCAACAATTACAGAGTTTACTATGCTAAATCCAATATGGAATTCAAATGAAGTTCCTACTAAATTAATCAAAAAAATAATTAAAGCTCCTAAAACTGAATTTCCAATTAGTTTTAGGATTTTTCTTAATGGAAAAGAAAAATATTTTCCAAATACTATTAATATTGCTATACATGCAATAAATGTTAAAATAACTCTATTGTTCATCTTTACTCTCTTTCCTATATATTTGCTTAGTTTTTATAATATTTTGTCGACCTTGTCCTGCCTTTGTCTTAATTGTATGATGAACAATATATTTTTATGATTACTTTTAAGCAAGTTTTTCTATTTCAATTCCCCTTGATTTTGCAAGTTTTATCAAGCTATCTAACTTTGATTGAATTGCTTTAATCTTGTAGATGTAATAATCTATTAAATCGTTTGTATTTGCAAACTCAAAATTTCTATTAGCATTAGTGAGCTGTGCCCTTGTATTTATTATATTTCTTAATATCTCTTGTCTTTCTTCTTTTTCAGTCATTTCTATAAATACTTTATCTGTTAAAAATTTTTCTTCCATTTATCCTCCTTATATAATGAACATATCGTTCATTATATTTTTTTGAATTTACACATAATATTATATTCGTAATTTTTTCCAATTATTCATTTGATTACGTTATAAATCATAAAATTGACTTCTTGTTTTTACTTTTACACTTAAACAAATCATAATATTTCCAAATTTAATCTTGTAATATGAGTAAATACATGATAAAATATATAGGACGAATCATAGAAAGGAATTAGATTTCAGATGATTGATATAAAATTAATTAGAGAAAATCCAGATTTAGTAAAAGAAAATATTAAGAAAAAGTTTCAAGATCACAAGTTATCTCTTGTTGATGAAGTTATTGAGCTTGACAAGAAAAACAGAGAAGCTACCCTAAAAGGAGATAATTTAAGAAGTAGTAGAAATTCTTTAAGTAGCCAAATTGGTGTGCTTATGAAAAATGGAGACAAAGAGCAGGCTGAGCAAATAAAAAAACAAGTTCAAGAGATTAACCAAGAACTTGAAGAAAATGAAAAGTTAGAAGAAAAATATAGTGAAGAAATTAAATCAAGGATGCTTAAAATCCCTAACATAATGGATCCTTCTGTTCCAATAGGAAAAGATGATTCAGAAAATGTGGAAGTTGAGAGATTTGGCGAGCCTGTAGTTCCATCTTACGAAGTTCCTTATCATGCTGACATAATTACTGCTCTTGGTGGTTTGGATAAAGAATCTGCAGGTCGCACTAGTGGTGTTGGCTTTTATTACCTTCTTGGTAATGTTGCTAGACTTCATGAAGCAGTATTGGCTTATGCTAGAGATTATATGATTAATAATGGCTTTACTTATGCTATACCACCTTTTATGATACGTTCTGATGTTGTAACTGGTGTTATGTCTTTTGAAGAAATGGATGCCATGATGTACAAAATTGAAGGCGAAGATTTATTCTTAATTGGTACATCTGAACACTCAATGATTGGAAAATACAAAGATCAAATTATTAAAAAAGATTCTTTACCAGTTAAAATGACTTCTTATTCTCCATGTTTTAGAAAAGAAATTGGTTCTCATGGTTTGGAAGAAAGAGGTTTATATCGTTTACATCAATTTGAAAAACAGGAAATGATTGTTATCTGTGAACCTGAAGATTCTATGGATTTCTATAATAAAATGTGGAAATTAACAGTTGATTTCTTTAGAAGTATGAACGTTCCTGTTAGACAACTTGAGTGTTGTTCAGGAGATTTGGCTGATTTGAAAGTAAAATCTTGTGATGTTGAAGCTTGGTCTCCAAGACAACAAAAATATTATGAAGTTGGTTCTTGCTCAAATTTAAGTGATGCACAAGCTAGAAGACTTGGCATCAGAGCCAAAGGCGAAAAAGGTAATTATTATTTGCATACTTTAAACAATACTGTAATCGCTTCTCCAAGGGGGCTTATTGCTGTTATTGAAAATAATTACAATGAAGACGGAAGTGTAACTATTCCTGAAGTTTTAAGACCTTATATGGGCGGACTTGAAAAAATGGAACCAGTTAAGAATTAATTATTAAAACACGTTTCATAAATTTAACTAGTTATATTATTTTGAAACATAACATAAAAAATAAAGGAAAGGTACAAAACAATGATAATCAAAGATCCAAAATTTGAAATATCTGCTGTATCTGAGAAACAGTATCCTAAAGGAGATTTACCTGAAATAGTGTTAGTAGGCAAATCTAATGTTGGTAAATCTTCTTTTATAAATACTATGCTTAATAGAAAAGGTTTAGCTAGAACGAGCAATACTCCAGGAAAAACAAGACAAATTAATTTTTATAACATTGATAATAAATTTTATTTTGTTGATTTACCTGGTTATGGCTTTAGCAAAATGTCTAAGCAAGAGCAGATTAAGGTTGGCGGTTTTATTGAAGATTATTTAATAAAAAGTAAAAATATAAAATTAATTATATTTTTAATTGATATTAGGCATAATCCTACTGCTGATGACAAGCTAATGTATGATTTTATAATTAATCAAAATTTGCCTTGTATTATAATTGCAAATAAAGCTGACAAAATCGCAGTTACTAAAGTTGATGCACAAGTGACTGCTTTAGCAAATGAGCTTAATCCGCTTCACGACTTAACTTTTTTACCATTTTCATCTGAGCGAAAAATATATGCGGAAAGAGTATGGGATTCAATCGAATCAATCTTGTAAAACTAAGAAAGAAAATGCGTTTTATTTTTATTTACGCATTTTCTTTCTTTATTATTTTTTCTTTTTAAGCTATTCTTTCTTTGTCATTATTTTCTTTTTGACATCTTCTTTTTTATTCTTCCTTTTTAGTAATTGCTTTTAAAGCCTTTTCTCTTGGCATTAAAATTGTTTTTCCACAGCCAAGACATTGGAGTTTAAAATCAACTCCAATTCTTGTTAAAATCCATTGTTTGCTCCCACAAGGGTGCATTTTTTTTGTTCTTACCTTATCCCCTACATTAAAATTCATTTATATTATTATTCCCTTTCTAGGTAACAATTTATAGTTTTGTGCTGTTTCCTAACTTAGCTCGAACGTAAGCTATTTAATCAAATTTAATCTTGATATAACTTCATCTTTACCTAATACGTTCATGATTTCATAAAGGTCAGGTGTATTTCTTCTTCCAGTTATCGCAACTCTAAGCACAGTACTTACATCTCCTACATGACCCGGCCATTTTTCAGGATTTTGTTTATATTCTTTTACTTCTCTTGCATATCCACATTTTTCAGCTGTGTCTTTTATTTTATTAAACCATGTTTCTTTATCATCATTTTCATTATATACTTTTAAATATTCTTCGATTACCTTTTTTGCGTCTTCGCCTTGGATTTTGTCAAAATCATATTCTTTTGGTGCTTCATACATATATATAATATTTTCTTTAACTTCTGACCATTTAGAAATATCTTTTCTAGGCTTTTGATTGCCCCTTTCTATGCCAAATACCTTCAACGCATATTCCTTATTTTCTAATATTTTTTCTAATTCTTGGTCATATTGTTTTGCCCACTCCATTGATTTATCATAGACTTCTTCAGCCGTCATTTTTGAAATTACAGTTTTTCCAATATCTAAAAGCTTGACCATATCAAATAAAGCTCCGCTTACGCTCATTTTATTTAGTTGAAAATCAAATTCATCAATTGATTTATTTGGATTTGCTCTTCTCCAGTTCTCAAATGTAGAATTTGCTATATTTAGAAGATATTCTTTTACAGCTTGTGGTGGTATTCCTTCTTCTTTGTAATAAGAAACTGCTGCTTCAGGATCTTTTCTCTTACTTAATTTTCTCTTGTTTCCATTATCATTTTTCATAATAGGCGAAATGTGAGCATATTTAGGAGCTCTAAATCCCATTTCTTGAAATAATTGCAAATGCAATGGCACTGAAGAAAGCCACTCATCACTTCTAATTACATGTGTTGTTCTCATTAGATGATCATCAACAGCATGTGCAAAATGATATGTAGGAAGCCCGTCTGCCTTTATTATTACTATATCTTGGTCATTTTCAGGGAATTCCACATTTCCTTTTATTACATCTTTATGTTTTATTTTTCTATCTTCTCTACCTGGTGATTTAAATCTTACAATAAATTTTTCTCCATTTTTTATTTTGTCTGCCATTTCTTCTACTGTGAGATTTCTACATTTTGCCCATACTCCATAATATCCTGGTCTGATTTTGGCTGCTTCTTGCTTTTGCCTTATTTCTTCCACTTCTTCTGTTGTGCAGAAACATGGATATGCTTTGCCCAACTCTATCATATATTTTGCAAATGATTGATAAATTTCTTTTCTCAAAGATTGCTTGTATGGACCATATTCGCCTTTTTCGTCTGTATCTGATATCATACCTTCATCAGGATCCATATCAAAATCTTTTAAAGAATTGATTATGCCAGTTACACCATTTTCGATTTCTCTTTTTTGGTCTGTATCTTCAACTCTTAAGAAAAATACTCCACCTGTTTTTTGAGCTGCCATTTTTGCAACAAGAGCTTGGTATAGTCCACCTATATGTACAAATCCAGTTGGACTTGGTGCAAATCTTGTAACAATTGCTCCTTCTTTTAATTCTCTTGGTTTGTATTTTTCTTCATAATACGAAATTGGTTTCGCATCAGGAAAAATTAAGTTTGCTAAATCTTTATAATCCATAACAAATTCTATTCCTTTCTAATTATATTTACACTTCCATAATGATTGGTAGAATCATTGGGTTCCTTTTTGTTTTGTTGAATACAAAATCTCTAACTCTATCTT
>CANQJG010000033.1 GCA_947624185.1 uncultured Clostridia bacterium | reverse complement strand
TGTCCCTTTGGTCTTCCTAAATGTGAACATAATATAACCTTTGCATTATTTTCTAATAAATACTTTATTGTTGGTAATGCTGCTATTATCCTTGTTTTATCAGAAATATTTTTATTCTCATCAAATGGTACATTAAAATCACATCTAAGTAAAACTTTCTTGCCAGAAACATCTATATCTTTTACAGTTTTCTTATTCATAATTAATTATATTCCTTCCTTGATTTGCTTATATGTTGCCGTCTTTCTCTGCCATATAACAAGCAAGATCTACTAATTTATGAGCATAACCCCACTCATTATCATACCATGCAACTAATTTAACAAATGTGTCTGTTAACTGAATTCCTGCTTTTGCATCAAATATTGATGTATGTTCATCACTAATGAAATCTGAAGAAACAACGTCTTCATCAACATATTCAATGATACCTTTCATTGATCCTTCTGCAGCTTCCTTCATTGTTTTGCAAATGTCTTCATAAGTTGTTGGTTTTGATAAGTTACAAGTTAAATCAACTACTGAAACATCAAGAGTTGGTACTCTAAATGCCATACCTGTTAATTTTCCATTTAATGATGGGATTACTTTTCCAACAGCTTTTGCAGCTCCAGTTGATGAAGGGATTATGTTTCCAGCAGCAGCTCTTCCGCCTCTCCAATCTTTCTTAGAAGCTCCGTCAACTGTTTTTTGTGTAGCAGTTGTTGAGTGAACTGTTGTCATCAATCCTTCTGTTATTCCATATCTATCATTAATTACTTTTGCCAAAGGTGCTAAGCAGTTTGTTGTACATGAAGCATTTGAAACTATATTCATTGAAGAATCATAAGTTTCTTGGTTTACTCCCATAACAAACATTGGAGCATCTTTTGAAGGAGCACTAATTACAACCTTTTTAGCTCCTGCATCTAAGTGAGCTTGAGCTTTTTCCATTGTTGTAAATACTCCTGAGCACTCTAATACATAATCTACTCCATCTTGTCCCCATGGAACATTATGTGGATCCATTTCATTATATACTTTTATTTTTTTTCCGTTTACAGTTAAAGTACTTCCTTCTCCTGAAACTTCTCCTTTGAATTTACCATGTACTGTATCATATTTTGTCATATAAGCCATGTAATCAGCTGTTATAAAAGGATCATTAATAGCTACTACCTCTACATTACCTTTTTCTAATGCAGCTTGAAAAGCTAAATTTCCAATCCTTCCAAATCCATTAATTCCAATTTTAATCGACATAATTCATATCCTCCTTAATAAAAATTATTACCTTTTTTAGACATCCTTATTCTATTACAAATATGTTAAAATTTCAAGTAAATATACAAAATAAAATATGTATTTTTTGCTGTTAATTAAAAAACACGAAATTAAGATTTTCTACATATATAAATAAAAAATCTAAACTCCGTGTTTTTGTGCACACATAAACAATATACATATTAATCATGTTTTATAATTCTACATGAAGATCAGGTTCATCAAAAAGCATTGAATCTCTTGGTCTTAATTTTACATCGCCATTCTCTAAATATAGTTCTTGATTCCAAAAATCACTAACTTCTTTAAATACTTTTTGTTGTCCTGGTGTTAATTCAACCTTTATTTCATGAAGAGCAATTTTCTTAAAGCCTGTCCATGCATCTACCTTTGCTGGAACTTTTGAATATTCTTTTTGTTCATTTTCTTCCATTTTTTGTTCCTCCTTCGTTTACAAGTAATCACATACTCTTACTATACTACATTATTTTATAATTATCAAGTTTTTTTGTAGAATTTTATATTACATTTATGTTACAATTTTGACACTTGAATTTTTGTAATTTAATGTGCTATAATTCTTTAGGTTAAAAACAAATATTTTGATAAATTTTGTATTTATAGAAAGGACATTTTGTCAATGAAACTAGAAAATAGTATTTTTGAAGAATCATATTTGACTGGATTTTCACAAACTGGGATTCATCATGTTTTAACAAATAAGAGCTTTTTATCATTAATGGAAACTGTAGCAGGCACACACTCAGGATATTGCCATTATTCATTTAATGACCTTGCTAAAGAAAACAGAACATGGGTCTTACTTAATTGGAAATTGCAAGTTTTTAAAAGACCTTCTGCTGATGAAAAAATATTATTGCAAACTTGGGGCAGACCTTTAACAAGCAAAGTAGTTGTGCTAAGAGATTTCAAAATGTTTAACGAAGCTGGCGAATTATGTGCTATTGCAAGCTCTAAATGGTGCCTGATTGATATGTCAACTGGCAGAATAGCAAAACTTCCAGACAACCTTGAAGAAATATATCATGGTTTTATAGATGAATCTGTATTTAACATTGATGACTTGCCTTCAATAGAAATTCCTAACTGCCAGCCTGTCAATTCGGATGTTTATAAAATACGAAGATTTGATTTAGATATAAATAAACATGTTCATAATCTAAATTATTTGGATTATGCTTATGAGCTTTTGCCTTTAGATGTTTATGACGGTCCTGAACTTAATAATGTAGAAATTATATTTAAAAGGGAAATTAAGTATGGTGATACAATTAAGTCGTTCCTTTATGTAGAAGATAATCACTACATTATTGTTATCAAAAGCCAAGATGAAAGTGTAATCCACTCTATAATTAAATTATATTAAGTTTTTGGTTGCAAATTACTTGTATCCACATTTTCATCAGGTACATAATATTTGGTTCCAAGCATCTTGTCAGGAAGATATTGCTGTTCAACCCAATGTCTTGGAAAATCATGTGGATATTTGTAACCTACTGAGTATCCTTCTTTTAACATCCCTTCCGCTGGTGCATTTCTAATGTGCATTGGTATAGTTCCAGTATCTTTATTTTGTACATCACTAATAGCCGCTTCTATTGCATTATATGAAGCATTTGATTTAACTGAATTTGCATTATATATTGCAGCTTCTGCTAATATTATTCTTGCTTCAGGCATACCTACTGCATGTACAGCTTGCAATGCTGCATTTGCTACAACTAGTGCGTTTGGATTACCTAGCCCTACATCTTCTGCTGCTGATATGACAATTCTTCTAGCTAGAAACATTGGATCTTCTCCAGCATTTAATGCTCTTGCCAAATAAAATGCAGTTGCATCAGGATCTGATCCTCTCATTGATTTTATAAATGCACTTATATTATCATAGTGTGAGTCGCCATTTTTATCAAATATCGCTTTTCTTGTTTGTACACACTCTTTTGCTACTTCAGGTGTTATATTTATAAAACCGTCTTTATCAGGTGGTGTAGTAAGTACTGCTACTTCTAGGTTATTTAATGCTGTTCTCACGTCGCCATTTGATGTTATTGCGAATTTTCTTAATATTTCATCTTCTATTTTTATATTAAAACTTTTTAGTCCTTCTTCCTTTTCTAATGATTTTTTTAAAACTGTATAAATATTTTCGTCTGTCAAAGGATGCAATTGAAATACCATACTTCTTGAAATAAGAGCTTTATTTACTTCAAAATATGGATTTTCCGTGGTTGCTCCTATTAAGATAACTGTTCCATTTTCTACATAAGGAAGTAATGCATCCTGTTGCAATTTATTAAATCTATGAATTTCATCAATAAATAAAATACATTTTCCACTTGGATTTAATAATGTATTTTCTGCACTAGCTATTGCATCTTTTATATCTCCTACACCTGAAGTAACTGCATTTAATTGTATGAATTGATATTTTGTAGTATTGCTAATTACTTTTGCAAGAGATGTTTTACCACATCCTGGTGGTCCCCATAAGATTATACTTGACAATCTGTCTGCTTTAATTGTCCTATATAATATTTTGTTTTCTCCTAGGATATGTTCTTGTCCAACATAATCATCTAAAGTTTTTGGCATCATCCTAAATGCCAAAGGAATATTTAAGTCCATTGATTTCACTTTCTTTCCATTATCATTTTGCTTTTTATTATAATTTATACTATTTTGTTTTTCTATTTTTCTTTTATAATATTATTAATTATGTTTTTCTAATATTTTTTAATAATTATTATATTGGCATATTTCTATGCTTTTTATTATTGCTTTAACTATAATCTCTTTAAACCTAATTTAATAATTTCTTCAACTGATAATCCTTTTGTATCAATTTTATCAAATACTGATTCTATGTCTCTTCTTTGGTAACCAAGAACTTGCAATGCTTCCAAAGCATCTTTCTCGTTTCCTTCAATTACAAAATCTTTTGTATCTACATCATCTTCAATAGCTTCTTCTGTTTTCATCTTGTCTTTTAACTCTAGGATGATTCTTTGAGCAGTTTTTGCTCCAATTCCCGGCAACTTCTTAAGACTTCCAACATCATTAGAAACAACTGCCAAGGCAAATTTAGAAGGAGTAATATTTGATAAAATTTTTAGAGCTGATTTTGATCCAATTCCTCCAACACTTATTAATAGCTCAAACATAGCTAATTCTTCACTTGTCAAAAATCCATATAAATTGATTTCATCTTCACTTACTCTCATATATGTAAATACTTTGACTTGTTTATTTAACTCAATATCTTGCAATGTAGCTTCAGGCATTGATATCTTGTACCCAATCCCATTTATGTCAATAACTACATAGCTTTCTTTTTTTAATTCAACAGTTCCTTTTAAATTATATATCATTTTACTTACGTAATAATCCTTTCTAATAATTATTTTATAACATATTATCACATAAACAGATGTTTGTAAATACATTTTCAAAATTTTTTGTATATTTTTTTCTAAATATGGAAATATTAACTATAAATTCGTTACATTTTATAATTGTAACACAAATTTATCGAGAAGGCTTAATTTGAAGGAAACTTGTTTTTCGCTTAATCCGAATTTTATTTAATACGAAAGAGATTTAACCTTCATTTCTATATGTGCCTTCAGAAAGGAATAGGTTTTTATGGGTATTGAAAAACATATACAGGTTACAGGAAAGTCTACTGTTTCTTGGAAGGACGCTATTATCCAAACAATTGAAGAAGTTGCTAAAACTATCAATTATATAACTTCTGTGAAAATCATTGAGCAACGTGCTAAAGTTACTGTAAATAAAATAACTGAGTATTATGTTGATTTAGATATTACATTTATGGTTGAACAAAAGCAATAATGATTGTGATTTTTAACCATTGAAATTTATCATCTAAAATTTAATAATTGCAATTTAATAGTTGAAATTTAACAACTAAAATTCAATAATTGAAATTTAACAATTGACATTTGCTATTTACAGTCATGAAAGGAGGTATTTATGAATCCAACAGATTCGCCTAAAGAGTATGGAGAGTACGTTAAAAAGAAGGCTCCTAATTCCCCTATTTTAAAAGATTGTTTTAATGCTTTTTGGGTTGGTGGCTTAGTTTGCTGTATTGGACAACTTATTTTTTTCTTTTGCAAATACAAGGGCTTGGATGAAACATCTTGTTCCACAGTTGTTTCAATTTCTTTAATTGCCTTAGCAATATTTTTGAGTGCTATAAATGTATTTAATCGAATTGGAAAATTTGCCGGAGCTGGTACTATCGTTCCTATTACAGGTTTCGCCAATTCAATAGTTTCGCCTGCAATGGAATACAAATCAGAAGGCTATGTTATGGGCGTTGGTGCTAAAATGTTTACAGTTGCTGGACCAGTATTGGTTTATGGTATTTCTGCATCTGTCATTGTAGGACTTTTAGCTTGTTTGTTTTTATGATTAAATCATCTCTCTTTAGATATTTCAAAATTCTTCGAGTTTAGATTTAGTAAATGAAAAGGCACTTCTCTATGCCTTCAGAAAGGAAAAGTTAATGAAAAAACTAGGTAAACAAACTTTACAGTTAGATAATAAGCCTACTATCTTAAACACAGCTGCAATAGTAGGTCCTAAGGAACTCAACGGTCCACTTGCAAAATATTTTGATAAATGCGTTGAAGATGAATTTTGGGGCGAAGCTTCTTGGGAAAAGGCTGAAAGTAAATTTATAAAAGAAACTGTTAGTACAGTTTTAGGAAAAGCTGACGTTTCAAGCTCAGATATTGATTATGTTTTTGCAGGAGATTTATTAAATCAATGTATTTCATCTTGTTTTGGTATGAGAGATACTAACATCCCATTTTTCGGTCTTTTCGGAGCATGTTCAACATTTGTTGAAGGGCTTTGTCTAGGCTCTGTATTCATTGATTCAGGTGCTTGCCAAAATATTCTTTGTGCAACTTCAAGTCACTTTTGTAGTGCAGAAAAGCAGTTCAGATTTCCACTAGAACTAGGAAATCAAAGAACTCCAACTAGTCAATGGACAGTTACTGGTGCAGGAGCTGTCATACTCGGAAAAGCTGATAATGGACCATACATCACTCACATTACTCCTGGAAAAATAGTTGACTTAGGTATAAAAGACGCAAACAATATGCGGTGCAGCAATGGCTCCGGCAGCTTTATCCACACTTTGTACACATTTTGAGGATACTGGCAGGACGCCTGACTATTATGATGCGATTATAACTGGTGATTTAGGACATTTAGGTAAAGATATTTTAATAGATTTGGCGAAAGGAAAAGGTTATGACATTGCCCCTATCTATAATGATTGTGGAGTTTTAATATTTGATAAGAAAAAGCAAGACACTCACTCAGGTGGTAGTGGCTGTGCATGTGTCGCTACTGTATTTTCAGGATATTTATATAAAATGCTTAAAGAGAACAATATTAAGAAATTACTATTAATTGCAACTGGAGCTTTGACGAATTCAACTACAAGTCAGCAAGGAGAGTCAATCCCCGGCATAGCTCATGCAGTTTCAATAGAAATGTAATTTTTAGAAAGGAGAAAATCGCAAAATTAGTTATTGCAAAGTTTTAAAATTGCGATAATCTTGCGAGATTTAAAAATGGATTATTTTCAAAGTATAGATTGGATGATAATGCTTAGGTGCTTTATCGTTGGCGGTATCATATGTGTTATTGGTCAAATTTTAATAGACAAAACCAAATTAACTTCTGCTCGAATATTAGTTCTTTTCGTTACAGTTGGAGCCGTTTTAGGTGGACTAGGCATATACAAATATTTAATTGATTTTGCTGGTTGTGGTGCCACCGTTCCCCTTACAGGATTTGGTGCAAATCTTGCAAAAGGTGCAATTGAAGGAGTTCAAGAACAAGGATTACTTGGTGCTTTCATAGGTGGGCTTAAAGCTTGTAGTGGCGGTATTGCAGCAGCTATATTCTTTGGTTATATTGCTTCTCTTGTTGCTAAACCTAAAATCAAAAAGCAATAATTTAGCATTATCATATAAAATAGAAAGGTCTATACAACTTAATTTCAGTCGTATAAACCTTTTTATTTTAGTCTACTTTTTTATATACTACAACAAATCTTCCGTCTTTTTGGCTATATTCGCAAGTAGAAAGAGTTATCAATTGATCTCCATATTCTGCCGTAACTCCTGTGTCATATATACTTGCCTTTTTACAATTATTTACATACTCATCATATTCCGCTTCATTTTCTGCATTTACAAAGAAGTAATATCTGAATACATTTTTCTCACTTTTATAATACACTCTTGAGTAAAATACAGCTAAAACTTCGTATTCTACATCTTCTTTAGTTGTAGTAAATTTTATTCTCTTATGAGCATTGTAAAATTGTTCTTGACTATATTTAAATAAATCTTCAAACATTAATCCATTTTTATTTCTATGTCCATATATTAGATAATTATCACTTCCATTTACCACATCAAAATCTTTATCTAAAAATAAACTTCCTGTGCTAACTGTTTCTTTTTTATAATTATGATTTAAATAGAAATCATTATCTTCTGCTTGTAATATAGGATAATTAATGTTAGTGCCTTCGATTTCAAGCCATGCAACTATATCGTCATTTTCCTTTTGTAACTCTTCAAGTTGCAACATTCTCTCCGTTTTTTGAATTGGCTCTTTAATCTCATTTGCAGTTTCATTTAAATCTACATTTACTTCGTTTAAATTGATTTGCTCTTTAGTCTTGAAATTATCATAAAGATAATAACAAAGATATCCAATGCAAGCCATAATTATTATAATAAAAATAAATAATACAATTTTTTTACGTTTATTTTTCTTCTTTTTTTTATACTTTTCTACTCTAGACATGTCTTCTCCCTTGTAAAAAGGATAGTAAACTCTATTACTACCCCTATTATTATTTTGATATTATCTCTTACTAAATTGTGGAGCTTTACGAGCTTTCTTAAGACCATATTTCTTTCTTTCTTTCTTACGAGCATCTCTCGTTAAGAATCCATTAGCTTTAAGTATTGGTCTATATTCTTCTCTATTTGCTTCATTTAGTGCTCTTGCTATTCCATGACGAACAGCTCCAGCTTGACCTGCAAATCCGCCACCTGTAACTTTTGCTACAACATCATATTTTGATAGAGTTTCTGTAGCAGTTAATGGTTGCTTTACTATAACTCTTAATGTTTCTTCTCCAAAGTATTCTTGTACATCTTTTCCATTTACAGTAATTTTTCCTTTTCCTTCTGTAAGTCTAACTCTTGCAATTGAGCTTTTTCTTCTTCCTGTACCTAAGAATACAACATTATTTTTTGACTTAGTCATTTATAGTTTCCTCCCTTTTAAAATTTCCAATTTTCTGGTTTTTGTGCTGCATTTTCATGTTCTGCATTTGCATATACTCTTAATTTTGTAAGCATTTGTCTACCTAAGCTATTATGTGGTAACATACCTTTTACTGCTATATACATAGCTTTTTCAGGCTTTGTATCCATCATAACTCTTGCAGGTGTTTTTTTCATATTTCCAATATATCCTGTAAAATGAGTATATATTTTTTGGTCTAATTTCTTTCCTGTAAGAACTGCTTTTGAACAATTTATAATTATTACATAATCTCCAACATCCATGTTAGGTGTAAAAGTTGGTTTATGCTTTCCTCTTAATAATTTAGCAGCTTCTGAAGCAACTCTTCCTAAAGGTTTATTTTCAGCATCAATTATATACCATTTTCTTTCAATTTCATTTTTCTTAACACTATAAGTAGTATTATTCATGGTAAAATTTCCTCCATTCTATTAATAATAATATATATGAAACCTTAGAGAGACTTACCGGGAAATGTTCTAAAAGGTCATATTTACTATAACGCTATATTATTTTACTATAAATTTCATAAAAAGTCAAGATTTTTTTTATATTATTTTATATAAAGTACGACACGAAAACCAGCGTTACCGTAGCTAAAATCTACCTTATTATCACCGTGTGCTCGAATGACTGGGTATTCACTTCCCGTACGACTGAAGCAACCTCCACGAACAACAACATACATTTGCGTTGTATCGTCTGTAGTATTTATATTATGTCCCGTTGTCCACTCCCACACATTTCCTGCCATATCATATATATTATACAATTTGAAATCATCACTTGAACCTGTTGGTAGTTCTATGTATGAGCTTCCTGTTGAACTATTTTTTTGATCTACTCTATCACTTGCTGTTAGTTGGCTAGTTTCATATTTTGATGGAGTCTTCATTCCTGTTACTGTTCCGCCCCACTTAGCCCATAGTCCTCTCACTTTTGTATAATCAGTTGTTGCATTATTATAGTAATTTCCTAATTTTGTTGAATCTGTTATTGTTCTTTCATCTTCACTTGTTCCCAATATTTTATCGAATAAATGACAAATGTGATTCCATGCTTGATTATCTACTAGGTAACTTCCTACACTTTCTCCTGTTCCATTAGCTCCGTTTTTATACATATTTTCTGCTATCATTTTTGAGTTTGGTTGTGTTATGTAATTCCATGCTTGTACTCCTTTTTGACTTATTGGTTTATAGCTTTTTATTGATGTCGTATCTGCTTGACCTCCTCTTGCTGTATTATATTCTGTATTTTCTGTTGTTGCATAAAAATCTGCATCACTTGGCACTCCTGCCTCAAATCTTGCTATATAAAAACCGCCATATGTTTTTAGGCTTCCTGTTGCTACTGTTGTTTGATTATTTTCCCATGAGCTTGTTGGTAATGTTGGTGCATCGCTTGCATCCTTGTAAGTATTATTTATAAATGTATTGTCTGTTTCTGAATAATCATCACTCCATGCTAATCCATTTCCTTCAGTTGATGCTCCATTTGTTTCATATTGAGAATTATGACTCCAATCATAATCCATTACATCATCTTTTGCCTTTTCATATTCATCTGCTGTGCATGGTATCCATACAAATTGATTTCCATGTTTACTATTATCTAGGTCATCATTTTCTGCATCCGATATTACAAAGCCTATATTTTTATCTCCTCCTGCATAATAAAATCCTTTTGGTACTGGTATTACATTCCCTTTTCCGTCTGATGTTGGTGTTACCTTATTTGTATCCCAATTTACATTATGTGGTTCATCTACTTCTTCTCCTGCTTCCTTTAATGTAGATTTTAAATCATCTTCCAAGTCTCTTAAGCGTTCTTCTTCTTCATTTTTGGCTTTTCCATACTCTTCTACTGCTTGCTTTGCTTTACCAATTAATCCGTTATCTCCGAATAGCAATACTTAGTGCCACTCCAGCTAAAATTAACATTATGATTATGGTTACTACAAGTGCCACTAACGTCACACCTTGCTCATTTATTCTACTTGGTTCGGATTCATTTAATTGATTCTCGTTTTTAAAATCTACCTTAACGCTAATTTGACTTTGTTGCATATGTTTAACTCCTTTCAATCCTTGATTGTTCATCTGTTTTTCTTTCATTTTGGTTTCTCTCCTTCACTTTTAATTATTATTTATTTTATTAATCTTAAAAATATTATAGTTGACGGCGTCCGCGCAGCGCTCAACCGAAGCATTTGAAATAAATTTCACACACAAATAAAAGCCATGCATTCTAGCTCTCACTAAAACACATAGCTTCATTTTCTATGTTTCCATATATTTCTATTAATTTTAAACTATTTGTGTGTGTGTGTGTGTGTGTGTGTGTGTACTCTCGCAACGCTTTCAGGCTTTTTCATCTTTCGTATAACTCCTTTTAACATTTTTTATTAAACTTACTTCTATTTAATTTTTCTTTTATTCTTT
>CANQJG010000032.1 GCA_947624185.1 uncultured Clostridia bacterium | reverse complement strand
GCTTTTTCATCTTTCGTATAACTCCTTTTAACATTTTTTATTAAACTTACTTCTATTTAATTTTTCTTTTATTCTTTCAATCTTTATTATTAAATCTTACTATTTGTATTTTACTATATTAGATTTTATGTTGTCAATAGTTTTGATTTTATTTTTGCACTTATATCTTTTATAATGCATTATGCAACCTTTATTCCAGTATTAATCACTTCTTCTATAAAAGGATTTTCTACATTCTCATAATCATCTACTTATTTAAATCTCAATTATGTCCATTTCTGAAGTGAACGCATCATTTCCATAAGCGAAAATAATATAAAGTTCTCCTTGTGGTCCTTGTATGAAATTATTTATTTCTGAAATCTCATACATGCTACTTTCGACATCTCTTTCATATACATTGTAGCCTGTACTTTGCATTGATTTTGCATCTTCTGCTGCTTTTTTAACAACAGTATTGATTCTATTTGATACTATCTTTTCTTCTAATCCCCTTTCTTTTAAAATGTCATTAACTGTAACTTCTTTACCAGTTTTAAGATTACAATTATATGTTTGTACAATTATCCTTTGGGCACTATCTCCTTCTTTTATTGAAGCCATTATTGCTACTGACAATATATCATTATTGATGTATGCAGTATAATTAATATCACATCTTGTAAAAAGATTTGAATTTTTTCTTATTTCATTAATCTTTTCTACAAATATGCTTTGAGTTGTTGCATTATATTTAATTCCATTAATATTTATTAATGGAATAGATATATTCATATCATATTTTCCATCACTTTCTTCATCTAACTCTACTGCTGTATATACTAGTGGTTTTGTATTATCTATCTTATGAATATTAGAATCATCAAAATTGCCAATACTAAATTCATTTGTAAATAAATCTTTAAAGTTTTCTTTTATTTCTGCATAGGAAATTGTATTACTTGTACCATTGCCGTCAATTGGACCTTCTCCTAATTCGTTATCTACTTCTCTTTTAAAAAACTGCGCATATACCCCTATAACTATGGCTGCAATACATATTAAAATAATAATTACATATAATACATATCTTGCTGGCTTTTTCATACTAAATCCATTCCTTTCTTTTTATACATAATTGCTTTAATTTATTCTTTTAAATATACACATAATTGTGCCATAAAAATTATAATAATTTCATCTACAATTATTATAACATTAAACAATATAAGTGGCAAGTATTGTCACATAAAAATACTGCGTTTTTATTGACTAAATTGTAATTTTACGATACAATATTAGCTAGATTGGAGACAAAATTATGTTATGTTCAGATTGTAAAAAAAATACTGCTGTCATTTTCGTAAATAAGACTGATAGCAAAGGAAATATGGAAACTTTGGGATATTGCTATGATTGTGCTAAGAAAAGGGGCATCAACCCACTTAATACTATTCAAAATAATAATAGTGATCTTTCTCATGAAGATATAAATAATATGACTAACCAACTAAATGAAATGTTTAAGGACTTATCTTCTAATCTTTCTCTTCAGGGTATAAATATGGATGAAATAGAAGAAATTGATTCCTTTAATGATGACGGTGAAAATCCACCTATGGGATTTGCTATTCCACTTGGTTCAATTTTTTCTGGTATGTTTGGTGGAAAAAAAGATGATAATTCAAATGCAAGTTCAGAGAGAAAAAATGTAAAAACTGAGACAAAAAAGAATAATAACAAAAAAAGAAAAGTCTTAAATACTTTTGGTACTAATCTAACTGAGAAAGCTAAAAATGGCGAAATTGATGCGGTTATTGGCAGAGATAAAGAAATTTCTAGAATTATTCAGATTTTAAATAGACGTACCAAAAACAATCCTTGTCTAATTGGCGAACCTGGCGTTGGTAAAACTGCTATTGCTCAAGGTCTAGCGCTTAAAATTGTTGCTGGCGAAGTTCCTGCAAAGCTTCTTACTAAAGAGGTTTATTTGTTGGATATGACTGCTGTTGTGGCTGGCACACAGTTTAGAGGTCAATTCGAGGCTAGGATGAAAAATATCATTGAAGAGTGCAAATTAGCTGGAAATATAATTTTGGTTATTGATGAAATTCACAATATTATTGGTGCTGGAGATGCTGACCACTCTATGAATGCTGCTAATATTTTAAAACCTTCTTTAGCAGACGGTACAATTCAATTGATTGGTACTACTACATTAAATGAATACAGAAAATATATAGAAAAAGATACTGCTCTTGAGAGAAGATTCCAGCCTGTAATGGTCGAAGAGCCTTCTATTAGTGATAGTATCGAAATCCTTAAGGGGATTAAAGGATATTATGAAAATTATCATAAAGTAAAAATCTCTAATGATGTAATTGAGAAAATCGTTGTTTTGGCTGAAAAGTACATCCATGACAGATTTTTACCTGATAAAGCTATTGATTTATTAGATGAAGCTTGTTCAAGAATTAATTTAGACAACAAAGATTTATATAATTTGGAAGTTTTAAGACATAAATTGGCTGATATTCAAGCTCAAAAGGAAGAAGCTGCTCAGGCTGATTCTACAGATGACTATAAAAAAGCTGCTGAGCTTAAAATGCAAGAGTGTACATTAATTCAAGAAATCAATAGCATTGAATCTAAGATGAAACCAATAAATCTAACTATTGAAGATATTGCTCAAGTAATTGAAAACTGGACTAAAATTCCTGTTCAGAAAATTACTGAAGAAGAAACTAAAAAGTTACTTTCTTTGGAAGATAATCTTCATAAAAGAATTATTGGTCAAAATGAAGCTGTATCAGCGGTTAGCCGTGCTATTAGAAGAAATCGTGCTGGTTTAAAAAGCACAAAAAGACCTCCTTCATTTATATTCGTTGGACCTACTGGAGTTGGTAAAACTGAACTTGCTAAGGCTTTATGTGTAGAGATTTTTGGAAACGAAGATTCAATTATAAGAATTGATATGTCTGAATATATGGAAAGTAATTCAACTGCTAAACTTATTGGTGCACCTCCAGGATATATTGGATATGATGATAGTGGTCAGCTTACTGAAAAAGTTAAAAGACACCCTTATTCAATCGTTCTTTTAGATGAGATTGAAAAAGCTCATGCAGATGTTTTCAATATATTATTGCAGGTTCTTGATGACGGCAGACTAACTGATGCCCAAGGCAATACTGTAAGCTTTGAAAATACAATAATTATAATGACATCAAATGCTGGCTCGAACCAAAATCTTAATTCAATTGGATTTGGTTCAACTTCTCAATTTAGGAAAAATAAAATTCAAGAAAGTTTAAAGGAAACTTTTAGACCTGAATTTTTAAATAGAGTTGATGAGATTGTTGTATTTGACGCATTAAATAACGATGAACTTACACAAATTGTGGATTTGATGTTGAAAGATACTCAAAATGTATTAAATGACAGAGATATAAAAATGTATGTTTCAGATGAAGCAAAACAATTTTTATTAGATAATGGAACTGATGTTAAATATGGTGCAAGACCTTTAAGAAGGGCTGTTCAAAGATACATAGAAGACGAGCTTTCTGAAATGATATTAAGGTCTGAACTAAAAAATGGTCAAAAAATATATATAGATATAAAAAATAGCAAACTTAAATTTAGTGTTAAAGATTAAAGATTTTCAGCAATAATGTAATAATTTTTAGATTTATTTGCATATAAAAAATTTAAAAGAAAGGGATTAATCAATTAAATAGATTAATATTTCTACATAATTGATTATATGAGTAAAATAATATATGAAGTATATAAAATTAGTACCAAATATTCTAACAATAATTAGATTTATATTTATACCATTTATAATAATATCAATTTCACTAAACAATTATTTAGTCGCCTTAATACTTTTTACTTTATCCTCATTTTCTGATGTACTAGACGGCTATATAGCTAGAAAATTCAATGCGATTACAGACTTTGGCAAATTAATGGATCCACTTGCTGATAAGCTTACACAGCTATCAACACTAATTTCTTTATACATTAAGAAAATTATCCCATTATGGATTGTTCTTGTATTAATTGCGAAAGAATTAGTGTTGATATCAGGTGCATCATTTTTATATGGCAAGCAGTTAGTCGTATCTAGCAAATGGTATGGAAAATTATCAACTGTACTTTTATACATTGCGGTTGTGAGCTCTCTAATTATTAATATATTTGATATTTCAATACATTTTGATGTATACATTTATGCTTTAGCTGTATGCCTTGCTATATGTGCTTTGCTTGGCTATATTGACCATTTCTACAAGAAAGGCTATTTGCCTAAAAAAGAAGACTTGAAAAAGAATTCTTCTACAGATAATAAATAATTATAAAAAAGTATCATGAAGTTTTTCTTCGCGATACTTTTTATATTATTCATAATCCTCAATTACCTTTGCTAACTCATTATCTCCAGTTACGTTTATTCCTTTTTTTAATAATTCTATATCTTCTTCAGGTAAATAATTGATGTACACATCAGTTATTTCTTTTAAATTTTGATTTCCCGCAGAATCTAAGTTATATATTGCAATACGTCCGTCCTTTTCTTTGACTATATAATGTTTATCACATATTCCCGCTTCTTCCTTGTACAATTCCACCATATCTTCTGAAAAATTATTAACGTTCCACTCTTTGTATTTATCTACAAAAAATTCTTCATTTTTGTTTACATCATCATTATCAATTTCTTCTGTCACGCTTTCTAAATGGCTACACCCTAAATATAATGTTTCATATACTATTTTTGTATTTGGAGTAGTTTTCACTTCCTTTGTAGCAGTTGCAATAACATTGGACTGCCTTGCAATTAATTGATTAGCATTTTTTACTTCTTCTAATGTAGCTTTCTCCAAACTCGCATTACTGTAGTCATGTAGCAATATTCCCGCAGTTATCCCTGCAATTATTGATGCGAAAATTAAACCTACTAAGATTGATTTTTTCATATTTAATCTTATTCCTTCCTAAGGCACAAATCTAGTTGGAAAATTGTAATTATTTTTCAACTTTCATCTCTTAGTAGGATTATTTCCCAAAATTTTCTATTTATACTAAAAATGCTAAATTTATACTGCCATAATTAATTATATGTGTACCACATACCGCTATTTTGCAATTTTTCTATGTTTTTATCATGTTCACTAGATGTTTCTGCAAAATAAATTTTTCCGTCCTTATCTGCTACAAAATACAAGTAATTGGTATCTTTAGGTTTTAGTGCTGCTTCGATTGACTCTATACCAACCATTGAAATTGGACCAATTGGTAGCTTTCCTTCCATTTTAGGACCTCTAGTATTATATGGATTATATCTATTTAGTTCGCTTTGATATAAATCCCTTTCTGACATGTCCACTTTAATCGCATAGTAAGTTGTAACATCACTTCCAAGAGCCATGTTTTTCTTTAATCTATTATACAATACGCTTGCTACACCGCTTCTATCTTCAACTCTAGCAGCCTCCAATTCAACTATTGAAGCAACTGTCAAGACTTTATGAACAGAAAATCCTTGATTTTGTATTTCTTCTTTGTAATCTGCAAGTTTTTTCTCCATTTGATCTAACATAGCGGTAAATATTGTTTCAACTGTTACATCTTGATTTTCAAATGTATATGTATCAGGGAATAAGTATCCTTCCAATGGATAATAAATATTTTCATCTAATATATCATCTGTTAAAAACCAATATTTATTTATTAATGTTTTTATATACTCTTTATCACTTAATTTATTGAAAACATCATCTTCTGTGTTGTTAGTTTTTTCAGCTATTGTAGAGGCAATCCATCTCATGTTTTTGCCTTCAACAAATGTTATGTTAAATTCATCAGGAAAGTAATCAGTTCCTTTTTGCAAGTTTTCTATTATTTTCTCTACACTCATATTTTGATTTAACTTATAGGTTCCTGCTTGCATGCCTGAAACATCATTTAATTTTGTGTATATTTTAAATACTAATGCACTTTTTATTAAATTATTTTCTTCAAGAACTTTAGCTATATCAGATGCAGTAGAGCCTTCCTTTATTTCTACTACTATCTCATTGCTATCGCTTTCAGCGATTGGCTTTAATGATGAATTATAAAACATCACTACCCCAAGTACTCCTATTACTATTATCAATATTATTGCTACTATTACGCCTATTACAACTTTTTTCATTATATTATTCCTTTCTAAACGCAAACATTTTTTAATAGTCTGCTAACATTTTTATTTTACCATAGTGATTTTTTAAATTCAACATTAAAACTCAATTTTCCACTATTGTTCACCGTAAGATTAATCTCTCCATTTTGGTCAGTACGAAAAATTTTTATGTTTTTGCTTTGTAATCTTTCGATTACATCTTTATTTGGATGACCAAATTTATTATTTTCCCCAACACCAATTAGTGCAATCTTTGGATTTACTTTATCTAAAAAACTTTGTGTTGTGGAAGTTTTAGAACCATGATGTCCTACTTTGAGCAAATCAGCCTTTAAATCTTCATTTATTAATGCTTCTTCTGCAGGTTTTTCAATATCTCCTGTAAAAAGTAACTTAAAATTATAATATGTTATCTTGCATACGATTGCATTATTATTAAGTGGATTTTCTGTGATAAAGTTATCACTTGGATGCATAATTTGTAATTTAAGATTTTTTATGTTCAAAGCATCTCCTTTTTGAACATAAATTATATTAATATTTTTTGCTTTAGCAATATTAGTTATCTCTTCGTATAATTGGCTATTTTCAGGCTGTTTTGCGATTATTAAATTTTTGATTTTCATATTTTTAAGTAAAAATATTCCATTTTGACAATGGTCGGCATCAAAATGCGACAACATCATGTAATCTAATTTGGTTATGTTGTTATACAATAAATATCTATGCAATATCTTCTCTCCGCCATCATAATCCGAATTGGCATTTCCGCCAGTATCTATCATTAGTGTTGTTCCTTTATTTCTTAAAAGTGTGCAATCTCCCTGCCCTACATCAATAAAATTAATCTTTAGTTCGTCATTATTTTGCGTATAAATTATAGTTGTAAAATTAAAAATTATTACTATAATTGTCATTGTTGCTAATATTTTCCTTCTATTTTTTATGATCAAAAATATTGCTATATAAATTATTATCACGACAATTATAGTGTTGTTCGGAACATATATTTTAGAAAACGGCATATTTGAGCAAAAATCAGCTATTTTTCTTAATAATGATAAACATATATCTAACAATATAAATGCTGGTTTTACTTTTATTATTGTTGAGATAATCTCTAACATTATAATTATTCCCAGCAAGCCTGATGCTAGTACATTTGAAATTATAAATGTCAAGGAGATTGTGTTAAAATTATATATCATAATTGGCACTATCAATACATTTGCAGCCAAAGTAACGCTCACTATTTTTAGTTTTATCTTTTCATAAATAAATTTATAAAATAGAGTTATGCCAATTACTCCTGAATATGATAATATGAGTCCCAAATCATATATAACAAGCGGATTATTTGCAATTTGCAAAATTAACGAAAAACATAAACTTGTATATATGTCATTTTTTCTCTTTAATAAGCTTGCTAAAATAAGCATGATACTCATAATACCTGCTCTAACAACGGACGGAGTATTTCCTGTTAAATTCATAAAAAATACTATTGCAGTAAGTAATATCATCTGCTCAAATCGTTTGTTTTTTGCCTTTTTGCATATCCATACAACAATTAAAATAATATATGAGAAATGCGCTCCTGAAATAGCCAGCAAATGAGTAAGATTAGCATCTTTAAAATCATTTTGCACATCATCTGAAATATTAGTTCTATCGCCTAGAAGTAGCCCTATGGCAAGGTTAGCATTTTCCTGTTTTAAATTATCTTTAAAATTTTGCTTTATATAATTTCTAATCTTTATTATTAAAGGTGTATTTTCAGCCTTATGTACTTTATCAATATTTTCTACTTTAAAGATACCATATATTTTTTTAGTTTTCAGATAAAGTTCATAATCAAAACAACCTTTATTTCGTTCTCCTGATGCTTTGTTAAATTGTGCATTAGCTTCTATTTTATCGCCATAAGATAGCTTCTCTTCGCCTTTTTTAATATAGATTAAAAACTTTTTATTATTAATAACTCCTTGGTATACATTGTAATAATTTTTTTCTTCCGGTTCGGACTTAATTTCAATTACAAATTTCCCGTCCTGTGGTCCTGTATATTCGAAAAAGGCTACCCCATTACGGTGTAGCCCTATTATAATTATTACAATTACTATTGTTAGGGCACACAAATATCGTGTTTTCATAAATCCTTTCCGTGCCCCTTTTTAATGAATTTATTTTATATCAGTTTATTCAATTCATATCAATTTATTTTTATACAAATAACTCTATTATTTCATTTATATATTCTGTTTCAAATTTGCTTTTTAATTATGACAAAAATTCTTTTTTAATATATCCTTTTGTTCCATTAACTTCAACTTTGTACCAGTCGCCTGATTCACCTGTCACATTTACAGAAGTGTTTTGCTCAACACTTGTAACTATTTTAGAATCTGTTGATGCTTGTTCTCTAACATTAACTGCATCAACATTTACAGACATTTTGATTGGATAATTTGATGTTTGATTATTTTCGTTATTTGAGTTCGTCTGATTGTTATTCTCGTTGTTTGAGTTTGTTCCATTTGTATCATTTGGCTCTGTACTGTTATTTGACTCAACTTTACTTGCTAATATCCAACCTGCAACAGTATCAGTCATAACATATTTCCAATTTCCTACTTCTGAGATTATATCTACCTCGGTATTTGTAGATAAAGTAGAAATTTGTGTTGAATTTAGAAGTGGCAAAACATACACAGTTGCATCTTGTGAAATTGTGCCTTTTCCACTATTAGAGTGATTTGTGTTAGTTTCTCCTGCCTGATTACCTCCTGAACTAACGCCATTATCAGTATTTTCTGAAACTTCGTTTCCACTAGTATCCACTGAATTAGTTACTGTATTCGCTGTGCTAGGATTTACAGTATTAGCATTTACTGTATTTGTATCTCCACTTCCTGTGCTTCCACTAACTATTGTTCCCGTATTATTGTCCGTTTTTATATATTGTTTGCTAACATAACCAGTATTACCTCCAACAGATACCTTATACCACTCATCTAATTCGTCCAATATTTCAACTTTGGTACCTTCATCAAGTTGTGTGATAACATCAGAGCTTGTACTCGCACTACTTCTTAGATTAAGTCCTTCTGTGTTTACTGTACCAGTAATTCCAAATACGGTTCCTGCAAGTAATAACATAACTATTAAAATAGAAGTCGTTACAAATATTTTTTTCATAAAAATTATATTCCTTGTATAATATATTTAGGTTTTTAATTAAGGTTTTACCTATAAACCTTGTCTACATTTTCCAAATTTTGAATCTATTTTATAAATCTCCTAAAATGTCCTTTTATATTTAAGAGTATATACTGAAAAGCCACAAAAGTCAATATAATTTTGCTATTTATACATTTATAATACATAAATTGCGTTTATTTTACAAAATAGCATTTAATTTTTACTTGACACACACTTTTTTATTTAGTTTTTATATTAAGTGTACAATCAATGTAGGAACAATATAAAATTTCTATACTAATTTTATATTATTTTTTAATATAGTTTGACATTTCTGAACAATTGTTTTATAATTATGTAACATAATGATACGAATATACTTATCTTTGAGTCCAAGAAAGATATTTCATTAGTTCAAAAACACCTTTGAATTGGTTCTCAAAAAATTCCAGTTTATACTAAAGCTGGAATAAAAAATATTTAAATAAAGGAGGCTATGTATGAGAAAAAATGAACTTATAAAACAAACAGAAAAGACTTTTGAAGAGATCAAACATATTGATGAAGACGGTAACGAATATTGGTATGCTAGAGAATTAATGAATACACTCGGTTATGCAAAGTGGGGAAATTTTAAAAGTGTTATTATTAAAGCTATACAGTCTTGTGAAAATAGTAATGTCAATGTTGTTGATCATTTTGCCGAAGTTGGCAAAACGATAAAAATGCCTAAAGGTGCAGAAAAAATTATTGAAGATTATGAGTTATCAAGATATGCTTGCTATTTAATAGCACAAAACGGAAGTCCTACTAAACAACAAATTGCCCTTGCACAAACTTATTTTGCTGTTCAAACTAGAAGGCAAGAAATCACAAGAGAAGAATATAATAAACTTAGTGAAGATGAAAAAAGACTATATACTAGAAAAAATGTAAGTGATAGAAATAAATATCTTTACCAAACAGCCCAACAATCAGGAGTTAAAAACTACGGAAAATTTACTAATTATGGGTATAAGGGCTTATATAACGGCGAAACTGCTCAAGACATAGCAAAAAGAAAAGGAATTGACCCTAAAAAAGAAGAAATATTAGATTATATGGATAGTACCGAATTGGCAGCTAATTTATTTAGAATAACACAGACTGATGAGGTTCTAAAAAACAAAAATGTAAAAGATGAAGATACTGCTTGTTTAACTCATCATGATGTTGGTCAGGCTGTTCGACAAGTAATAAAGAGAATTGGTGGTACTATGCCAGAAGATTCACCTACTCCTGAAAAAAGCACAAAACAACTAGAAAACGAAAAAAGAAAAAAGCTAAAACTACCTAATAGTGATATAAAAAAATTAAAATAAAAATCAAATAATAAAATTTAAAAAATTAATACTATCAGTCATAAAGAAAAAAAATTTATAAAAATAATAAATCGATATTAAATCAAATTGGCTAATTATTGGCTAAATTCAAAAAAACAAGGCGTTACAAATCTCTGTAACCCTTGCTTTTTATAGTTAATTCATTGTTATTAATGAAATATTACTCTAATATCTCTGAAACAACACCTGAACCTACAGTTCTACCACCTTCACGAATAGCGAATCTTAATCCTTTCTCAATAGCGATTGGAGTAATTAATTCGATTGTCATGTCGATGTTATCACCTGGCATTACCATTTCTGTTCCTGCAGGTAAATCAATAAGTCCTGTAACGTCTGTTGTTCTGAAATAGAATTGTGGTCTGTATCCATTGAAGAAAGGTGTATGACGTCCACCTTCTTCTTTTGTTAGTACGTATACTTGTGCTGTGAATTTTGTATGTGGATGAATTGTTCCTGGTTTTGAAAGAACTTGACCTCTTTCTACTTCATTTCTTTGTGTTCCTCTTAATAGAACACCAATGTTGT
>CANQJG010000031.1 GCA_947624185.1 uncultured Clostridia bacterium | reverse complement strand
ACTTTATTCGCCCACTGTCTAAAAATAATACCTTTATCAGATTTTACTCGATAACCAATACTTAATATCATATCTAAATTGTAATATTCTACATTTCTTGTTACACTTCTTGTTCCTTCTTTTTGAACTGTCGCAAATTTTGCGACAGTTGGAATATCTTTTAATTCCTCATTTAAAGCATTATTAATATGTTTACCAATTGTCTTTATATCTCTATTAAATAACTTTGCTAACTGTTGTCTATTAAGCCATACAGTTTCATCTTTCATATTAACTTCTAATTTAACATTTTGATTTTCAAATATAATAATTTCATTTTTTCCATTTAACATAAAATCACCTCCTCTTTCTATTTTAATAGTATATAAAATTTATTTTATAATTTGATACTAATTTGAACATTTTTTCTCCTTCATAATTTTTAAGAACTATTGTTTGCATTATATTAAATTAGAGAATATTTGTCAATAGTTTGATAAATGATTGACATAGTTTGATAAATTAAATAATCGCCAAATGAAAAGTTAACCGCAGTTTTTTGTAATGAAAATTTAATTTGCAATTAAAATAATTGAAAAAATACTCAAATCTTATTGACATCACTAAACAAATGTTTTATAATATACTTACATTGTGTTTAAGTAATTATAGAAAGGATTGTAGTAATGGAAAATATTATGATAAAAGGAGCAAAAGAACACAATCTAAAAAACATAGATATAACAATTCCAAAAGATAAATTAGTAGTTATTACAGGACTTTCAGGTTCAGGAAAGTCTTCATTAGCATTTGACACATTATATGCAGAAGGGCAAAGGAGATATGTTGAAAGTTTATCTTCGTATGCTAGACAATTCTTGGGAATAATGGACAAGCCTAATGTGGAGCAAATAGAAGGATTGTCTCCAGCAATATCAATTGACCAAAAAACTACTTCTAAAAATCCACGTTCAACAGTTGGTACAGTTACAGAGATTTATGATTATATTCGTTTATTATACGCTAGAATAGGTGTACCATATTGCCCTAAATGTGGTAAGAAAATTGAGAAACAGTCAATTGACCAAATTGTTGATGATATTTTAGAACTTGAAGAAGGCACAAAGATTCAAGTTTTATCTCCAGTAATCCGTGGCAAAAAAGGTGAATATAAGAAATTACTTGAAGACTTTCAAAAAGAAGGTTTTGTTCGTGCTAGAATTGACGGTCAGACATTAGAGCTTACTGATGACATTGATATAGATAGAAAGAAAAAGCATGTAATTGACATAGTAATTGATAGATTAGTAATTAAAGAAGATATAAGAGCTAGACTTACAGAATCTATTGAAATCGCTATGAAATATGCTGATAATTTAGTAAGAATTGATTGTCCGGGTAAGATAGAAAAATTGTATAGCGGGAATTATGCATGTCCTGACTGTGGTATCAGTTTCGAAGAACTTTCGCCTAGGATGTTTTCTTTCAATAATCCATTGGGAGCTTGCCCTGTATGTACTGGAATTGGCTATCTGATGAAAATGGATGAAGATTTAATTATCCCTGACAAAAACCTTACTCTTTATAATGGTGTTAAGGCTTTTGGAGCAAGCACTATGAAGAAAGGCGAAACAATGGCCAAAATGTATTTTGAAGCTATTGGCAAACATTATGGGGTAGATATTAAAGTTCCAATTAAGAAGCTTCCTAGGTGGTTTTTGGAAAAAATTCTATATGGTACAGGAGATGAACTTATTGATTTTGAATATACTTCTCCATTTGGCACAAGAAAAATGAAATCAGCTTTTGAAGGTGTTATTCCAACACTTGAAAGAAGACATAGAGAAACAAAATCACAAGGGATGATGCAATTCTATGAATTTTATATGAGTGAAGCAGAATGTCCTGAGTGTCATGGTGCAAGGTTAAAACCGGAAGTATTGGCAGTAAAAGTTGGAACAAAAAATATTAATGAACTTACTGACATGTCAATAGTTCACATTAAAGAATACATAAATAGCTTAAAATTAAGTGAAAAAGACAGCATAATAGCTGATCAGATCTTAAAAGAACTCAATAAAAGATTGCAATTTTTAATTGATGTTGGACTTGATTATTTGACATTATCAAGAAGTGCTGCAACTCTTTCAGGGGGCGAATCACAGAGAATAAGATTGGCTACACAAATTGGTTCAGGGCTAACTGGAGTAATGTATATCTTAGATGAGCCAAGCATTGGACTTCATCAAAGAGATAATGACAAATTAATTGCTACTCTTAAGAAGTTAAGAGATTTAGGCAATTCAGTTATTGTGGTTGAACACGATACAGATACAATGTATGCAGCTGACCAAGTAATTGATATTGGTCCAGGACCAGGAGTTCATGGCGGTAGGGTAATGGCACAGGGAACTGCTGAAGAAATAAAAGACGTAAAAGATTCGATTACTGCTCAGTATTTGAGTGGCAGAAAACAAATAACAGTTCCAAAACATAGAAGAAAATTAACAGGTAAATATTTAGAAATAATAAAAGCTCAAGAAAACAATTTGAAAAATATATCTTTAAAGATTCCGCTAGGACAATTTGTATGTGTGACTGGTGTGTCAGGTTCAGGAAAAAGTACGTTAGTTAATGAAGTTCTATACAAAAATATTAATAGAGTTATAAATAAATCTAACGAAAAAGCTGGAAAATGTCATGAAATTAAAGGTATTGAAAATATTGATAAAATAATCAATATTGATCAATCTCCAATAGGAAGAACTCCAAGGTCAAATCCAGCCACATATACAGGGGTATTTGATTTTATTAGAGATATATTTGCAACTACAAATGAAGCTAAAATGAGAGGATATGAAAAAGGTAGATTTAGCTTTAACGTAGAAGGCGGTAGATGTGAGTCATGCCATGGAGACGGAATCATTAAAATAGAGATGAACTTCTTGTCAGATGTCTATGTGCCTTGTGAAGTATGTAAAGGAAAAAGATACAATAGGGAAACTTTGGAAGTTAAATATAAGGGAAAATCAATAGCAGATGTGCTTGATATGACAGTTGAAGAAGCTTTAGGATTTTTTGAAAATATCCCAAGAATAAAGCAAAAAATCCAAACATTATATGATGTTGGACTAGGATATATAAAGCTTGGTCAACCTTCAACAACATTATCAGGTGGAGAAGCACAAAGAATCAAGCTTGCAACAGAGCTTTCTAAAAGACCAACAGGAAAAACATTATACATCTTAGACGAGCCTACAACAGGACTTCACATAGATGATGTTCATAGACTTATAGAGATTTTGCAAAGATTAGCTGATAGCGGAAATACTATATTAGTTATTGAACATAATTTGGATTTAATAAAAACTTCTGACTACATCATTGACTTAGGTCCTGAAGGCGGAGACAAGGGCGGAGAAATAATTGCCGTTGGTACTCCGGAAAAGATTTGCAAAAATGAAAAAAGCTATACAGGTCAATTTTTAAAACCATATTTGGAAAAATAAAATAGGCAAATTAATAGTGCAAAAGTAAAGCAATATGGTCAGAGCAATACAAGAAAAATGATATAAGAATTAATATAAGCAAGCAAAAGTGATATGAAAAATAAAATTAATATAAGCAAAAAAAGTGATATGTATAAATTGTACATATCACTTTTCAAATGCTAATATTAATACTAGCGATATTAAATTTGCAAATATTAAAATTATCTGTTTGAATCGTTTTGATTTTGATTATTTTTAGAATTGTTATTATTTTGGTTGTTGTTTTGATTATTTGATTTTTTTGAATCCTTTGACATATAAAGCACCTCCAATCATTTTATATTATCATTGTTTCCCAAAAAATAAAAAATATACATACTTGTAAATGATATTATTTTATTATATAATACACTCAAATGCTAGAAAGGAATAAATTTTTTTATGGAAAATCAAAATATAGTTATTGGCGTGGAAGGTATGGTTTCATCAGGAAAATCATCTATGTGTAAAGAACTAATTAAATTAATCCCAAATTGTATTTATATAGATGCTGGATATATTTATAGAGGAATAATTTTAGCAATTATAAAAAACGGAATTGATTTGAATTCAGCAAAAGGAAATATTTTGGAGCTTATGAAAAAATTGGATGTTGAATTTAATGTAGAAAATGGAATTACTGAGATTTATATTGAAGGAGAAAAAATCAAAGAAGAAGAAGTTGAAAGTATGCAAAACTCTATGGGAGTGTCAAAAATGGCAAATATGTCTGATAACGCTCCATTGTATGCATTTGGAAGACAAATTATTGAAAATTATAAAAAACATTTTAATGTTATCTGCTCAGGAAGAGGTATGCTTAGTATGTATCCGGAAATGGATAGCCATTTGTTCTTAACTGCTTCGTTAGAAACTAGAATTGAAAGAAGATATAAGCAGTATAATGGTCAATTTTCTATGGAAGAGATACAAAAAAGTATAGAAGAAAGAGATAAATTGCATGAAGAATCAGGATTTAACAAATTTAATGAAAAAACAATAAAGGTTGATTTAAGCGATTGTAAATCTCCAAAAGAATCAGCTCAAAAAGTTTATGACATATTAAAAGGAAATAATGTAATATAATATTATAAAGGTCAATAGAATACCACAAATTCTAAATATTGAATAAGGAGAAATGTAGTTATTCGCAATGAATAGATTTAATGAAAATGAGATAACAAAAGAAAATGGAAAAATAATAAATGAAAAGTTAGAAAATTTTAATAAAACCATTGCTAACAAAAGAATTGCAATCATTGGACTTGGAACGAGCAATATTCCGCTAATTGATTATTTTAATGATTTGGGAAGCTCAATTTCAGTATTTGACAATAGAGCAAAGGAAAATGTAGATAAAGAAATTATAGAAAAATTAGAAAAAAATAATATAAAATATTATCTAGGCGAAGATAGTTTGAAAAATTTAATCGGATTTGATTACATATTTCGTTCTCCAAGTTGCATGCCATGGACACCGGAGATCCAAAGGGAAGTTAGCAAAGGAGCCATACTTACTTCAGAAATTGAGCAAGTGCTAGAACTAAGTCCAAGCCATATAATTGGAGTTACTGGAAGTGACGGCAAAACAACCACAACAACATTAATTTATAAACTTCTTCAGACCACTGGACATAAATGCTTTTTAGGTGGAAATATCGGAACGCCACTATTTACACAAATTAGTGATATGAAGCCTGATGATTATGTTGTATTAGAATTAAGCAGTTTCCAACTAATTGATATGAAGGTAAGTCCGGAAATCGCAGTAGTTACGAACATTACTCCAAATCATCTAAACGTGCATAAAGATTATCAAGAATATATAGACAGTAAGAAAAATATTTATCTTCATCAAAATGAAAACGGCATATTGGTAATAAATAAAGACAATGACATTACAAAAGAATTCTATAAAGACGCAAGGGGAAAAGTGAGATATTTCAGCCATAAGGAATTATTAGATAATGGCGTAATATTTGATGAAAAAGATCATATTATAAAAATCTGTGATGACGGAGTTAGAAAACATATCATAAATCAAAAAGATATGCTATTAAAAGGAGAACATAATTGTGAAAATGCTTGTGCAGCAATATCTGCAACACTTGGCTTGGTAAAAGAAGATGATGCAATTAATACTATAAAAAATTTCTCAGGAGTAGAGCATAGATTAGAATTTGTAAGAAGCATAAATGGAGTAAAATGGTATAATGACTCAATCGGAACCAGCCCAACAAGGACAATAGCAGGACTTAACTCATTTGATGAAAAAATCGTACTAATAGCAGGTGGCTATGATAAACATTTAGACTACGCACCAATTGGAAAACCAATAGTAGACAATGTTTCAAAATTAATTCTAATGGGAGCGACAGCAGATAAAATATATAACGCTGTAAGTGAAGAATTACAGAAGCAAAATAAGAAAATGCCAATATATAGATGTAACACTTTAGAAGAAGTAGTAAATAAGGCAAATGAAATAGCAACAGAAGACGAGATAGTACTATTCTCTCCAGCAAGTGCAAGTTTTGATCTATTTAAGAATTTCGAAGAAAGGGGAGAAAAATTTAAGCAATTAGTTAATGCAATTTAATTTGTTATAATTATTAATAATTACCTATAAATATAAATTGCCCAAAACGTAAATATAGTTGTTTTTTCATGCCTTGCTGTCGCAAATTCCATTATGCCTTCATGGCTTTGCAATTAATTTACTTCAAGAAACTTATGTAATGCCATTCGGCGCTTGTATGTAATTTGCTTCATTCGCCCTGCGCTACGCTCCGGTTGGGCGCTGCGCGGCGTATTCTAAAACAACTATATTTACGTTTTGGGCTTACATATTAACTGTAACAAAAAAATGCCTAACTACATAAATTAGTGTAGGAGGTATTTTTTTATATGTATGAAGATTATTTTAAAAGTATAATAGGTGGAAATATAAAATCTCCGGAGTATTATGTTTCTACATACGACAATAAAACTTATGAACCTATACAAGTAAACACCTTGCCGGGATATACTTATTCAAGTAGTAATGAAGATATTTATCAGGAACAAGAAAAGATACAAGAACTGTATCCAGATGTTTATAAAATTATTTCACCAATGGTAGATAAACTTTTAGAAGGAAAAGATGCTAAAGATGTAAATGAAACAATGCTTGTGAATTGGACTGTGGAGATTTATGATGCACTAGAAGTAGATGATGAAAACACCAAATTGGTAAGCACAAATAGTCCTAATCCAGTATCTAACAACGTTTCATCAAATGGCACAAATACTACAACATATAATAACAGTTCATTAAATAAATTGAATAATGCAAATGCAACAACGTATAATGCAAACTCATTAAATAGCACAAACGTAACAAATAATAATGGAGCAGGTTCTCTTAGAAATAATGTAACCCCAGTGTCAAGTCAAACTATGACACAAGGCAATACTAGAAATAATGTTCAAAAAATGTCTAATAATATCACTGATTCAAGAACTGACCTTAGAAATATAGTTGATACACATACAATAACTACCGATGAGATAAAAACAGTAAATGCTGAGCCAAAAATAATTGATGTAGTATCAAGATATAGAAATTATAGAAATCCACTTCTAAGAGATTTAATTAGAATATTGATATTAAATAAAATATATGGAAATCAAAGACCACCAAGACCTATGCCAAGACCATATCAAGATTTTAGACCTGTATTTGCACCAATGCCTGACTATGGAAGCGTAAATACAGAAATATATAAACCATATACAAATTATTCAAAAACTTATTTTGACACACCATATCCGGAAGAATAACTCGTCAAGTAAAAAACTAACGTAATTTAATAGATGTAATTTGACAAATTCATTTAAGTTTATTACAATTATGCTAGAAAATATTATTGTGAAATGTTATGAATTTTATACAACGTAAAGTAAAGCAAAATATTAAGCATTAAAATAGATATTTACTAAAGAGAAGGAGTTAAGCTTAAATGAAATTAACAGAAGCTAAAAAGAGAGAAATATGCAAGAATAATATGAAATTGTATCCAGTTTATTTAATGTTTGCTTATGATTTATTATTCTTTTATGGAATAAAAGTAATATTTTTAAGTGAAGTCAAAGGCATGACAAATGCACAAATCATGCTTTCGTCTTCACTTTTTGCTGCCTTTACTATTTTAATACAATTTCCAACAAGTGTATTAGTTAGTAGAGTTGGTAAACGTAATACAATGATTTTAGGAAATATTATCAATATATTTTCAGTAATTTCTTTTATAACTATGAAGTCATTTTTAGGATTAGTAATTGCACAGCTTTTTTCAGCAATAGCTTATAGCTTTAAGGCTATTTCAGAATCTAATTTACTTACAATTTCTATTCCGGAGAGTTCTGAGTCTGCAATGATTTTTACTAATATTGACAAAAGGGGATATTCAAGATATTACATTTTATCAGCAATATCAACAATTATCGCTGGATTTACATTTAATATTAATGGATATTTGCCAATGCTTTTTTGCTTATCTTGTGCTATTATTGCTACTTTATTATCATTTAATTTTGGCGAATTAGAAGATGTAAAAAAATCAGGCGTGACTTTAAAAGATTATATAAAAGAATTAAAACAAGGTTACAAATTTACCATTAAATCAAAAAGACTTCGTGCTTTACTACTTACTGTTGGAGCAATTTGCGGAATTGTTGCTTTGATTAATACATATCAATTAGCTTTAGTGCAATTTATTGGTGGTAGTTCTATAAGCGTGGCTTTTGTTTTCGCTTTTTATGAAATTTCAAAAGCAATCTCTTCACAAGGTGCTTTGAATTTTAATGAAAGATTTAAAAATAGGTCTCTTACAAATATATTGGCTATCTTTTCATTTTGCTTGATTTTATGCGGTGTTGTTACAATTATAAATATGCCATTTGCTTTTAAATATTCACTCATAATTTTATTTGTTATAATTATGGGAGCAATGGACGGAACTTCACAGATTCTTTCTAAAAAGTATCTTAATAGTTTTACAAATGCTAAGATTTTAACCTGCATATATTCAGCAAAATCTATTTCAGATAACCTAGCAAAAATGATAATTACAGGAGTCGGTTCATTTATTTTAGCCTTTGTAAATATTGATATTGGTATCATGATTTCGGGTATTATAGTAATAATTTTAACATTTTTTCTATCAATGTATATGAACGGTAGAATTGGCTTGGATCCTGATGAATATACTAAGAAGGATATTTATATTAGGTAATGAATAAAAATCACATTTGTAACATATAATAATAACAAGCTAACAACAAAGGAGAATATAATGGTTACAGATATGAATTATTGGAGTAAAGTTTCTAAGCGTATATTCAGTCTTGCGCTAACATTACTACTCCTATTGGTTATATTTAAATTATCTGTTTTTTATATACCATTTCTCATCTCTTTTGTGTTAGCTCTTATTTTTGAACCATTAATTAAATTTTTAATGAAAAAACTAAAATGGACAAGGCGTGTTAGTTCTATTTTAGTGATTTTTGTTTCAGTGGCTATTTTAATTGGAATTATAGGGTGGGGAACAGTAACTTTATTTAATGAAGCTACAAATTTACTTTCAAATTCAGGAGAATATTTTGGAAAAATACAAGATTTAATAAATAATTTTATGAATAATAATTCATTATTAGAAAAGCTACCAATTGATTTATCTGAGAGCATAACTAATGCTCAAGGCGAGCTTATATCAGGAGTTACAACATGGATAACAAATATACTTATAGGAATTAGAGATTGGATAATGAGGATTCCAAATTTAATAATGTCTATATTTTTTGTACTTATTTCATTGTATTTTATGTGTACAGATAAGATTTACATGATAGATCAGTTAGAGCACCATTTGCCTGATATATGGACAAAGAAAATATCAAAGCATTTACATGCAATTACTTACAAATTAGGCAGATATTTAAGGGCAGAAGCATCACTTATTTTTATCACATTTTTAATTTCATTAATTGGATTGACTGTATATAATATTATTGGATTAAATGTAGGTTTTCCGCTTCTTATAAGCCTAGGAATCGCCTTCGTGGATGCACTCCCAATATTAGGCTCAGGTGCAGTAATGGCACCTTGGGCAATTATTGAAGTTATAAATGGAAATATAAAACTAGGCATTGCAGTAATCATTTTATGGGCTATAATGGGAATTGTGAGAAATATTTTAGAGCCTAAATTAGTCAGCAAGCATATTGGAATACATCCAGTTTTTACTCTAATTGCAATGTATACTGGTTATAAATTGATAGGATTTTTCGGGATGATTTTAGGTCCAATACTTTTGATTGTTTTAAAAGAAATATATACCCCTTTAATAGATAAAGGAGTATTAAGAAGTATATTTGATAGGGAAGGTTAAAGGCATTATATAGTTGAACTTTCGGTAGGAGGATAAACGTATTCATCTTCAGGAATATCACAATTATTTATTTCAGTTATGTGGATTACAGGCATTTCGCCTTTATATTTGCCCCTTGAAATAGTGCCTGTAATCTGAACCCAATCTCCGTCTTTGTATTTATTGGCATTTTCATATTCGGAAAGCATACCAACAACAACTGCACTGTTTTGAGAATTTAAAATCATTGTTCTAGCTATTACAATTTGATTATCTTTAAAATCAGGCATTCTATATACATAACCAGTTAATTTAATATTCATACCAACATAATCGTCTATATTTTCATGTGCATTTTTGAGAAATGATGTATACTCACTAGCAGTTATATCTATTATATTTTGATTATTGGAATTCTCTGTATTATTGCCAGCTTTAAATACTGAAAATACTGAAAAACCAATTATTGCTATAATTATTATTGCTATTATAATTAATATAAGCTTTGCAATTTTCTTTCCATTTATCTTAAAATTACATATAAACATATTGATTACGTTCCTTTCTAGTGTTGTGTTTAGGGTACACAATTTCTTTCTAATCTTTTATATTAAATCTATTACTTTAGTATGTCCATTATTCATGTCTTAATCGGGGAAATTTTAAAACAAAATGAAATGAACGGTTTGATTGACTTAAAATATAAAAAATGATATGATAAGTTAAACAATATTTTTGTAGGAGAAATAGATATATGGATGAAATAATATTTGTAACACATAATAAAGGTAAAATAGCATCTGCTAGTAGGCAATTAGAAGGAGTGAATTTTAAAGTATTCGAATATGATTTAGAAGAACCAAGGAGCGACGATATTAAATATATATCAAAATATAAAGTAATGGAAGCATATAAATTAGTGAATAAACCATGCATATCATTAGATTGTGGCTTTTGGATAGATGAATTAGACGGATTTCCTAAAGCTTTTGTTAATTTTGCGTTAGATACTATTGGAATTAATGGCATACTAAAGTTAATGGAAAACAAGGAAAATCGTACTTGCAGGTTTACAGAATGCTTATCTTATTATGACGGAAACAGTTTGCAACAATTTATGGGAAAACATGAAGGCTCGTTATCAAAAGAAGTATTAGGAAATAATGTAGACAAAAAATGGTCTGACTTATGGTATATTTTTGAACCATTAGGATATAATAAAACATTAGCTCAGATGTCAGAAGAAGAAAGAAAGAATAGAGTTAAATATGATGATGCAGATGCAATGAGAGAATTTGCAAAATGGTATAAAGGAGTAAATTGTTAAAAGTAATACATTAGTGTTCATAGCATTTGCTATGTATGTCAATAATAAAAAAAGAGAAAATGATAGTGTAAAATAAAGTGTGTAAGTTAAAGGTACCAAAACTTATGCACTTTACTTTTTTATGCAAAAAAATATAT
>CANQJG010000030.1 GCA_947624185.1 uncultured Clostridia bacterium | reverse complement strand
ATAATTTGAAAAATAAGAAGGATTTGAATTAGTTTTGTCGAATAATATAAATATGAGAAAAGAAAGGTAGAATTATGGTACGATATAGTGATGAATTATTAGACGAAATAAGAACTCGTAACGATATAGTAGACATTATATCACAGTATGTTACATTAAAAAGACAGGGCCGTAATTATTTTGGATTATGTCCGTTCCATAACGAAAAGTCACCGTCATTTTCTGTATCACCTGATAAGCAGATATTTCATTGCTTCGGTTGTGGAGTGGGTGGAAATGTCTTTCATTTTCTAAGTAAAATTGAAAGCATTAGTTTTATGGAAAGTGTTCAAAGCCTTGCAGAGCGTGTGGGGATTGAACTTCCAAAGTCTTCTAATGCAGAAGATGAGAGAGTGGCTAATTTAAAGGCAAAAGTTTATGAAGTTAATAAAGCAGCTGCTGAATTCTACCACCAATTACTTTATAAACCTACATCAAAAGTGGCTCAGGAATACATAAAAAAGAGAAAATTAGACAATAATACATTAAAGTCGTTTTTGATAGGATATGCAGGGGATAACAACGAATTAGTTGCATATTTGAAGTCAAAAGGTTTTGGACAGGAAGAGATGCTTGCGTCTAGCCTGATAGGAAAGTCAGAAAGAGGTGTGCTATATGATAAGTTCAAGCATCGTATAATGTTCCCAATACAAGACATTAGAAATAGAGTTATTGCTTTTGGCGGAAGAGTCCTAGACGATAGCAAGCCGAAGTATATTAATTCTCCGGAAAATATTGTATATAGCAAGTCTAGAAATTTATTTGGATTAAATGTTGCTAAAAAACAGCAAAATGGTATGCTTAAGCGTATATTGATTGTGGAAGGATACATGGATGTAATTTCTTTACATCAAAGGGGAATTACTAATGTTGTGGCATCTTTAGGAACTGCATTGACTGATGCGCAGGGAAGATTACTTAGAAAAAATAGTGAGCAAGTAATCCTTGGATATGATGCTGACGGGGCTGGTCAAACTGCAATAATGAGAGGCATGGAGATTCTAAAAAATATGGGAATTGATATGAGAGTTCTTCAAATTAGTGGTGCGAAGGATCCAGATGAATTCGTAATTAAATTCGGCCCAGAGAGATTTATAAAATGCATGGATAATGCGATTTCCATAGTTGAATACAAGGTTAAAAATTTGAAAAAGAATCTTAATCTTGATAACACAAGTGATAAAATTAAATTCCTTAATGAAATTGCTAAAGTCTTGTCAGAAGTTGATAACACAATGGAAAGAGAAATCTACATAGACAAGATTGCGAAAGAATATGAAATATCTAAAAATTCAATAGAATCAGAAATCAATAAAAGGCTATATAAAGGAAATACAAGTCCTAAAATTTTGGAAAAGCCTACTGCTACAGTTGTTAAGAAAAGTGTACAGAAAGTGGATATTGCAACTGAAAGAAGAGAAAAAATGCTTATTTATTTATTGATTAATTACTGTGACAAAAGTTTTGAAAGAATAAAAAGAGCGGTGGATTTGAATTGCATTAAAATAGAAAACAACAAAAACATTATAAATACCATATTTGAAAAAGTCAATCAAAAGGCTAACATTGAAAATGTGGTTGATTGGTTTAATGATGAAGAAATTGTTAATTACATAAGTGGGATTCTTGCTGAAGATTTTGAAATTACTGATGAAGAAAAAGCTATTGAAGATATTGAAAGAATTTACTTAAAAGAGAGAAAAATTGCTCGTAGAAATGAAATAATTTCTTTGCTTAATAACAAAGAAAATTTGGCAGTCGAAGATTCAGCTAAATTGGGGGAAGAGCTAAATAATATAATAATTGAATTAGCTAAAATGAAGTAATATTATATTTTGGAGGTATAAATGAAAAAATCAGATAGTGTAAAGGATGTTATCAATTTAATTGACAATGCTCGAATCGAAAAAAAGAAAAGAGAAGAAAAAGAAGCAGCAAAAAGAATCTTAGAAATAGATGATGAAGAATTAATTGAAAAAGTATCAAAAAGAAATGCGAAAAAAGAAGAAAAAGAAGTATCAAAACCAGGTTCAAAAAAGGAAGAGAAAGAAGCATCAAAAGTTCGTTCAAAAAAAGACGAAACAGATACATCAAAATCAAGCTCTAAAAAAGCTGAAAAGGTCACATCTAAAATAAGTCTAAAAAAAGAAAAAAAAGAAGCTAAAGAAGAAAAAAAAGAATTAAATATGGCTACAAAAAAAGACGAGAAAAAATCAGATAAAAAGGCATCAGTAAAAGAAGAAATAACCAACAAAGCATCAGCAAAGGAAGAAGTAGCAGTTAAAAAGACATTGGAAAATGGAAAGAAAGAATCAGAGAAGAAAAGCTTAGAGAAAGATGAAAAACAAGAAGTTAAAAATGATTCTGCAAAAGATAAGACAAAAGATAAACTTGAAATGGTAAATGAAGAACACGAAAATAATGAAGAGACAAACCAAGACAAAGCTGACAAACAAGAAATTAAAGAAGACGAAATACAAAAAGAAAATAAAGATGAATTAAATAAAAAAGAACAAGAAAACGTTGAAGATGATGAGAAAATCAAAAAAATAATTGAGCAATTAAAGAAAAAAGGACAAGTTACTTATGAAGACTTAGCTACACAATTAGGCAATATTGACGCAGATAAAATTGAAAAGGTTCTTGAAGCTATTGAAAAAATGGGTGTTGGTGTTGGAGATGAAATTGATGACATTGAACCAGATGCAGAAGAATTAGAAGAAGTTGAAGATATATCTGTTGAAGACTTGGATATGGATAACATGGATGGTATCAGTATTGATGACCCAGTTAGAATGTATCTAAGAGAGATAGGTAAGATACCACTTTTAAGCTATGAAGAAGAACTAGAATTAGCAAAAAGAATATTGAATAATGAAGAAGAAGCTAAAAAGAAATTAACAGAGTCAAACTTGAGATTAGTTGTAAGTATAGCTAAAAAATATGTTGGCAGGGGAATGCTTTTTTTGGATTTAATCCAAGAAGGAAACATGGGATTAATTAAAGCAGTAGATAAATTTGACTATACAAAGGGCTTTAAATTCAGTACTTATGCAACATGGTGGATTAGACAAGCTATTACTAGAGCAATTGCTGACCAAGCGAGAACTATAAGAATTCCTGTACACATGGTTGAAACTATCAATAAATTAATACGTACTTCAAGACATCTATTACAGCAAAATGGTAGAGAACCTACTCCAGAAGAAATTGCAGTAGATATGGAAATACCAGTAGAAAAAGTTATTGAAATACAAAAAATCGCTCAAGATCCAGTATCACTTGAAACACCAATTGGAGAAGAAGATGATAGCCATTTAGGAGATTTCATACAAGATGATGATTCTCCATCTCCACAGGATGCAGCATCTTACACAATGCTTAAAGAACAACTTGAAGATGTTATGAAAACACTAACTCCAAGAGAAGCAAAAGTGCTAAGATTAAGATTTGGACTTGATGACGGAAAAGCAAGAACTTTGGAAGAAGTTGGAAAACAATTCAACGTAACTCGTGAAAGAATCAGACAAATTGAAGCTAAGGCTTTAAGAAAATTAAGACATCCAAGCAGAAGTAAAAAATTAAAAGAATATATGTAATTATATTATAAAAATCATATTACATTGTAAAATTATTTAATATAAAATAGGTTATATTAAATCTTAAAATGATATAATATAGAATGAGCTATATTATAAAAAGTTATAATATAAGTATAAAATGAAAGGAAGGTATTAAAATGGTTGGATATATTATTTTAGCAATAGTGATTGTAATAGCAATATATATTGCTTTATCTTACAATGGATTAGTAAAGCTAAGAAATATTGTTGAAGAAGCATTCTCAACAATGGATGTGTATTTGAAAAAAAGGTGGGATTTAATTCCTAATTTAGTAGAAACAGTAAAGGGATATATGTCACATGAAAAAGATACATTTGAGAAAATTACGTCTTTAAGGAGTGATAGTTATGATAGTATGCCAATGGATAAGAAAATAAATGTAAATGAGCAATTATCTCAAAGCATATCAAAACTTTTGGCAGTTGCAGAAAATTATCCTGATTTAAAAGCAAGTCAAAATTTTTTAGACCTCAGTACAAACTTAACTAAAATTGAAGAAGATATTGCAAATAGCAGAAAATATTATAATGGAGCAGTAAGAAATTTAAACAATAAAGTTCAAATGTTTCCAAGTAATATTGTAGCAAATATCTTTGGATTTAAAAAGGCTAAAATGTTTGAAATAGCAGAAGAAGAAAAAGAAAATGTAAAGGTGGAATTTTAAATGAAAATTGCTAACTGCAAATTATTAATGAAAAAAGTAAAATCTAAAATAATAATAGGTTTATTATTAATTATTTTATTTACTTTTTTTACAACAGACAAAGTATTTGCAGCAGACTATACTATTGCAGATTATGATATAAATATGGTTGTAAACGAAGATAATACATTTAACATTACAGAAACCATAACAGCATATTTCTATATGCCAAAGCATGGAATATATAGAAAAATACCACTAAGGAATACCGTTAAAAGAGAAGACGGAACTTCATCGAAAAATAAAGCAATAGTTAGTGAAATTAATGTAAGTGATAATTACACTACTAAAATTGAAAATGGATATAGAGTATTACAAATAGGTGATAGTGATACTACAGTAACAGGTAATCATACATATATAATAAGTTATAAGTATGATATTGGAAAAGATCCATTAAAAGATGTAGATGAGCTATATTATAACTTAATCGGAGATGAATGGGATACTGCCATTAATAATGTAAGTTTTACTATTAAAATGCCTAAAGATTTTGAACAATCAAAGTTAGGCTTTTCAAGTGGAGTTTATGGTACAGTTGGAACAGATGATATAAATTATACTGTAGAAGGAACTACAATAACAGGTACATTAAATAAACCTTTATATAGCGGAGAAGCACTTACGGTAAGGCTTACATTACCGGAAGGTTATTTTAATGTGCCAGTAAAAATAGATTATTTTATGATTATAACAATAGCTATTTTTATAGTATTTATAATCATTGCATACATTTTATGGAGAAAATATGGCAAAGAAGATGCTGTAATTGAAACTGTGGAATTTTATCCACCTGAAGGCTATAATTCTGCTGAAATTGGATTTCTATATAAAGGTCGTGCAGAAAATAAAGATGTCGTTTCATTGCTAATATATTTAGCAAATAAAGGATATTTAAAAATTGCAGAAAGGGAAACCAAAACTCTTTTCTCTAAATCAAAAGGTTTTACAATTACTAAATTAAAAGACTATGACGGAGATAATGAAAGCGAAAGACTATTTTTAGAAGGTTTATTTAAAAAGAAAGATGTAGTGACAGATTCTGATTTATATGATTCTTTCTATATTACTGTAAACAAAATAATTAAAAATTTAAATAAAAAAGAAAATAAGAACAAAATTTTTGAACCAATGGCAGGAAAAATGGGCAAGTGGATTATACTAATGATTATTGTAATTATAGGACTAATAATGTCTAAAATTGTTTATTCGGACGGTTCATCAGTAGTATATATGCCAATGTTATTTGTGCTTATAGCTATATTAGTACTTGCTACTGTGGCAAGAAGTCAAAATAGTATTGCAGCTAGAATATTTTTAATAATATGGTCTATTATGTTTGGTGGAATACCATTTATAATTGGAATATTGCCTTCACTATTGTATGATTTGGGAAGCTTGATAACATTTGCCATTGGAATTGTAACAATTGCAATATTGATAGTATTTATGAATATAATGCCTAAAAGGTCAAAATATGGAAATGAAATATTAGGAAGAATACGTGGATTTAGAAGATTTTTGCAAACAGCAGAAAAGGAAAAATTAGAAAGCTTAGTTCATGAAAATCCTGAATATTTCTATAATATCCTACCATATACGTATGCCTTGGGAGTATCAGAAGAATGGATGAATCAATTTGAAACAATTGCAATGCAAGCACCTGAGTGGTATGAATGCAATGGAGTATTCTTGATTCATGATTTTAACCATTTCATGACATCAGCCATGTTAACAGCTCAAACATCTATGACATCAGCACCTTCAAGTAGTTCGAGTGGCGGTGGATTTTCAGGTGGAGGATTCTCAGGTGGCGGCTCAGGCGGTGGCCGGTGGCGGTTCATGGTAATAATTATTGCGTAATAATATATGGAGTAAGAAATGATCATTTTTATAGTAGGAACACTTTTACTAGTTTTAAAAAGCGTGTTGTTAAATAGCTCAATTGGGCTAGAAATTAATATACATTCAATTGTATGTGCCTTTGTTGCATCATGCCTATTGATGTGCCCAATAATTAATAAAAAAAATAAGTTTAGTTACATATATTTAAATGTGGTTTATGCAATAATTACCTTTATTATATATGCCAATTATTTATATTATAGCTATTCAACGAATTTTATATCATTTTACCAAATAAGCAACCTGCAGTACAGCAAAGAGATTGGAAGTGGATTATTAGTATTAATTAATGCTAAAAATCTGCTTGCTTTTTGGAGCATGAATATTGTAGTTGCTATTTTGAGTGTTATAATTTATAGGAAAACATCCAAAAAGAAATTAGAAAATAGCTTGAAATCAGAAGATGTACAGAAAAAATTAAAATCTAACAAAGATAAAGTAAATTCAATAATTAAGAAATATGAACTAATCTCGAAAAATAAGTTTTTTAAAATGATAAACCATTTTGTAACTGAATATTATAGTGTAATTCTAATAATAGCTATTATCATAACAAATATATTACTAGTGGTAAAAGATTCAGATTTAATTTACGAATCAAAGAGTTATAATAAATCTCTAATAGTTCAAGGCACATCAATCTATTATTATCATTATGAAGATGCCAAAGATTATTTTTCAAGCTTATTTGTAAAGGAAAAATTTGATAATGAAAAGCTAAAAGAGGCTTATCAAAAAAATATAGCAAATAAAAAAGAAACAAAATATAATGGAATTGCTAAGAACGAAAATGTAATAATTTTACAGCTAGAAAGTTTGAATGAATATGTTATTAATAAAAAGGTTAATGGTAAAGAAATAACGCCAAATCTAAATAAATTTTTTAATGAAAATATATATTGTGAAGATATGTATAATCAAGGCTTGGGAACAACTGCGGATTCTGAATTTGAAATGGAAAACTCAATGTATCCATTAGAAAATGGATATGTATTCCAAAAATACTACAATAATACTTGGTTTGATATTTATACATCTTTGAAGAAGGAAGGCTATTATACTTCATTTATGCATCCAAATACAAGCACATTTTGGAATAGAAATGAAGTATATAATAACGGCTATCATATAGATGAATATGATGATATAAATAAATTTCCTGATATTGAAAGAGCAGGAGAATTCTATTCTGATGAAGGATTTTTAGACGAAGCGGTTAATATAATGAGCTCGTATGAAGGAAATTTCTGCACAACATTGGTAAGTGTAACAACTCATATACCATTTTATTTGGACGGAGTGTCTAACTTAGAAAATAAAGTAACTTTGACTTCAGAAGATTTGAGCGAATATGAAGACGGAACTTTTATAAATTATTTAATATCATGTAATTTTATAGATTATGCTTTTGGAAAATTTCTAAAAGGCTTAGAAAGTACAGGATTACTTGAAAATAGTATATTAATTGTGTATGGAGACCATGGCTCAGGACTTTCTAATACTGAAGATATAGCAAGGTTGTATAAAGAAAATGGTGCAGAATATACTGAATTCAGGCAAACAACTAAAGATATACATATACCTTATGGGATGAAAGTGTCAACGATTAAAGAAAGCATAAAGATAGAAAAAACAATGTCAAAAATAGATATAAAGCCAACCATATTGGATTTGTTAGGTTATGAAGATAATTTTTCATTAGGAGAATCAATATTTTCAGGCAAAGATTATTCCTTCATCAAAGGTTTAGGATACATAACAAGCCAAAATTACCAATTTAATGGCAATTACTACAATAGAAATACAATGCAAAAAATTGAAGAAAATGATGAACTAAAAAAATTATCAGAAAAAATGGAAAGAGAAATTTATTTATCAGATGCAATTATAAAAAATAATTTATTAGCAAAATAATTTATTAGTAAAATGATTTATTGGCAAAATAATAATTGTAAAAAGATAATTGCAAAATAATAATTTTAAAAATTGCTAAGAAAAATATTAATCCACAATTTTTTTAGCAACTACAGCAAACTTGCCATTTTCTGTATGATACGCACAGGTCGATAATGTCATAAGACTATCACCATATTCAGCGGTTATGCCAGTATCATATAGAGATGACTTTTTTGCGTTTGACACAAAATTGTTAAAATCTTGCTCATCTTTAGCATTTACAAAAAAATAATATCTAAACACATTTTGTTCATATTGATAATATGTTCTAGAAGGAAACACAGAAAAAATCCTGTATGTGGCATCTTCTTCAGTTGTAGTAAATTGAATATTAGGATGAGCATTATAATAATCTTGGCTTCTGTAATTTAATAAATTGGTAAACATCGTGTTATTAATCATGTTGTGACCATAGATAAGTAGGTTGGTGCTTGGAGGATTCCATGAATAAGCTTTGTCTAAAAATATAGCACCACTTACAGAATAATCTTTTTTATAATTATGATTAATGTAAAAATCATTGTCTTCGCATTGCAAAACAGGGTAGTTGATATTAGTATTTTCAATCTCAATCCATGCCACAATGTCTTGATTTTCTTTTTGTAATTCTTCTAATTTCAACATTTTTTCAGTTTTAACATTTTCAGTATTTGTATTTTCTGAATCTTGCATGATAGAATTCGGTTCAATATTATTTGTAGGTAGGGAGTTGTCAAGAGTAATCTCATTTAGCAAATTACTCTCTTTGTGTGATGTGTAAATATCATAATATATTTTGACAATATAAAGCAATGAAACGACTATAAGTGTTATAAAAAATATATTAAGTATTTTACGAATTTTTGTATTCATTTTCTCACTCTCCTTTATGTAGTGCCTACATTTAATGTAGGCACGAATTTGTAATATAAATTATAACTTATTATAAATTACAAACTATTAAAAATTATTTTCTTTTCAAACATACAAGTGCTAAACTAGAAATTGCAATAACGAATATTGCTAATCCTAATTTATTATCAAAACCTGTTTTAGGCATTGCATCTAATTGAGGTTTAGCTTTTTCACTTATTTTTGCATAAATTGTAGTGTCTTCACCAATGTTTTGTGAAAAATCAAATTCTTCTGTAAATTCTTCATCAGTAAAGAAACCTATTAAAGTATAGTTTTCAAGACCTAAAGCAGAAAAATTAATGTGCTCTTCTAACTGTTGATATGAAACTTGAGAACCTTGAACAACATCAAATGTAACAGTTTTATCCATTAATTGGATTGTAATTGTTACATTAGGAACATAGTCTGATCCAACTAAATCAAGACCTTCTTTAGCATTTTCATTACTTACGAATTTTACATTATTATTAGCATCAGTAACTATTACTTTGTTGCCACTGATAAATAGCTTGTCCTGAGTACCTTCTTCATTTTTAACTTCAAACTCTGTCAATGAATCATTTACTGCTAAAAATATAACATTTTCTGTTTCGCTAGATGTTAAAGAACCGTTCATTACTAAAACTGGTGTAGCATCAGGATTTTGAAGGCTAGATGATTTAGCAATTTCTATCCCATTATTACCTTTTGCAGGATCACCATTTCTATTAAGAACAAGATTTTTAACTTCTACAGTACCAGCATTTACTAAAACACCACCGTAAGCACAGTCAGAAATAGTTACGCCGTCTAATGAAACATATCCTTCATTATAAGCTTGAACACCATATTTTTCAGAACCAATTAATTTAACGTTCATTAGATGTAGCATTGTACCTTTACCACCAGCTGTAAGAAGAGTGCTGTTTGAACCTACTGGTTGATAACCTTCAGCAGCTCTCGTGATAGTATTTCCATTACCATTGATAGTTATAACTTTACCATTATTAATTTCAATCGGTTTAGTTAATACTATGTTTGATGATAAATTAATTACTTGACCTTCTGTCGCTTCATCAATTGCACTTAATAACTGAGTTTCATTTTGTGCTGTTTTTGTATCAGCATGAACAAAGTTAGGAGCTACTATAAATGAAGCTAAAAATAAAATTGCAAATAAAACTACTTTTCTAGCATTTCTCATAGCTTTTAATTCCTTTCTATAAAATATTATAAATACGCTATTTTTCAATTTAAAATAGCATTTTTATAATTTTATTATTTCCGTCGGTTTTAAAAATATACAAAATTTTATCTTTTTCGACAATGCCAAATTTTAAAAAATTTTTATAAAAAATGTGGTAAAAATGGAAATATAATGGTATAATAAAAATGAAATTGATTATATTGTAATGTTGCTACGCCATTTGTTCAAGAAATAATAAACACAGGAATAAAAGTAGCATGAATTATTGAAAAAACAAAAACAAAAAAATAAAAATTCTTGACAATATACAATCCAATATAGTAAAATACAAATAGTAAGATTTAAAAGCAAACAAAAAATAAAAAGAAAAAGGAGCAAACAAAAGATGAAAAAGCTTGAAAGTGTTGCGAGAGTACACACACACACACACACACACACACAAATAGTTTAAAATTAATAGAAATAAATGGAAACATAGAAAATGAAGCTATGTGTTTTAGTGAAAGCTAGCATGCATGGCTTTTTTGTGTCGTGTGGCACTTAACTATAACATTTTAGATTAATTATAATTTCTAATTTTAAAAATATTATAGTTTTTGTGCCTTGCTGTCGCAAATTCCATGATGCCATGCGGCAAATAAATGAAATTTGCTTCAAGCGTCCTACGCTGACGCTCTGGTTGGAGTCTAGCGCGACACTTTAACTATAACATTTTAGATTAATTATAATTACTAATCTTAAAAATATTATAGTTTTTGTGCCTTGCTGTCGCAAATTCCATAATGCCATACGGCAAATAAATGAAATTTGCTTCAAGCGCCCTACGCTAAAGCTTCGGTTGAGCGCTGCGCGGCACTTTAACTATAACATTTTTAAGATTAATAAAATAAATAATAATTAAAAGTGAAGGAGAGAAAACAAAATGAAAGTAAAACAGATGAAAAAGCAAGGATTGAAAGGAGATCAAAAAATGAATCAAGGACAAATTAGTATTAAGGTAGATTTTAGACACGAAAGCCAATTAAATGAATCGGAATCAAGTAGAATAAAAGAGTATGGTGTAACTTTAGTTGCGTTAGTTGTAACAATAATCATAATGTTAATTTTAGCAGGAGTAGTACTAAGTATTGCTATTCGGAGATAACGGATTAATTGGTAAGGCAAAGCAAGCAATAAACAAGTATGAAAAAGCTCAACAAGGAGAAGAAGAAAGTTTAAAAGATTTGGAAGATGATTTAAAATCTACATTAAAGAAAGCAGGAGCAGAAGTAGATGCACCACATAATGTAAATTGGGATGCAAGTAAGGTAACACCAACATCAGACGGAAAA
>CANQJG010000029.1 GCA_947624185.1 uncultured Clostridia bacterium | reverse complement strand
TTTTTAAATTTGACATTGACAAAAATTTTGCATTAAGAGATAATATATTTGATAAAAATAAATAAAAAAACACAAAAGTAATTGATTTACGAAGGAGGAGAGTATGTCTTACATATTTAATAAAATTACCGTAAGACCACAATTACCAAAAAGAATAGAAAAATTATATGATATGTCATATAATATGTGGTGGTCATGGAACACAGAGTTATTAAGATTATTCAAAAACATGGATATTGATTTATGGGAAAAATGTGAAAAAAGTCCCGTAAAATTCTTAAAATTTGTATCACAAGAAAAATTAGAGCAATCAGTAAATGATGCCGAATTTTTACGTCAATATGATGAAGTTGTAAAAAACTTTGAAGATTATATGGATTCTAAATCAACATGGTTTGGAAAAAATTATCCAGAAAATAAGGAAGATTTAATTGCATATTTTTCAGCAGAATATGGACTTGATGAAACAGCTCCAATATATGCTGGAGGTTTAGGAATATTATCAGGAGACCATTTGAAATCAGCAAGTGATATGGGAATTCCATTAATAGGAATTGGGCTCCTTTATAAGCATGGCTATTTTAATCAAAAAATAGATGAAAAAGGCTGTCAAGAAACTTTATATAGAGATATTGATTTGAATTATTTGCCTTTAAAACCAGTAAAAGACAAAAATGGCGAAGATATAATAATATCAATAAAAATGCCACTAAAAAAATTAAATTTGAAAGTTTGGAAATTAGATGTTGGAAGAGTAGCATTATATCTAATGGATTCTGATATAGAAGATAATATTGAAGAATACAAAAATATAACGACCACACTTTACGGTGGAGATCAAGAAATGCGTATTCAACAAGAGATAGTTCTTGGAATAGGCGGTGTGAAGCTAATTAAAGAATTAGGACTAAATCCAAATGTATATCACATGAACGAAGGACACTCTGCATTTCTAACTCTTGAATTAATAAATAACATCATAAAAGAAAAAGAAGTTTCGTTTGAAATAGCAAAAGATATAGTAACAAGTAAAACTGTATTTACTACACATACACCAGTACCAGCAGGAAATGACATATTCCCTGTAAGTTTGGTTGAAAAATATTTTGATAAATATTGGACAAAACTTGGCATAACAAAAGATGCGTTTTTAAAGCTTGGTATGAAACCTAATGACAAAGAAAAAGCTACTTTCAATATGGGAATATTAGCATTAAAAATTGCTGCAAGAAAAAATGGAGTAAGTAAATTGCATGGTTCAGTTTCAAGAGAATTGTTTGGAGATATATGGCCAAATATTCCAGCAAATGAAACTCCAATAGATCATGTAACGAACGGTGTACATACTTGTTCATGGCTTGCACCAACGGTAAAAGATTTGTTTAATGAATATCTAAGACCATATTGGCAAGACAATATTCAAGAAGAAGAAATATGGCAAGATATCTACAAAATACCTGATGAAAAATTATGGGAAGTACATCAATCAAGAAAGAAAAAACTTTTAAAAATGGTCAAAGATGCAAGTTTTGAAAGACTTAGAAGATGCAATTATTCTTATGAACAAATTGACGAATTAGTTGGACAGTTAGATGAAAATGTTTTAACAATAGGATTTGCAAGAAGATTTGCTACATATAAAAGAGCAACATTAATATTTAGAGACTTAGAGAGAATTACAAAAATATTTAATCAAAAAAATACGCCAATACAAATAATATATGCAGGCAAAGCTCATCCACAAGATAAAGAAGGACAAGAATTAATTAGATATATTCATGAATTATCTTTGAAACCACAATTCAAAGGAAAAATATTTATACTTGAAAATTATAATATAGGTATGTCAAGATATTTAGTATCAGGAGTAGATGTATGGCTTAATAATCCAAGAAGACCACTAGAAGCTTCAGGAACATCAGGACAAAAAGCTGCAATCAATGGAGTAATTAATTTTAGCGTGTTAGACGGTTGGTGGGCAGAAGCATATAATCAAAAAAATGGCTGGGCAATAGGCTCTAATACAAAATATCAAAGCTATGAAGAACAAGATGAAGAAGATGCAAAAAGCTTATATAATACCCTAGAAAACAGGATAATTCCAATGTATTATTCAAAAAATGAAAAAGGATATTCTGATGAGTGGCTAAAGATGATGAAGAATAGCATTGTTTCAAACGCATGGAAATTCAGCACAGCAAGGATGTTACAAGATTATTTGCAAAAAATATATATGCCAGTATGCAATCTAGGAAAAGAGTATTATCAGGATTTACAAAACGTAATTGAATTTGAAGAGTGGAAAAATGTTATATCAAAACAATGGAAAAATATAAAATTAATTCAAGGTGAATCAAATTATAATGATATAACCGTAGATGCTGGAAATAAAATCAATGTTGAGTGTTATGTTGAACTACCAAATGATTTAATAAAAGAAAGTGACATAGAAGTACAAGTATATTATGGAAAAATAACTGAACAAGGTGTGGTTGACGATATACAAATAACAACAATGGAATTAGAAAAAAACAAAGAAAAAGAAAAAAATAAATATAAATATTCAGCAAAAATTGAACTAAAAACTAGTGGAGACTATGGCTATACATTTAGAGTAATTCCTAAAAACAATATGATTTTAGATAGCACAAATTTAGATTTAATAAAATGGATTAGTGAATAGTTGCTAATGCCTTGGTTAGTAGTAGTCAAAATCATATAAAAAATTACATTTATATTAGTAAAAATATTTATAAAATTTAGTATAAATGTGACTAAAATGATTGAAATTAGTATAATATAATGATATAATTGTTTTTGTGCGTTTAAAAATAGACACAAAACAAATAGTTGAAAAAGAATTAAATTTTTCAACTGGATTTATGCATTAGAAAGGAAAGGAAGAAAAAAATGAACAAAGATATCAGAAAAACAAAAATAGTAGGAACAATTGGTCCAGCCAGTGAAACAAAACTTAAAGAATTATTTGAAGCAGGATTAAATGTTACAAGAATTAACTATTCACATGGAAGCTGGGAAGAGCAAAAGGAAAAAACAGAAGAAATAATAAGATTAAGAAAAGAGCTAGATATGCCAATAGCTTTATTGTTAGATATGCAAGGACCTGAAATAAGAACAGGAAAAATTGAAACTGGAAATGAAAAAATTCAATTAGAAGATGGTCAAAAATTTGCATTAGTAAATGAAGATATAATTGGAAATAAAGATAGAGTATCAGTTTCATACAAAGATTTGTATACTGATGTACAACCAGGTTCTCAAATTTTAATAGATGACGGAGCAATAGAATTAGTAGTTGATGAGATAGTAAATAAAGATATAATATGTACAGTTGTACATGGAAATGGTTTAGGAAGTAGAAAAACAATAAACTTACCAGGAACAGTAGTAAGATTACCAGCATTGAAAGAAAAAGATATAGAAGACTTAAAAACAGCATGTGAACATGATTATGATTATGTTGCAATTTCATTTGCTAGAAATAAAGATGATATAATGCAAGTTAGACAAGTGTTGGACGAAAATGGTGGAAAAGATATAAAAATAATCACAAAAATAGAAAATATTGAAGGTATACAAAACATGAATACAATCATTAATCTAGCAGATGGACAAATGATTGCACGTGGAGATTTAGCAACAGAAACCGATTTCACAGAGCCACCAATAATGCAAAAGAAAATCATTAAAGCATGTAATAAAGAAGGAAAAGTAGCTATAACTGCAACACAAATGCTTGAATCAATGACACATCAACCACTTCCAACAAGAGCAGAAGCAAGTGACGTTGCAAACGCTATATATGATAGAACAGGAGCAATAATGCTTTCAGGAGAGTGTGCATTAGGAGAATATCCAGTAGAGTGTGTAAAAACAATGGATAAAATTGCTAAAAGAGTTGAACCTGACATAGCATATTGGAAAAGATTTAATGAAAACGAAAATATAGAGCTTAGAAGTGTAGCACAAAACGTTGCTTATGCTAATTGTATTGCAGCTAAAAACATGAAAGCAGATGCAATAGTAGTTTATACACATACAGGCGATTCTGCAAGAAATCTATCAGCACTTGGACCTGAATGCCCAATAATAGCAATAACAGATAATAGAAAAACATTTAATCAATTGGCTCTAGTTTGGAACGTAATGCCAACATATATAGAAGAAAAAGAAACTATAAATAAAACTATAGAAGAAGGAATTGAAAAATTAAAAGAAAAAGGAATCATCGAAAAGGGCGACACAATCGTTATCGCAGGTGGAGATAAAATAATTCCTTTAAGCAAATGTCCAATAAATAAAACCATGGGTGGAATTGTAAAAATATAATAAATATGGTACAATATTTTAAACAATTTAATAAATATAATAAATAAGGGGGTTTATATGAATCACAAAAAAATAATCGCAGCTATACTTGTGATAGCAATACTAGTATTACAATTTTCTTGGCTAAGTATTATTATGCCAACTGAGGTTTATGCTGAAGATATCGGTGAGCAAAACATTGCTGAGAAATATTTTTACAATCAATTAACAGAAGAAGCAAAAGTATTTTATGATGCTTTGGATGAAATGTTTTGCAAAAATAACTATGAAGAATTAATCAAAAAATTACAAGAGCCTAATTCAAAATTCGGTGTAGATTCTTGTGATTTGACAGACGAATTCAAAAAGGAAGGCGGAACAGCATTACAACAAAGCTTATATAGCAAGCTTGAAGCTTATACAAAAGGAAATCAAGAATTGCTTAACTTAATGGCTACGGGTAGAGATGCTTGGATGGCTGACAATGCTGGAGCATTTTATGTAGATTCTAGTAATATTACTCTTAGAATCACAAAAGATTCAAGCCAACAATTCCATGTATATATGGGAGTTGGACGAACAGAAACATACATAAATAAAACATTTTGGAATTCAGAAGAAAAAAAGGTTGAAACTGATAAACTTATTGAAGCTTTAAAAGCTGTGGATACTGCTAAAACACAAATGGTAAATGAAGTTAGAAGCGTTGAACCTTTGGCAGGTCAAAGTTTACAAGAACAACAAGCTAGAAAAGCTCATGATTTAATTATAAAAGCTAATTCTTATAAATTAGAAGAAACCATAATTGAAGAAAATGAAAATGAGAATAAAAATGGAGATCCATTTAGCGTTAGAAATGTTTATGGAGCTTTTGTTACTCATGAAATAGTTTGCGAAGGTTTTGCAAGATCTTTCAAAATGATAATGGATGAAGTAGGAATTCCTTGTATTTTAGTTTACGGTGCTTTCATTTCAACAAACCAATATGAAGAACACATGTGGAATTATATCCAATTAGAAGACGGCAAATGGTATGGTGTAGATGTTACTTGGGATAATACTGACGAAATGGAAAATCAAGGATATGAAGGAATAAATGAAAGAATCAGTTCAGAGTATTTTGTAGCAGGAAGTGACAAAATGGACATGAACCATTTAGTTACAGGAACAATGTCTGCTGCTAAATATGAATTCAAATATCCTGAATTAGAAGTATCTAGTGATAGATATGTAACAGCATCTGAAAATGCAGGATTAACAGTTGAAATTGACACAGAAAACTATGACAAGGAAGATGAAATAGATGCATCTAAGTTAAAAATAAGTTATGCAGTAGATTTAAATGAAAATGGAACAATAGACCCAGGCGAAAGAATGGGATATAGCAAAGCTAAAGAACATGGTTATTATTTTGTAAGTAAATTTTTAGCTTATAGTTCTGCTGATGTAGAAGACGCTCATCCTGACAGCCCAGTTATTGGTGGCTCTGATGAGTGCTGGAGTGGATCTACTTTCTATGCTTACATAAATCCTGACATTTACAGCTCTGTTACTGAAGTTACAGAAGAAAATGGAGATTCATATATTGTATTCTATAATGCAAATAGTCAGTTCATGCAATTTGGTGTAACTGATTGTGCTCCATGGACTTATGAAGATGTTATGAATTCAGGAAATGTAAGAGAAAATATAGACAAAATGACAACATATTTTGGAACATCAGCTGATTTATTAGCTGTATCTGATATGATATTCAATCCAAATGGAGATTATGTTGCAGCTCCATATATAAAAAGAGCTACACCTGCTCTAAATACAACTACATTAATAGGTTCAACATATCATTGTGAAGTAGAATATGATGATATATTAATTCCAGCTGAAGGAAAAACACTAGAAGATGTTGGATATAAAGTTGCAATAGAATATTCTTCAGATGCAGGAAGAAATACTTATAAAATAGAAAATTTCAAATTTGACGGAAAAAGTACAATTACATTTGATTTTACTCCAAGTGAGCAATATGCAGACGATTCAATTTATTATAATATAGAATTTACAAATCTTATAGGTGAAAAAAGTGGAAAACCACCAATGATAGTTAATTGGTTTTGTGCTCATAGATGTGAAGCTTATGCTTATAAATCACAAGGATTTGATTGGAACGTTTATGGTAAACCAACACTTATGGATGATGTAAATTTAGATGAACTTTCAGAAGAAGAAAATGAAGATTTATCTGAGTTATTAAAACATAGACTAACTCTTGTAACTACAACTACAAAGCCTTCTGAAGAAAAAGCTATGGAAGATTTACTTAATGCAGGAAAAGACAAAGACGGTAACGACTTAAATGTTGGTGGAACAGTTACAAAAACTGAAACATACAATATTAAATTGACATTATGTAAAAAGCAAAAAATCTCAGACGGTCAAAAAGTTAGAATTATGCTTGGTTTCCCAGCAGGATATGGACCTGAAGATGCAGGAGTTACATTTAAAGCATATCACTATATTAAAGATAAAACAGGTAGAATTACAGGAGTTGAAGAAATTCCATGTATGATTACAGAATTAGGTTTAATTATTGAATGTGACGATTTTAGTCCATTTACAATAGCTACAATTAATAACTCAAATGCTGTTCAAAATTCAACAGGTAAAACAGTTATATTCCAATCAAATGAAGGTGGAGATGTTTATATAAATGAACAAAAAGCTGATAGCGTAGTTTTAGATGAACAATCTAATAATGAGGTAACATTAACAATAAAGCCAAAAGAAGGATTTGTTATTGATGATATAGTTGTTGGAAATAATGTAATCGACTTAGAAGAAATAGCTGAAGCAGATAGTGAAGAAGTAAGCTATACATTAAAATATAGCGATATAAAAGATGAAAAATTTGATGCTTTAGTTGCAAAAGTTGCATTTATTCCTACAATTACCAAAGAAGAAGAAATTAGAAATGATCAAACCGTTGTAGCTCAACCAATTGTGGCACAACCTGAATTTGAACTTTCTACAGTTGTCAATAAAATAGTTTCTAGTAATCAAGAAGAAGGAAAAACATTAACAAACTCTTTCAATAAAGACGATATAATTGAAGTATCATATTCTTTAACAGGTATGACAGCAATTAAAGATAAAATCGAAAAGTTCAAGGGAACTTTAAATTATGATAGCAGTGTGCTTGAATATGTTGGAGAAAGCATTAATTGCGGAGATAAGTGGGAAAACTTTACAGCTCAATCAACGAAAGCCGGAACTTTAGAAATTACAGGAAATAGTAAATCTGATAATAAATCAGATCAAGTAGGAGAAGTATTTAAAGTAAGATTTAAAGTATTAAAAGATGAAAACTCAGTACAGTCTATTACATTAACTAATATCGTAGGTGGAGACGGAGATACTGCTCCAGTTTGCTCAGATATAGTAACAAACGCTATAGTTGCTAAAAAAGAAGCAGTTATAGAAGATGCAATAAAAGCAGTACAAGGTTCAAAGTGTAATGTTATAGGTAATATTATTACAGGAGTAAAACCAAGATCTACTATAGAAGAATTATCAAAACAACTTACAGCTGACGGCAATAAATTAATAACATATTATGGTGCAAAATTAAAAGAAAATGAAGATGGAAATATTGTAGCTAATGCAGATAACTTATTACAATTTTCATCAAAATTAACAGGCAAAGATATTTTGTGCACAGGAGATACAGCTAAAGTTGGAAATAAAACATATACAATTGCTATGTGTGGTGATGTTGATAGTGACGGCGATTTAGATATGACAGACGTTGCTTTAGTATTATCAAGTTATAGGGATTTAGATACATTGACAGGAGTTTATAAACAAGCAGGAGATGTAGATGAGACAACTGAAATTGATATGAACGATGTTGCAAATATGCTTAACTATTATCGTATGATACAGGATTCACCAAAACCAGATGCAAATTAAATAAAAAGGAGTAATTATGAAAAAGAAATTCTTAAAAATAATAACAATTATGTTTTTAGCAATATTTGCATTTGGAATGAATGTCTTCGCAAAAGAAACAATTAATAGTGCAAATATTACAGTCAATTCATCAAAAAATCAATATAATGTTGGAGAGACAGCAGAATTTATGATACATCTAAACAATTTAGATGCATCAAAAGGAATAATAACTTTCGGTGCATCAATCGAATATAATTCAAGTATTTTAAAACTACTTGGAATCGAAGGAACAAATGGCTGGAGTAGTAATGACAGCAGTTCTAATATTATTGCAATTATTAGAACTTCAAATTCCGAAAATAATGAAGACATAGCTAAAATTAAATTCGAAGTATTAAAACCAGCAGAGACAACTACTTTAGGCATAAAACTTAATAATGTTGATATGTCTAATGGTGCATCATACAAAGTTAAAACAGTAAATTCAAATAATATAACTGTAAATGTTCCAACAACAGAAAATCCAGGAGAACAACCAGGTGGTGGTAGTGGTTCACAAACAACACCACCAACACAAGGTGGAGACTCAGGAAATGAAGGTGGTAGTGGAGATTCAGGACAAACCACAAATCCACCATCATCAGGTGGAGAAACACAACAAGGTGGTTCACAAAGTAGTGGAAACCAAGGTGGCAGTTCAGGTAATGGTTCAAGTGGAAATACTGGTAGTGGATCAAGTGGTAATACAGGTAGTGGTTCAGAAGGAAATAGTGGAAATTTAGGCGGAGACTCTTCTAATCCAGGAGAAAATCCAAGTGACACTTCATCAGATGAAAACATTAATAATGGATTATTAATAGAAACTAACAGTAAAGATGATGCCAATAGTAAAGAAGATACTACTAATGAAAAGATACCACAATTAGGAGCTAATAATGTTATAAAAGTCATCATTATATTAGCTATAGTAATTGCAATAATGTTATTTGCCAAAATAAAGTTGATAGATAAAAAAATAAAGAAAAGACGGAACAAGAATGAATGACGATAATAAATAAAAATAGGGGATACTTTTATAAGTATCCCCTAAAATTTTTCAGAAAACTCATTTATAGAATTTGAATTCTAAAGGCTCGTTTCTAACCTAATGTTCAATAAATTCTAATCATTATTTTCGCTCTTAACTTCTGCATTGCAAGGAGTTAAAAGTTTAGCATTAGAAGTTCCGTCGTTCATCATGAAGCATCTTTTTTGCATTAACAAATCTTGAACACCTCTCAAAGTTTCTCCAAATCTTTGAAAATGAACGATTTCTCTTTGCCTTAAATATCTAAGAGCATCAACTACATCAGGATTGTCTCTTGACAAATCTATTAATTTTTCGTAGGTTGCTCTAGCTTTTTGCTCTGCTGCTAAATCTTCTTGAAGATTAGCAATAGGGTCGCCTTTTGCAGCAATATAGGCAGCTGTGAAAGGTACTCCGGAAGCAGAACTTGGATATACATCAACTCCGTGGTCTGTGTAATAATCACCTAAACCTGCCTTTTCAATCTCTTCAATTGAAGCATCTTTGGTAAGTTGATGAACTATAGTTCCAACCATTTCTAGGTGCGCTAACTCTTCAGTTCCAATATCATTTAAAACAGCTTTTGACCTAGTATCAGGCATGCCAAATCTTTGAGATAAATATCGAAGTGAAGCTGCAAGTTCGCCGTCAGGACCACCATATTGCGAAATTATCCATTTAGCAAGTCTTGGATCCTTTTGTTTTATATTTATTGGATACTGAAGCATTTTGTTGTAAGTCCACATATCTAATTATTTCCTCCTTCCCAAGGCCATGGATTAGCAATCCATCTCCAACTATTGCATGGACAGTACATTGTAAGAGGTCCATATTTTTTCTCATAACTATTCATATAGTTTCTAAGCTCTCTAGTATATTGATTGTGAAGTTGTAGAGCTTTTTCATCATCTTTATGAGTGTCTAAATATAATGTTAAATCATTTACAGCAAAAGCATAACTTTGAATTAAATTCATTAATTCTGCTTTTGATAAATTATCATCTTGATTTATAACGCAATTATAAGGCATTTGGACATCTCCCTTCGTTCATAGTTGCATTTCTTAAATATTCTATTTCAGCCATGCCTTGACCTGGTTCATAAGGACTAACAAGTTCAGGGTAAAGACTGCCCATTTTTAAAGCTATTGTTGGTTTGAAAGTAGTGTCGATATATTGAATTGGCACATAACTTTGACCATACATATAGTTTTCAGGAAATGCAGATGGGTCATTAAAGCCACAAGCGCATTTATCATCTTTGTCATTGTTTTGAATATTGCTTAAAGTAATCACTTGATTTGAATTATTATTCATACAAGGACAATTGGTACGATTTTTGTATCTATACATTTTATTCCTCCTAATTAAGTCTAATATATTTTATGGTAACTTGTTGCTAAAGGTTACTATTACAAGAGCAAAAAAGTTAAATGCAACTTTGCCAAGGAAATACAATATTTCAAAGCATTAGGTGAGAAGTTAAGTACAAAGATTTTGAAATAAAATCACATTTGACAATACGATATTTTAAAGGTATAATTGTTAAGAATATAAAAAGAAAGGGAAGAAAATAAATGGAAAAAATATTAATTTTTGGACACAAAAGTCCGGACACGGATTCAATATGTTCTAGTGTAGTAACAGAAAAATTGGCTAAGCATTATGGATTAGATGCAGAGGCTGTAAGATTAGGAGATTTAAATAAGGAAACAGAATATGTTTTTAATTATTTGGGTATAGAAGTGCCTAAAAAAATATCAGAAATAGAAGAAGGTCAAAAAGTTATATTAGTTGACCATAATGAAAAAGAGCAAAGTGTAGACGGAAGGGAAAAAGCAGAAATAATAGGAGTTATAGATCATCATAGAATAGCAGCATTTGAGACAGTATATCCACTATATTATATGGCAAAGCCTTATGGCTGTACTTCAACAGTTCTTTTTGAAATATTTAAAAGAGAAAATATTGAAATAGATAAAGTATCTGCAAAATTAATGTTGAGTGCAATTATATCAGATACATTATTATTGAAATCTCCAACATGTACAGACAAAGATAGAGAAGCATACAGCGAGCTAGAAAAAATAGCTGAAATAAATGCAGAAGAATATGGTCTAGAAATGTTAAAAGCAGGTACAGATTTAAGTATGTATTCAGCAGATGAAGTTATTAATTTAGATGCAAAAGAGTTTTCAGAAAAAGGCAAAAAATTAGTAATAGCTCAGGTAAATACAGCTGATATCAATGATGTATTTTCAAGAAAAGAAGAGTTAGAATTTGCTATGGAAAAAAGCATAGCTGATAGAAAGCTTGATTTATATATGTTTTTAATAACAGATATAATCAATACCAATTCTAAAGTTATTGTTTTAGGAAATGACAGAAGTGTAGTAGAGAAAGCTTTTGGAAAAAGCATAGATGAAAACGACTCAATATTCTTAGAAGGAGTTGTATCAAGAAAGAAACAAGTTGCTCCACCAATATTAGCAGTTCTATAAAAATCCGAAAAAAATCGATGAAATTTAATAAAAATTTCATCGATTTTCTTTATACCATAAAACGTATACCATATATCATAAAATGTATACTGCAAAGGGTATGTAACAAAGCATATATTATAAAAACAAAAAATAAAACAATAAATCCTAGTTTAGGAAAGATCCTAAAGCTCCAAACACACCAGCAGAAGCTAATCCCATTATGATGCCAGCAAGGACAACA
>CANQJG010000028.1 GCA_947624185.1 uncultured Clostridia bacterium | reverse complement strand
GGAAATATAGAAAATTATACAAATAGTTTTGTAAGTACAAAATTAGAAAATAAAATATCAGATGTAGTATATAAAGTAATAAACGCAAATATGTATGTAGTAATAGAACATCAAACGAAGAAGGACACAAACATGAATAAAAGGATGTTGAACTATAAGGCAAACATATTGGAAAAAGTATTAAGTGAAGATAATGAAGAAAAAATAGAAAGCAACAGTTACATAGAACCAACAGTAGTAGGAATAGTATTATTTACAGGCAAAGAAAAATGGAACCATAAAAATAATAAAATAAAAAGTAAAAAAACAAAGATGACCTTAAAGAAATGGAAAACACAAGAAATGCCAAATTATGAATTAGTAGATGCAAAAGAAATAGACGAAGAAAAGCTACTGGAAGAAAATAGCATGTTATCAAAGGTATTACTAATAGAAAGATTAAAAAGTATAGATGAAGCAAAAGAATTAGCTAAAAAGATAATGAAGCAAGATATGTCAAAATATATGAGAGAAAGAATCAATTTGTACATGATAGTGCTGATAGCACAAAATTTAAAAATGCCTCAATCAGAGGTAAAAAAGATTATCAAAAATAGAAGGGAGGTCGGAAAAATGCAAGTAGATGAGATGTTACAAAGGGAAGCAAGGAGATTGAGAAAAGAAGGCAGAGCCCAAGGTATAGCTGTTGGCGAGGCAAGAGGAGACACAAAAAGAAAAATAATAATGATAAAAAATTTAATCAATAAAAACGTACAAGATGATATAATAAAAGATTGTGCAGAAATAAGTGACAAGGAACTAAGACAAATCAAGCAAGAACTAATTAGAAAAAATGCGTAATTTTAAAATTATTTTTTCTTTAAATTATATCTTTGTCTCATGGAAATAGAGTAGCTAAAAACTACTCTATTTTTACAGAAAAAAGATATGTGACTCTACACACATATCTAATGTTGCTACAATATAAAACTTTTACAAGAAAATTTTTAAAATAATTAATTTTTTGTATTGAAATGTAAAAAAACAAGTGGTAAAATATAGACAACATATAAAATCGTAAACGTATGCAAACGAAAGAAAATTAAAAATAAAAGAACAAAAAGAAAGGAGTTCGTATAATGTTTATATGTTCATTATGCGAGAAGAGAGAAATGAAGGAAGAAAAAGGAATAACATTGGTTGCACTAGTAGTAACGATTATCATAATGTTAATTCTAGCGGGAGTGGCATTAAGTATGGCAATAGGAGAAAACGGCTTATTTACAATGTCAAAGAAAGCTGCGGATACATATAAAGAATCACAAACAAATGAAGAGCAAGAAATGAAATCAGCAGAAAAAGAATTAAAAAAGTTAACACAAGGACTAACAGTAACAGCAACAGTAAATGGAGAAGAAGTAGAATTAACAAAAGAAAATGTAAAAGACTACTTAGGTTCGGTAGTAGGTAATTTTAAAAATACAGTAGGTACAACAGAATCAGTAGAGATAGCTGGAGATACAGAAACAACATCATATAATGTATCAACAACATACAGATTATATTATGTAGACTTCGATAATAAGTATGGAGACGGAGCAGGGACGATATACTTGAAGGCAGATTGTCCAAGTTATTCAGGGAATAGCTATGCATTAAAACTAGACACAACAGGAGCCGATGAAAAAGGAACAGATGGAACAACAAAAGTAAAAATAAAGCAATTGAACCCAAGCTTGTATATGGATAAAGACAAAAATAAACTAACAGCACCAAGCAAAGATAATAATAATATGCAAGCAGTAACATGGTTATTGAACACTGAGAAGTGGGCACACTTGAAAAATACAGTAAAAGAGGAAGTACAAGGAGAAATAAACTATATAGTAGGAGCTCCAAGTTTAGAAATGATGATGGATAGTTATAATACACATTATAACTTAACAGGAGATGCCCCTGAACCAGGAGCAGTGGAATCTACTGGAGATACAAGAAAGAAATTATTTTATAAATATGAAGGAACATCAAGTACAAATACAACAGGATATAAAGTAGGACCAGGAAGTAGTGAAGATTATAGTACTTTAACAGCAAATTACACCGTAAAGTCTGACCCAGATATTGATACAATGTACTACCCTGGAAGCGGTAATTATTACTGGTTGGCTTCTCCGTCTGCTTATGGCTCTAGCAACGTATGAGGTGTGAGCTATAGCGGCGGCTTTGTGGACTACAGCAACTATAGCAGCAATTACGCGTTTTGTCCGCTAGTTTCTCTTAAATCTTCTTTCAATTTGCAATTAGAAGGTACAGCAAGTTAAAAAGTATTCGAAATGCATACAGATAATATGAATAAATAAAATGTTTGTGTATGGCCTTATGGGCATACACAAACGAAATCACGGGCAAAGGAGTTCGACAAATACGTGAACGAAAGAGCCGGTGACACAAATAAAAATTACAAAAAGTGTGAGCAAATGAGTGCAAGAAAAAACGTAAATAAAAAACATGAGTGAAAGGGCTCGTGGCGAAAAATATAAATAAAAAGTACGCGAACGAAAGAACTCGTGACGCAAAGCAAAATAAAGAGTGCAAAACAAATAAGCTCGCAAAAAAAGCAAAGATACAAAGCAAAAAAAGTAACAAGAAAAAAATTATAAATGGAGTAACAAATGGGATTGATTGCAGAAGCAAAAAGGATAAAAGAAATACACCCAAAGTTTTTGATTTTGTATAAATCGGGTGAATTTTATAAGGCTTTTGGCAAAGATGCATACATATTGAGTAATCTGCTAAATTATCAAATTAGAATAGTAGATAAAAATGTACCAACTTGTGGTTTTCCATTAAAAGCTTGTTATAAAGTAAGAGTCAGAATTGAAGAAAATAAAATTAGTTATATGTTAATGGATCCAAGAAATAACTACGAAGTTGATGTTAAAGAAGACTTTAAAAATTTAAATGAATATGATGCACAATTTGCTAAAGCATTTTCAATGACTAAATGTAAAAAAAGAATTAATAATATATCAAATAAGTTAATGGGATTGATAGAAAAACCAAATTTTAAAGATGTCATAGGAAAGGTAGAAGAAGTAGTAAATGAAGCAGGAAAAGTTTAAAGTAATAGATTATATTAGAGCACTTATTAAATCACTTTCGTTTTACTTGGATAATTTCCCTAAAAAAGAATATGAATTAAGAGAAAGAATAAAAAAGAACGCCTATGATATATTAGAAATGGCGTATGAAGCAAATAGTACAGAAGTAATTGAACTAAAAATTAATCTAATCAACAAAATGCTTGCAAAAATAAAAGTAATAGACTTTTTATTAGATATGGCAGTTGAATTGAATTTTCTAACCAGTAAAAAATATGTAAAAGTGGCTAATAGTTTATCAGATATAGAAAAATATTCGCGTGGTTGGCTATTACATATGAAAAAAGGATTAGGTAATTATACAAATATGGGATTAAATGAGCTAAATAATACTGTATTAATAGAAAATGAAAAGTCTAATAAAAGATTAAGATCAGATAAAGAACCTGATACTATTTTGTTATCTCAAAAAGCTAAAAAAGAAATGAACAATTCTTAATAAATTAGAGTGTAATTTTATATATAAATAAAGACAGTAATATGTAAAATACATTAGGGATTGGTTGGATGTGGTTGGCTTCTCCGTCTGCTAATAACTCTAACAACGTATGAAATGTAAACTATAACAACGGCGGCAATGTGAACAACAACAACTATAACAACAATAACGCGTTTTGTCCGCTAGCTTCTCTAAAAATACTGTGGATATATAGTAAAATAAGTAATTACTATTATGAGAAGATTTAGAGAAACAAACCAAGACCTTTAGCAAATATTAATTTGTTATAAAACAAAAACAGATAGTATAATTTGTTAGTAGAGACAATATATCAAAATCTTAGATATATTTTTAATCGAAAAGGGGTTAATACTTAGCACTGTTTTATAGACCATATTAAGTTATGTGCTATTTTTGGGTAAATATCATAATTAGGCTGTCTTTATTGTATTATTTCTAATTATGATATTTATGCTATTAAATTAATGGAAGATAGAAGTAATGAAAAGATATTCTAACTTGTATCAAAATATTTGTGAAGTAAAAAACATAGAGCAAGCTTTCAAAGAAGTGCGTAAAAACACTCGAAATGAAAGACGTGTATATAATATGAAACAATATAAAGCATATTATATTAGCGAAGTGTATCAGATGCTTTGCAATCACAATTACACAGTAGGCAAATACCATAAATTTATCATATATGAGCCAAAAGAAAGAGTAATCGTTAGCCAAGATATTCCTGATAAAATAGTTAATCACTTGGTATCAAGATATATATTATATCCTGCTATTTTGCCATGTCTGATAGATACTAATGTAGCAAGTAGAAAGGGGCTTGGAACGTCTGCAGGTTTAAGGATTGCTAATGAATATAGAAGGCAATGTAAAGTAAAATATGGAACCTACTATATATTAAAATGTGATGTGTCTAAATTCTTTTTCAGTATTGACCATGATATACTGAAGGCAAAAATAGAGAAAAGAATAAAAGACAAGGAAGCATTAGAAATCATTTATAAAATAATAGATAGTAACACTACAGGTTTGTTTATAGGAAGTATGACAAGTCAGATATTAGCAATATTTTATTTAAATGATTTAGACCATTTTATTAAGGAAAAATTGAAAATAAAATATTATGTAAGATACCAAGATGATTTTTTGCTATTTCATCAATCAAAGGATTATTTAAGATATTGCTTGCAGGAAATCAAAAAATTTTTAGAAAAAGAGAAGTTGCAATTAAATAGAAAAACTAGAATATTCAAAAGTACGGATAATTATATGTTTTTAGGTAGAAATTCAAAAGGAAGATATATTCGTTACAGAAATGTCAAAAGAAAACTAAGAGCAAGAAAATATAAGTACAATACGGGGCAAATACCATTAAGTAGCTTTGTAAGCAGTGCAACTTGCTATTCAGAGCTGTTGCAGCGTTCAATTGGACAGTTGGTTAATTAAGAGCTTGTTATGTTCTTATTATATTTCAAAAACAACTATATTCATGGTTTTATAAGAACTATAAATAATAAATAATAAATAATAAATAATAGGTTATAAATACTAAAATAGCATAGGAGGTACTAATGAATAAAAAAACAACTGTAGTAGTAAATGGTAAAAAGCGTAGTAATACGAGAGAAAAATTAATTGCTATAACAGTATTAATAATAGTTTTTGTCATAATGTTAGTTTATACAATTCTTTCGGTTGTAACAAACGAAAAATTTGCAAAAGAAATCAATGAATTTGCAAAACTAAATGCAAAAACAGTTTTCAGCATTGACAATATATATATGTATAGTAGTGCAAATGCAGACAGAAATAACGAAGATAGAGCAATGTGGAACTTAAATGTGCATCAATTTACAGACATTGCAATCTACATAAATAATAGATCTGAGCAAGAACTAAATTATGAAAATTCTATTAAAGAAATTTATATAGATAATGTAAGGTTTTCAGGACTTGAATTAGGAACTCCAAGTTTACACTTTGAAAATGTTGAAAATTTTGGAAAGCTTTCAGGTACTGATGATAATAAAATTACTGACAAGTTAGAATACACAGTGCTAAATGACGGAGATGTGGACTATTCTAAGCCACAGCTTTATGCAGATTGTTCAAATCCAATTGTATTGGAATATACCAATAAGGATATTAAGAAAAATGAGATAATCTCTGATATAAGCTCAGGTTTGAAATTTGACGGAGAATTACTTAGAAAAACTGGAGTTTTCTTAAGTACAATCAAATGTAATGTGGCATTTGACATAACTATAATAAATAATTATAATCAAAAGTTTATTGCAAATGTTTATTTAGATATACCATTAGAAGATTCGCAAACAGGAGATACGATTTATAATGGCAAAATTGTCAAGAAATTAGAAAATACTAATTTAATAAGATTTTTCAGATTGGAGTAAATGCTTTTTGTCAAGCAATTATAAAATAAAGATAACAAAAATCGGTATTTACAATGATACATAACAATCAATTGAAACGATTAGTAGCAACATAAATGAAAGGAAAATGAAAATACAAACATGACAATAAAAGAAGCTTTAGTATTAGCAAGTAATCAAATAGGGCACATAGAATCGACAATATTATTGGAGTATATATTGAAAGTCGATAGACAATATTTAATCGTAAATAATGATAAATCAATAACGAAAAGCCAAGAAACAAAGTTAAAAAGAGCAATAAGTAAGATAAAAAGTGGAGAGCCATTGCAATACATTACTTCAAAGGCTAATTTTATGGGAATAGAATTTTATGTTGATAAAAGAGTGTTAATACCACAGCCTGACACGGAGATATTAGTCCAAGAAGCTCTAAAAGTAATAAATAATGCTAATAATGGAGTTGTGCAAGGAGTCAAGGTTTTGGATTTATGTACTGGAAGCGGATGCATTGCAATAAGTCTAGCAAAGTATGCAAAAAATGTGGAAATCTATGCATCAGATATTAGCAAAAAAGCATTAAATGTAGCACAAATTAATTATAATAACATACGAAATGTTGAGCATGATATGGCTACAATAAAATTTATAAAATCAGATATGTTCAATAATTTGCAATCAAAGGAAAACGAAAAACTTCAATTTGATGTAATTGTATCAAATCCACCATATATAAAAAGTGCAGAAATCCGCACATTGGATTTAGATGTGCAAAATGAGCCACACATAGCTTTAAATGGTGGAGAAAATGGATTAAAATTTTATTATGAGATACGAAAACATATTGAAGAGTATATAAAAGAAAATGGCACATTGTTAATGGAAATAGGATATGACCAAAAAGAAGAAGTGCAAAAAATATTTGAAAATTCAAGATGCGTAAAAGACTTAGCAGGACACGACAGAGTGATAATATGGGAGCGTAATTAATGGGAGATTCGTTTTGTGCTAAAATAAAAAAAGAATTAAGCGAAATCAATAACCTATCTAATAAAAAGCTTGTAAAAGCTGAGTTAGAAGGTTATTTGTTGACCAATTCATCAAATAAATTTGTCACAGAAAATCAATACAATATAAATAGATTTGCCAAACTGCTTGACAACTTTGGAGAAAATGATTATAAGATAGAAATGCAGGGAATAAATTTCTGCATAACATTAAAAAAGAAGATTACAATATGTGATGATATTAATACAGATGAAGAAAAAAGAGCATTGGTAAGGGGAGCGTTCATGAGCTCAGGCTCTATAACAAATCCAAAAAATGTATATCATTTAGAGATAGTATTTGACAGCGAATCAAATGCAGAGCAAGTTAAGCAAATACTAGAGCAGAGCGACATTGAAACTAAGCTGTTAAATAGAGAAAAGAAAAGCATATTATATATGAAAGACGGAGAAAATATATCGAATTTTCTTGCCTTTGTAGGAGCAAATAAATCTGTACTCGATTTCGAAGATGAAAGAGTTATAAAAGATATGAGAAATAATGTAAATAGACTGGTAAATTGCGAAACAGCAAATCTGAATAAGACAATCTCAAGCTCTGTAAGACAAGTGGAAGACATAAAGTTAATAAAAGCCAAAAAGAAATTTGATAGACTCACAGAAAAAGAGCAAGAATTAGCTAACGTCAGACTAGAAAATCCAAATGCAAGTTTGCAAGAATTAGGACAACTACTAGAAAAGAAAATAAGCAAATCAGGTGTAAATCATAGATTAGAAGGAATAAGAAAATTAGCAGAAGAACTAAAAGAAGTAAAAAAATTGGAGAAATAAATGAAACAAATAGGAATTTATGTGCATATACCTTTTTGCAAGCAAAAATGCAATTATTGCGATTTTTACTCACTATGCAATAAAGATAATCTGATAAAAGAATATGTAGAGTGTGTAAAAGAAGAAATCAAAGCAAGAAGTAATTTGAATTATCATGTAAAAACAATTTATATTGGTGGAGGAACTCCGTCATACATAAATCCCAAATATATAGAAGGTATTTTAGCAGAAATAGAGCACAATTTTGAACTAGACATAAATGCAGAAATATCAATGGAATTAAATCCAGGCACAGCAACTAAAAAGAGCTTAGATCATTATTTTCAAATGGGAATAAATAGACTGAGCGTTGGTTTGCAAAGTTCAAATGATGACTTGTTGAAATTATTAGGAAGAATACACAATTATAAGCAATTTGAAAAAACGATACAATATGCAAGAGAAGTAGGATTCAGAAACATAAATGTAGACACAATGATAGGGCTTCCTAATCAAAATATTTATGATGTAGAAAAAACTCTTATTAATTTGATAGATATGGAAATCCCGCATATATCAGTATATTCATTAATCGTGGAACCAAATACAAAATTAGAAAAAATGATAAATGACAAAAAAGTAGAATTGCCTGATGAAGAAATGGAAAGATATATGTATTGGTATGCAAAAAGAAAATTAGAAGAAAATGAATACATACATTATGAAATTTCAAATTTTGCAAAAATGAAAAATATTTGTAAACATAATATGGATTGCTGGAAACAGGAAGAATATCTAGGATTTGGGGCTGCAAGTGCATCTTATGAAAATAAAACAAGATACACAAACATTTCTGATATAGAAAATTATATTAAAAATATAAAAAATAACGAAGGATTTAAAAATATCAAAATAGAAGAAAAGCAAACAAAAAAATCCATGATGAACGAATACATGATGCTAGGATTAAGGAAAATCAATGGCATAAATACAGAATCTTTTGAAATCAAATTTGGCAAAAATGTATTTGATGTGTATAATAAGCAATTGTCAAAGCTAATTAGCGAGAACTTAATTAGAATAAATAATGACAATATAAGATTAACTAAAAAAGGCTTGGATTTAGCTAATTTGGTATGGGAAGAATTTGTATAAAAATTATGTAGTGTATAAAAAATTAGTAATTGACTTTGAAAATTATAAATGTTAAAATATTTAAAGTAATATAGAAGCTTGCTAATTATAATTGAAATATAAGTTTTTGATTACTTATGTTTACTAAAATAATAGAAAACTGCAATTGATGTGGAAGATAATTCTTTTTCCAACAAAGTTTGTTGTCTTAGAAAAGAAGGGAGTAAAAATGAAAAAAGATATAAAAGAAAAAGCATTAGAAATGGACAAAACAAGAAAGATAAATGAAATGAAAAACAATAATAAACCAAAAAAGCACTTTGATTTGTCAAAGCAATTAGGCAGAGTTGTTGCATTATTAATAGTCATCATGATGCTTGTAGCAACTTGCGGAACAGTAATATATTATTTAATAAATGTATTATAAAATGTAGAAATTTAAACGAAAGGAAAAAGAAAAATGTTTGATAAAGTAAATGAACAAATGAAAATTGATTTTCCGTCATACATAAATGAACTAAAAGCACAACCATGGCAGATTATAACATTAATTATAGATGTGGTATTAGTGGGATTTCTAATATACGCATTTATAAAATTTGCAAAAAAATCAAGAGCAATGCAACTGCTAAAAGGAATAGTGTTTCTAGTAATTATAACAATATTAAGCAATATATTTAAGTTAAGAATATTGAACTTTATATTGACATCATTTATGACCTATGGAGTAATCGCACTACTATTGATATTTCAACCAGAATTAAGAAGAGCACTTGAGCAAATCGGATCAAGCACATTTACTAAAATGTTCGGCATAGATAAAAGCTTGAGAGACAAGGCAAAAGAAGACATCTATAAAGTATCAATAGCAGTAGAAGAACTATCAAAAACAAAAACAGGAGCTTTAATAGTATTCGAAAGAGACATAAAATTGCAAGATATAATAGAAACTGGAGTTGTGCTAGAATCAGAGATTTCACCACAATTGTTGGTAAATATATTCGTACCAAAAACGCCTTTGCATGACGGAGCGGTCATAATAGCAAATAATAAAATAACGTCAGCAGCCTGCATATTGCCACTTACAGACGATAAAGATGTTGTAAGGGGATTAGGAACAAGGCATAGAGCAGCAATAGGAATATCAAAGGAATCTGATGCAATAGCTGTGGTAGTCTCAGAAGAAACAGGAAAAATCTCAATAGCAAAAGACGGCACATTAATATTAGATGTTGAATTAGACGCATTAAAGAGAATATTAATTAAGAATCTTGTAACTGCAAGATTTGGACCTGAAGGTAAGAAAAATAAGATTTCAGAAATTAAAGTAATCATGGCAAATAAAAAAGAAAAAATCATACAACATAAAAAGGTAGCAAGTGAGAATAGGAAAAATAAGAAAGTAAAAGTGGTAGAAAGCAATAATAAGAAATAAAATAAGCGGTAATTCCTTGGAATTACCGCTTTTAGCGAGCTGTAAGCCAGTTCGCAAGTGAAATTAAAGTGAAACAAAAAAACTACTGGGGCAGTATCAATTGCTTTCGATAAGGGTAACTTTCCCCATTGTCATAAGTAGGCAAACATATTCTATTGATGCCTACATTAAGATGAGAACCCCTAGCACTAAGCAGTTGGTTCTCACTAAGAGAACTAATACATTGATAATGCACATACATATCAAAGTAGTTACAACTACCGAATATAGGAACTGCCCGAAAGACCAAGTAGTATCGATTATTATTCATTGCATAAACTACTTGGTGATTCTCTATTCTATAACCTTGGCAAGAATAGACATAATTCAATACCAATGGTGTTATATAGAGAACATCATTCTCAGAATTTTTTCCCTTTAAAAGATTAGAAAAAAATCGAGAATCAATTGTATTTAGAATGGAAACAGAATTCTGTGGATACCGTCCATTCAAGTGAAGTATTTTCACTTCAAGCTTTCACCTCCTAGAAAAATTTTAATGCATAATTAATTATATCATTTATTAAATAAAAAATCAAGAATAATTATAATTTTAAGAAGATATGAATTTGTAAAATTATGGTAGAAATTGTTATAATAAATAAAAATCTTAATTTCAAAAAATGTTTAAAAATGAATACAATTTAATAAAATAAGTAGATTTTTGTGTAAAAAAAGTTTATAATTAAAGAGAAAACTAAATAAATGTGACTATAAGATCAACAATATACAAACTAAAAAATTTAAAATTCCAATAGTGAAGTAAATAAAAGCAAAAAAATAAATCCCAAAAAAGTAAAAATAAAGAAAAAATAATTAGAAAATAAATCAAAAAAACAGTAAAAAAAATAAAGGAAAAATCAATAAATAAATACAAAACCAATAAAGCAAAAACAATAAATAAATACAAAACAAGTAAAAGAAAAAGCAGAAAATAAAAACAAATAATAACAAATAAAACGAACAAAAATAAATGGAGTGTAAAAATGCGAAATATTAAGTTAATAATCGAATATGACGGCAAAGATTTTAATGGTTGGCAAAAACAGCCGAATAAACCAAATATACAAGGAGAAATAGAAAGAGCAATAGAAATAGTAACTGGCGAAAAAGTCGACCTAATTGCTTCAGGCAGAACTGATGCAGGAGTAAATGCGCTTTGCCAAATAGCAAACTTCAAAATTGAAAAAGAATTTCCAATCGAAAAAATACCGTATGCTTTAAATTCACAATTAAAAAAATCAATAAGAGTAAAAGAAGCAATGGAAGTAGATGAAAGATTTCACAGTAGATATAATTGTAAAAAGAAAACATATCAGTACACTATAAATAATTCAGAGCAAGGAACAGCAATTTACAGAAATATGCAATATCATCACGCAATACCACTTGATGCCAATAAAATGAATGAAGGAATAAAATATTTAATAGGAGAACATGATTTCAAATCATTTAAATCAAGCGGAACTAGTGGAAAAAATAGCACACGAATTATTTATGATGCAAAAGTAGAAAGACATGGAGAAATAATAACAATAAGTTTAACTGGTAATGGATTTTTATATAATATGGTAAGAATAATAAGTGGAACATTAGTAGAAGTTGGAGAAGGCAAAATCAAACCAAAAGAAGTTAAAGAAATCCTTGAAGCTAAAGATAGATTAAAAGCAGGAAAAACACTACCACCAACAGGTTTATGTTTGGTAAATGTAGAATATGAATAAGAGAATTTGTTAAGCACTAACATCTGTACAGAATTGAAAAAGTATAATGTTATAAAATGTGTAATTGAAAAAAATTACGCATTTTTTGTAATTTTTTGAAAAAATATATTGACAATGCCATAAAATGGTAATATAATACAATAAAATGAACTGGTAATATATGTTATTAAAATTGGTATTACTCAAATAAATTATTTTTTAGATAAGTAAATATTTAATTTTTATACAAATATTTAAATATTTGTATAATCTATTAATTTGATTCTTAAATAAAATCATGGGAAAAATTTAAGATAATTTTTAAAATTTAGCTTGAAAAAGTTAACTAAAAATCGTATAATAAGAAAGGAGAGAAAAATATT
>CANQJG010000027.1 GCA_947624185.1 uncultured Clostridia bacterium | reverse complement strand
ATTATAAAAGGTAAAGACCTAGATCTCTACCTTTTGATTTTACAGCTCCCACTTATTGGTAGGGTTCACCTGATTTTGGCTGTAAATAGATATTTAATATCTATTTCTATTATATTCATTATAACCTATTTTTATACTAATTGTCAACTATCTTTGCCAATTTTTTTCAATAAAAAATAGAAATAAAACCTATTCATTAATAAAAAGAGCTTTAGCAATATAAGGACCAACTTCTTTAAAATCATACCAACCTGAACTTTTGCTATTATTATCCAAGCCATTTGGATTAGATACGTAAACCATATTGTTATTATCTGTGGCTAATAACACCATGTAATGAGATGCAGTTGTCCAACGATTATTAGTAGGCTTGTTCCATACACATATAAGAACCGGGCGATTCTGCCTTAAATGTTCAGTTATATTTTTCTCAGATAAGCTAACAGAATCATACAAAAAATCAGAATTGCTAATTCCAAAAGAGTGAGAAAGCTCATAAGAAATATTTTCGCCATTTAAAACAGGATAATATTTTTCTCTCAAATCTTCAGGAGTATAATCAATATTGTAGCCACTTAGAATAATTGACATAGCAGTTATACCACAACCAGCTGAATCCATATCGCCGTCCCAATATTTTTTATTAGCCCAAGGAGCAGAGCCATTTTGTTTGAATTCTTTATACACTTTATTGTCAATCCCAGTAAAAGTAGTAAAATAACCATTTTTATTTTCGACTTTTTTCTGACCAATGCCGGCATAATTTTCGTTATTATCAAGTTTAATTGTATCATACTCAGGAATACTTGAAAAATCTACTATAGCTTTAGACTCGCCATTAAGAAAACTAAATATATGTCTGAGCATTGTAACTACAATGGCAACTAAAACAATTAATATTAACAAAACTAACAATCTTCTTGATTTTCTTCTATACCTTTTTTTCATATAAATCACAATCCTTTCCAAATTTCATAATTTCCAAAGAAACATAATGAGATTTATTTAAAGTATAAAATAAATAGTTTAAGAAAAAATTAAGTAAATCTTAAATTTTTCTTAAATCTGTGGTTATTAAATAAAAATGTGGTATAATCACTAAAATAAGATTTGAGAGTGCGAATTAATGTTGAAAAGAGGTTAAATCTAATATGAATATTTTAGTAGTTGATGATGAGAAAGAAATAGCTGATTTGGTGGAATTGTATTTGAAAAATGAAAATTATAATGTATTTAAATTTTACAATTCAAAAGAAGCAATAAAATGCATAGAAAACGAAAAAATAGATATGGCGATACTAGATGTAATGATTGACGGAAAAGACGGATTTGAAATCTGCAAAATTATTAGAAGTAAAGATTTTACTTATCCAGTAATCATGCTAACTGCCAAAATAGATGACAAGGACAAAATAGCAGGACTCACAATTGGAGCAGATGATTATATTACCAAGCCTTTTAATCCACTTGAGTTGATAGCGAGAGTAAAGTCAGCATTAAGAAGGTACACAAAATATAACAACAAAGAAGATAAAAATATTATTGAAATAAATGGTTTGCAGATTGATAAACAAAAACATAAATGTATTTTGTATGACAAAGAAATTGAGCTAACTCCAATAGAATTTGATATTTTATTATATTTAGCAAATAAAAAAGGAATAGTAGTGAGTTCAGAAGAATTGTTTGAAAAAGTATGGAAGGAAAAATATTTTGACAGCAACAACACGGTAATGGTTCATATTAGAAGGATTAGAGAAAAACTACATGAAAACACTAAAAATCCCAAATTCATAAAGACGGTTTGGGGTGTTGGATATAAAATAGAATAGCTAAAAAATGAAAGGGATAACGCAAAATGACTAATGAATTAAGAAATCTAAAAAATACAATGGCAATCAAAGCGTCAATGAAGATTGCAATATATTCATGCATAGTATATTTGATTTTTCTATTTTTGATAGATAATCTTTTAAATGACGATATAGCAGATATGTCAGTCTATTACTTAGGCAGAAACACATATTACAGTTTGGTAGGAAATAAGAAAATAATTCTAATTATTTCAGCAATTATTATATTTGTAATAGTTTCATATTTAGTAATAAGAAAAATGAACAACAGCATTGTAGAAACAATAAAAGTAATGGACAAAATCTTAAAAAATCCTGAAGAAGAGATACAAATGACAAAAGATTTGGCACTTGTAGAAAATAGAATTAATAGCATTAGGTTAGATTTATTTAAAAGTCAAAATGAAGCTAAAACAGCAATGCAGAAAAAAGATAATTTGGTAATGTATATGGCACATGATTTGAAAACTCCGCTAACATCTGTAATAGGCTATTTAACACTCATTAACGATGAAAAAGATATTTCACAAGAATTAAAACAAAAATATATAAAAATAGCATTAGATAAAGCATTACGACTAGAAGAATTGACGAACCAATTCTTCGACATAACAAGATATAATTTGCACGACATACCAATAAATAAAAATAACATTGATTTATCATATTTATTTGAACAATTAATAGACGAGTGTTATCCAATGTTAGAAAGTAAGAAATTAAACGTAAAAATCAATAAACCAACTAGTGTGCAATATTATGGAGACGGAGATAAACTCGCAAGAGCTTTCGAAAATTTGATAAAAAATGCTATCAATTATAGTTATAGCAATAGTGAAATTTTAATCAATATGGAAGAAAAAAACGAGAAAATTACGATAACTATAAAAAATAAATGTGACAAAATCCCACAATATAAATTAGAAAAGATTTTCGAGCCATTTTATAGAGCAAATGAATCAAGAAATAGTGCTACTGGCGGAGCGGGTTTAGGCTTAGCAATAACTAAAGAAATTATAGAGCTTCATGGTGGAAATATAAAAGTAAAATCAGGAGACGAAGATGTTGAGTTTGAAATAACTCTGTAATTTACAAAAAGACAGATTCAAACATCTGTCTTTTTGCTTTTCTACATATCTGTTTCATCATATTCCACTTCATAAGGTTTTGCTTCAACTTCTACAACTTTAGAAGGTTCGCTTTCACTTTTTTCTTTCTGATCTTTGTTCTTGTCCTTGTCATCATTTAATTTTACAATTAAATTTTCTTGAAGAATTTTATTAGATTTGTTCAACTTCTTATCTAACATTTGAGTAGTCTTTTCTATTAAATCAGGGACTAAATCTAATAATTTGTCCAAAGATGATGCGTGTGTTACTGGAAGTAATTTAACACCTGAAGGTTGAACTACTATGAAAGCAATTGGGCTTATACTAACGCCCGCACCTGAACCACCGCCGAAAGGAAGTCTAATATTTTCTTGTCCACTTTCTTCATTATTTTCATCTTTTTCATCTTTGTTTTTGCTCTTTTTATCTAGCATCCCTTTTACTTTGAATTCACTTCCACCTGCTGCAAATCCGAAATTTACTTTTGATACTGGTATTATGATTATATTATTTGAAGTTTCTATCGGATCACCAATTATTGTGTTTACATCAATCATTTCTTTGATTGAGTTCATCGCACTATTCATTAAACCTTCAATAGGATAATTTGACATTTTCATCTCTCCTTACTTTTAAATTTTAAGACACCTATTTGCTGTCTTTTATAATTTTCTTTTTGTATTATTTACCATTTGCTCAAATTTATACATTATCTAACCAATTTAACAACATCTGTTGTTGGCATTGATAGTACTAGTGAAACATCTATATTAAATATTGGTCTGTCTAAGTAAATGGGAGTTATTTCATAATTATATTTTTTTGAGTTTATTTTATTTGTTCCAAATGGTATGGCTACCGAGATTAATATGGATACAATTGATGTGAGTAATGCTGTTATGCTGGCATCTTCTGTTCCTAAATTAATTGATAGATTCAAGCTTTCTAAATCTATATCAGGCAAATCTTGTTCTATTTCTTTTTTATCTTCTTGTGCAAATTGCTCTATTTCTCTTTCTTCTTTTTTTAATTTATGTTTTCTAATCTGTTTTCTTAAAAATCCTGCTATTTGATCATCTGATACTTGAAATTTTAATATTGGTATTTTTTTTAATGCACATAGTTCTAATGTTAAAATAAAGTCCAAATAATTAAATATTCTAATATATTCTTTATCTTTTATTAATTTAACAATTTCTTTTAAATCCTTATAATCTTCGATTTTGAAATCTGTTAATTTTAATTTTATAGATGATGTAATAGTAATTATAGTTATTAAAATTATTATTAATAAAATAATGCAAATAATAAAAACTACCACAAGAGTTTCCTCCTTATAGTAGTTTTTTCCATTTTTATATGTATTTATACTTTGTTTTTTATATATTTTATTTGTTGTTCTTATATATTTTATTTATTATTTTTATATCTTTTATTTGTTATTTTTATAGATTAATAATATAATTCTTATTACTTTTTATTAAATTATTAATAATTGATTATAATATTTATTTATATATTTGCCTTTTTCTTTTTAGTTACATTTATGTCGCCAAATAATTCATTTTGATTAGTTTCTACTTTACTTCTTCTTGACATTTCCAATAGTCCTGAAAATGCTGTTACAACTTCTTGTGGCTTACATTTATTTAGAGAAAATAATTTATTAAATACGAAATTAGAATTTTTAATTAATTCTCTAAACATTGTTTTTACTGTGTCGCCAACAGAAAAGTGTTCAATGAGAGCGATTTTTTCAATATTTTTAACGTTTTTATTTTTTCTAACACTTGTTCTTTCAAGTATGTCTTTATAAGTATTAACTATATCATTTTCCGTGTAATTTATTTCTAATTCTTTTTTTGGTAGTTCAATACTTTCAGGTTTTCTAAAATATCTTTTATTATTTTCTGCATACATTTGTGCAAAAGTTTTTGTAATTTCTTTATACTGCTTATATTCAATAATTCTTTGTATAAGCTCTTCTTCTGAAATCATCTCTTCTTCGTCTTCTACTCGTGGTAACAATTTTTTAGATTTTATGTAAAGTAAATTTGATGCCATAATCAAAAATTCGCTTGTAACTTCTAGGTCCATTTCTTCCATTTTTTTGATGTATTCCATATATTGATCAGTAATTTCATTTAAATTTACATCATATATATCCATTTTATTTATGTCAATTAAATGGCATAGTAAATCCAATGGTCCTTCAAAGTTTTGCAATTTTATTTTGTATCTAGTTGTTTCCAGTGTAAAGATATTCTGCATCCTTTATGCTTTCCTCCCTATAACCTTTTTTTCTTAAATATTGTTTTATTTCTTGAACTTCCATTGAGTTTATTTTTTTTGAAAATAGCTGTTCTGCAGAATTAACTTCATATTCACATAATCTGTCATAATTATCTGAAAAGTAATCTTCTATAATATTACTTTTTAATCCTTTTGCAAGTAGCTTATATTTTAATTCCTTCATTGACATACATTTCAATGCTATAAATTCATTTACTGCTCTGTCAATATAATTAGTATCGTTAATATATCCTAATTCTTTTAATTGCTCAATCACTTGTTCAAATATGTCTTGGTCAAAAGTATCTTTGAATTTATTTCTGATTTCATTTTCAGTTCTTTTTTTATAAAATATGTATTTTAATACTCTACTTTTAACTTTATCAATCTCTTCTAGTTTTTCGAGATTTGATGAAAATTGTAAATGTTCCAAGTTTTATCCTTCCTACTTTACATAATTTGTTTTTTATTACCTTCACTTTTACTACTCTTTTTTATGACATAATTCTACTGAAAAAGAATTAATTTTGACTAGTAAAACAAATTTTAAATTTTATTTTAAATAAAGATTGAAATAACAATAATTATTATTATTCATTTTCTTCTTCTTCATTTTCGCTTTTATCGCTTGTTTCTTCTTCGTCACCTAAGCTATTTTCGAAAGCTTGATCAAAATTATTTCTAATTTTTTGCTCTATTTCGGTCATTGCAGCTGGGTTATCTTCAAGGTATTTCTTTGCGTTTTCTCTACCTTGTCCGATTCTTTCTCCATTATAACTAAACCACGAACCGCTTTTTTCTACCAATCCTAGATTAATACCAATATCTAATATATTGCCTGATTTTGAAATTCCTTTTCCATATATAATATCAAATTCAGCTTCTCTAAATGGTGGAGCTACCTTGTTTTTAACAACTTTTACTCTTGCTCTACTACCTATAACTTCTCCGTCTTGTTTAATATTTTCAACCTTTCTAATATCAAGTCTAACAGACGAATAAAATTTCAATGCTCTTCCTCCAGGAGTTGTCTCTGGATTACCAAACATAATACCTACTTTTTCTCTTAATTGGTTAATAAATACTATACAACTATTTGATTTATTGATTACACCTGCAAGTTTTCTTAAAGCTTGTGACATAAGTCTTGCTTGTAAACCAACATGTGCATCTCCCATATCTCCGTCGATTTCTGCCTTAGGAACCAATGCTGCAACTGAGTCTACTACTATTAAGTCAATTGCACCGCTTCTTACTAATGCTTCTGCTATTTCTAGCGCTTCTTCTCCTGTGTCAGGTTGAGATACTATCAAATTATCTATATCAACTCCTAAGTGCTTTGCATATACTGGATCAAGGGCATGCTCCGCATCAATAAAAGCTGCATCTCCGCCTTGTTTCTGTGCTTCTGCTATCATGTGAAGTGCTACTGTTGTTTTTCCTGAAGATTCTGGTCCAAATATTTCAATTATTCTTCCTTTAGGAATACCACCTATTCCTAAAGCTATATCTAAACTTAGAGCTCCTGTTGGGATTGCTTCTGCACTTACTGCTTTAAATTCTCCTAATTTCATTACTGAACCTTTGCCAAATTGCTTCTCAATTTGACCCATTGCTGCTTCCAATGCTTTTTGTTTTTCTGAATTAATTTTTTCTGAACTCATAATTTCCTCCTATTTTTCTAAACATCTGTTTGTACTAATTATATATTAAAAAATATTTTTGTCAATACTTTTTTTGAATTTTTTTAATTATTGTTGCCTATACCATTTATCAAAGTTGTAATATAGAAAATTCGAAGTTGGTGCAAAATCTCCCCCAACATTAGAATTTAGGATAATTATTCCTTTATTTCTATATAATCCTATATGTGGAACTTCAGCATTTATTATTTTTTCTGCTTCTTTAATAGTATTTATCGAATATATTTTTGAAAACACTTCTTCATTATAATAATTCGATATATTTCCATTTCCATAAAAATATGATAAATCTGGGCTTATAGAGCTTGAAACTCCTGTTATAATCATTTGATAATTTCTATTATTTATATAATCATAATACCTATCATCATTAACTTGTACAACATTTATTATGATACCTACTTCTGCCAGTTGATTTTTAATGTTATTTGCAACATTTACTCTATCTACATTACTACTATTTACTACTATTGAAAGATTAAGCCCTTTCACATATCCATTGATATTTTTTTGCCACCTATTGTTTGCATAAGTCCAACCAGCATCTTGTAATGTCTTTTTTGCCATGTCTTGATTATATGTTATAAGTTCTTCTGAATTATATAAAAAACTTCCATAGTCTAAAGGCGAATTTGACACAACTTTTGAATAGCCAAACACAGTACTTATTATATTTTCTTTATTTATTGCATAATTTATAGCTCTTCTAACCGCTGAATCAGATAGAATATTATCATTGCAGTTAAAACTTAAAAAATCATAATCTCTTCCTGCATATTCTTTTTTATTATATCCGATTGTCCCAATATAGTTAGTGTAATTAGTCATATATGTGCTTACAGTATCAACATTTCCAAGCTTAAATGTGTTAAATATTTCTCCTATTGTGTTGTATTTATGTAAAGTAATTGACTGAGTTTTTGGTTTATTAGTTTTGTAATTTTTCCATTTATCGTTCATTATTAGCAAAATATTATCATCATTTATACTTGCTATTTTGTACATTCCAGTTCCCATAGGGATTTTACCCGAATTTACAAAATCCTCATTTAAATAGTATCTACTTGATACTATTGGGAAAGTTAAATTATATTCAAAATATGGCACATATCTATTTAAATTGATTATTACAGTTTCTGAGTCTGGCGTTTCAACACTTGCAATATCTTGAATATTTTGCAAATATATTGAGCTTGTATTTCTTATTTGGTCTATTGTATATTTTACATCAGATGAAATAAATGTACTGCCATCCTGCCATTTTACACTAGTATCTAGCTTTATTTCATAACTAGTATCCGAGGTCATATTAATAGATTTTCCAAGTGATGGCTCTAATCTATAGTCTGATGTAATGTTAAATATTGAGTCAAATACTAATTTATCGATATTAACAATTTCCCTATTTTTGGTTATAATCGGATTCATTGTATCATAATTTGTTATACCCATTTTTAAATTATCTACTATACTAATGTCCTGATTTACAGTCGTATTAGAGTTTTCTACCTCTTCCTCAGTTTCAGGATTATTATTATAATACAAAATATAAATCGCACCACCAATAAGCCCAATTACAACTAAAATAAATATGTATTTAAAGAAATTATTACTGCTTGACTTCATTTTTCTTATATAATCAATTATCTTATTTCTAATTAATTGATTAATCCTTTCTTGCATAATAAATAATTATACTTTCCTACTTTGTGTATCATATAATAATATAGAATATTTTTCAACAATTTTGCAAAATAAATTTACAAAAAAGTAACATTTATTCTTTCAAAAATAGCATGAATAAATATTATTGTCAGCTTCACAACAATATTTACACATGCCCCCTACTTTTTATTTTTGCATATTATGTTATGCAACTTTATCTTGACTCTACAATAAGTCTTATACCTGTTCTGTCTTCTCCTTCTACTTGTACTTCTGCAAATGCTGGAATACATACTAGGTCTACCCCAGTTGGTGCTACAAACCCTCTTGCTATTGCAACTGCCTTAACTGCTTGATTTAGAGCTCCTGCTCCAATAGCTTGCATTTCTGCCTTTCTTGATTCTTTTACCATACCTGCAATAGCTCCTGCTACTGAGTTTGGATTTGATTTTGATGAGATTTTTAAAACTTCCATTTTTTCCTCCTATTATTATATTATTTTGTAATTACAATTTCTAGTTATAATAATACTACTTAATTTTAAAAATGTCTAGTATTTTTTACTAATTTTTAACATTTTTCATCGACTTATTTTAACAAATTATGACATCAATTGACATTTAAAATTATAATTAGTAATTATTTTTTATTTGCAAAGAAAAAAGACCTCACAAATGAGTGAAGGTCTTTCCGCTAGAATAAGTAAAGCTATTTAAACAAATGAGTTTATCAAGCAATACTATTCAAAATCAGCTGTTATTCCTCAAAGGTTACGCTTACAGCGTAATATTCCTTTGAGTTTCCGTTTTCATCGATTTTTTCTGGACATTTACAAGAAATTGTTTTTGCCCAAACTTCATCGATGTCAAACTCCTGCACATCACCGCAGGCTTCGCATTCAAAGGTGAGATGCAACTTATCTCCTTTCTTTAAGGTGAATTCTGCTTTGTTCCTTAATGCTATATCCTGACCAGACATTGCCATGCCTGCACCATTGAAGCTCCGTGTGTTAGCTGCCTGGCCACTCGTTGTATACCAACTCACTTTTGCATGATTCTCATCCTTCTTCAGTGAGTCACAACCAGTCAAAGCAATTGCCATGATTACTACAGTTACTAACATAATGCTGATTTTTTTCATGTTTCTCTCTCCGTTTCTGTTTTCGCTTTTCTTATTCATTCTGTCTTCCCGCTTACTTAAACTGGGATTAGATTTCCGGGTAAAAATCTTGTTATCATGAAATGTTCCTGCTTCAATAACTACATCAGTTCTTCTAAATGCTTTCATTGTGTTATCTCCTTTCGCATTGTGAAATGTTCCTACAATGTTTCCATTACTCATGTTGTACCTTTTGTGTACACATTTTCAAATGTTATTGAATAAAACCTCTCATAACAGTTTGGTTAACAAGTTACAAATGATTTTCCTCCTTATCTGTAATTTTGTTACTAAGATTCCTCCCACCTTTATATTCTAAAAGGCTTTTTGCCTCACAAATAATATTATAGCACTTTTTGCAATTATTGTCAAGTATTATGTAAACATATTCATAATTCTCTATTTTTTATCTCTTTCACTATCTTAAGTATTCGTGAAGGATGATTTAAGCAAATTTCATAAATTTAGTTTATTTTTTGCCATTTTTGTAGTATAATTTATATGTAAATAAAAATGTAATTACATTTTTATACTTATACTTTTTTGGAGTAACATAATTTTTATGATTATGTTTATCTCTTGAAAGGAATATACTCAACATGAAAAAAAATTTATTTATAGGCTGTGGAACAGCTATCGCAACACCTTTCGATGAAAATGGTGTAAATGTTAAGGAATTTGAAAAATTAATCAACTTCCAAATTAAAAATCAAGCAGATGCTATAATTGTATGCGGAACTACTGGAGAATCTGCTACAATGACTCAAGAAGAAAAAATATCTGCTATCAAATGTGCTATTGACACATCTAATGGAAAGATCCCAATTATAGTTGGAACAGGAGGCAATAATACAAAACAGGTTATCGAGAATTCAAAACTTGCAGAAAGTCTTGGAGCTGACGGAATTTTAGTTGTTACTCCATACTATAATAAATGTACTCAAAATGGATTATTTGAACATTATAAGGCAGTTGCTCAAAGTGTTAATTTGCCTATTATTTTGTATAATGTTCCTAGCAGAACAAGTGTTAATATAGAACCTAAAACATGTCTAGAACTTTCTCAAATTGATAATATCGTGGCTATCAAAGAAGCTTCAGGCAATTTATCTCAAATCGCTCAGATTGCTCATTTATGTAAAGATAATTTACAAATTTATTCAGGAAATGACGATCAGATTTTGCCTGTGTTATCACTTGGTGGAGTTGGTGTTATATCAGTTTTGTCAAATATCATGCCAAGATATACTCATGATATGGTTTTCAACTATTTAAATGGTCATACCAAGCTTGCAACTAAAATGCAATTAGATGCGATTCCTCTTATAAATAGCTTATTTAGTGAGGTAAATCCAATACCAGTCAAAGCTGCTTTAAATATGGTTGGCTTTAATTTTGGAGTTCCAAGATTGCCTCTAACGAAAATGACAACAGAAAAAGTTAAAGTATTACAACAAGAATTAGGAAAAATGATGCAAATAATAGAGCCTTTTTCAGAATCTGAAAAAGGCGTATCACTAGATAATGACATTTCATTATAATTTAGGTGTTGATTCTGTAAACTTTTTTGGTTTTTCCAGTAATATCATCTAGTTCAAATACAACACCATTTAGCATACAATCACCGTTTGCTAATTTATATTTTTCAGGGAGTGATGTGACAAATCTTTTTAAAGATGCTTCAATATCCATCCCTATTACAGAATTAATTGGTCCTGTCATACCAATATCAGTTATGTAGCCAGTTCCTTTTGGAAGAATCTTCTCATCAGCAGTTTGAACATGAGTATGTGTTCCGAAGATTACATTTACTCTTCCATCTACATAGTATGACATGGCCAATTTTTCTGCGGTTGCTTCCGCATGAAAATCAACTATAATTACATCTGCCTGAATATTTTTTAATATACCGTCTATACATGTAAATGGATTATCTGATAAAACTGCCATATCAGTTCTTCCAATTAGATTAATTACAGCTATTTGCTTTTCATTTTTATTAACTATTGTGTAACCTTTGCCTGGTACTCCTTTTGAGTAATTTGCAGGTCTTATGATTTTTGGATTATTTATAAATGAAAATATATCCTTTTTGCCCCAAGTGTGATTTCCCATTGTTATTACATCAATATTTAATTTACATAATTCGTTAAATATCTTAGTTGTCATCCCCATACCTTGTGCAACGTTTTCTCCATTAACTATTGTAAAATCAATATTTTCTGCAATTTGTATATTTTCTAATTCTTTTCTTAATTTATTAACACTACCTTCGCCTACTAAATCGCCTATAGCCAAAATCTTCATAGTAATTATATCCTTTCTCATTATTTCTATTTTTATTGCTTTATTTTTTGCTTTTATTAATTTTGTCTTTACCTGCTTTAAACTTTTATTTTTTATTAATTTTGTTTTGACAATTTTAACTTTTATTTATTTTGTTTCTGCTAGCTTTTAATTTGCTTATTTTCTCTAGTAAATTTGCTAACTATTCTTCCTAAAATCCAAACAATTTCTGTTGAGTGCCTTCTTGCAAACCCTTTTCCAAGTGCTTTTCCACCAATTGTAAGAGATGCAACAATTGCACTTATTATAAATTGCAAATCAATTGATATATTAGTGTTTTGCATCAATTTCATTGCAATTCCTGCACTTATAGCTCCACTCAATACCCCACAAATGTCTCCGATAACGTCTGCGCATATATTTGAAACTTTAGCAGAATTTTTTATTAACCTAATAGTCGTTTTTGCACCTTTTATTTTTTTAGTTGCTTTTGCATGAAAATTTTCTTCATCTACAACCGTTATGGCAACACCAACTATATCAAATATAATTCCTATGACTATTACAATAATCAACACGATTATTGCTGGTAAAACCGGTAATATCGACACAGCTCCATTTGATATAAATGAGAAAATTATAGATAATATAAATGCAATTAAAGATACTTGCAAAAACCATTTTAATTCATCATTTCGATTTTTTTCCTTTTTCATTTTTATCTTATTCCTTCCTAAGGCACAAATTGATTAATAAAAGGCAATAAGATCAAATCCTATTGCCTCATATTGTTTATGTTGGTAAAGTTCTATGTAAATTTTACGGTTTAGGTCTAGTCGAATTTCTCTACTTCGTACTAATCATTACTAATTAGCTGTTTCCATTT
>CANQJG010000026.1 GCA_947624185.1 uncultured Clostridia bacterium | reverse complement strand
TAGTATCTTCTTTTAATCCTGCAATATCTTCTTCTGAAAAGTCATAAGTCATTTCTCTTCCATAAACTTGTTCAAAAGCTTGTTTTTTTATTTCAAAATCTTTTTCTCTTAACATATCTTTATTTTCTTTCAAAGATATGTTTTCATCAGGATATATTGGGTTCATAATGTGTAATGTGTATTTTAATTTATTAAAACCGTTTGGTTCGTATTCTCCTTTTCTTTCTCTCATTTCTACAAAGCATGGTACTATTGGCACATTAAATTTAGCTGCTAAATGGTATGCACCTGGTTTTAAATTTCTTACTTTTCTATAATTAAACCACATTTCTTGCTCAGGATATACCAAAATAAAATGCTTTTCTTCTAAAAATTTTCCGATTGCTGGCATAAACTTCTTTTCTGTGTATTCTTTATTTTTGCTTAGTGGTATGTTATTAAAATAATTCATCAAAAAGCCAAATTGCCCGTCCATAGCTAAATTGCTCTCTGTTATTATTATGTTGAATTTCCTATATTTTCCTATCTTTTTCATAGAATAAATTATTGGTGTGCTATCTTGGGGACTAAAATGATTAGATGTAATAATTGCTCCTGTGCTAATGTTTTCAAGGTTTTCTAATCCGATTATTTCTGTATCTTTATTAAAAATATTTACATAATTGTTTATAATATTTCTAGCCATAATATTTTTTATTTTGTTGATTGGAGACCTTTTTAAAATATCAAATTTTAAAACTCTTTCTTTTAATTCTTCACTTGTTACATTGGGATCTCCAATTTCAACCTTTGAGTTTAAATTATTTTCGGCAAGATTATTTTTTATATTTTCTATTACTTCTAATCTGTCTTTTGCCTTTTCCATGGTTAATACAATTCCTTGTATAATATATTTAGGTTTTTTAATGGCTACCTATAAACCTTTATATAGCAATTATCTCATGATATAATTGTCCTGTTAACACTGTGGACTCTTATTGTTCATTGTAGCTTAGACTACTTTAGAAAGAAGATTGCTACAGTTTTATTATCAATTAAATAATATTTTGAATTTAAATAGTTTCGTCTGTTTCTTTGTAGGTTTCCATAATATCTAAATCATCTTCGTACAAATCATCATCTATGTCTGCAAATTTGAATTCAGCTTTTACAATTTGTTTTGTATATTCGATTAATTTATCTCCACCTAAAAGATCTTGTTTTTTTGCTTCTTCAGGATATTCTTCTAAAACTTTCTTTAATTTTTCATAATATTTTGTTTCTTTAGCATATTTCCAAAAACTTTCTTGATAAGGTACATCTGAATAATGCCAAGGTTTTCTAAACATATTATAATGAATTAAATGAATATCATTAATGTCGCATTTTTCTCCATAGTCAGGCATTTTATTCCATGTTTCAGGTAAATAGTAAACTCTGCCTTTACATAAAGTGTTTAAATAATCTTGGTCAGGGGCTGCTGTGTCTAAGTTATAATTTAATAACCTATACAAAAATTTTTCTTCAATTTTTGCTTTTCTCATTTCTCTTAAATTCATCACAAGAACGCCTGAATTAAAGTATTTTTTAGGCTCTATTCCTAGTCCAACTTTTGAATAAGTTCTAAATTCAGGTACTGCATTTATTACTTGGTCTGTTACTCCTGCTATTAAATTATCTCCCAAATCTAAATTATAAAGATTGGCTACATCATCTTGCAAAACTATGTCTGCGTCTAAGTATATAGCCTTTTCATATTCAGGAAACATAGAAGGTATAAACATCCTATAATATATTGTTTCTGAATAATAATCTCTTAATCTTAGTGCTAACTCTTTGCTCATTTTTGATGTAATATGACTAATATTTTGAAAACTAATCCTTACATTATCTGTTTCCATCCTCTTGACTTCTGCTTTGCCCAATATACTCATACCAGTATGTAAAATTATAATACGATAATTATTTTCATCACTTGAATTTGCTTCTAACGAGTGTATTGCTACTGATAAACATGGTATATAATTATCATCTGTTGAAAAGAATATTGGTATTTCTGATTTTATTTTTTTCATAATCCCCTCCATTTATTTTGACCTAAACTTTATTTTCTTCTTTTACTTTTTTATATTCTTCTATAATATCTTCATAATCAAATATTTTGTATTCGTTGTGCACCCTATCAATATGCCATGGTTTTATGTTTACGAATCTAAAGAACGGCAACCATTTTATTGTCATGCTGAAATGTCTTATTATTGTGTCTTCTTTTCTTTTCTTTTGCTCATTGTATTTATCTGGAAAATATATTTTCTTTTTGCAACATTTATATATAGCTGTTTGATCAGGCATTGCCATTGGTCTTTTTAGAACCATTTCTCTAGCTTTTTCAAAGCTATTATTTTTTCTAATTTCATCTAAGTTCATTAATACAACACCTGAATTCATGTATTTTCTATTGATGAAATACCTTCCAATAGCATCTCTTGCGACTCCAACTTCATAATCTGACATGTCTGTTTCATATATTTCTTTGATGTCTTTATAACAAACTATGTCGCAATCTAAATATAATATTTTACTTGGTAATTCTTTTATTTTATCACTGAAAAGCCTTATTAAAATATATGGTGTATAATGTGTTTTCATGTTTGCTGATTTCATCATTTCTTTTCTAAACATATCTGTTATATCAATTAGAATTACTTGGCTTTTAGGATTTTTTGCTTTTACAATTTTGTCTGCTATTTCTGCTTGTTTTGGTGTAAAAGGCGTATAAGATTCGTCTAAATCTCTCAAGTCAACTGTAAGTATATATACATTAAGTTGTTCATCTGTATGCTTTGTAATAGATAAAAGACTAATTATTATTCCGTCCATAAATTTGCCATTTAAGCAAAACATAAGATTTATCATCTTTAATTTTTCCCCTTCTTCGCTTTTATTCAAAGCTTAATCCTTTTTTACATATTTTATATATTCAAATGTGCTATTTTTACTTCTTTCTACCATTTTATTATAAACTTCGTCTCTTAGAATTTTTTCTGCATCTTTTTGACTTTTATTTTTATTTGGATAAAAAGGTCCGTCTACATAAATTATAATTTTGGGCTTTTTATTTTTCTTTTCCGAGTATGTGCATGTTACTGAAAATACTGGAGTATCAAGCTTTACAGGATATCTAAATGATACTTCTTTAAAGTTTCTAATTTTAGTGTAATATGGCCATACATGAGCTTCAGGGTATATTGCTATTACTTTTTTCTTTTTTATGTATGTTTCTATCGCATTAAGAAAATTTTTGCTACTTTCCAAATCCCCTGGTATTGGCAATGCTCCTAGCATTTTATTTGCAGTTTTTAATCCTTTTATTGATACATTGTTTGGATGTGCAATTATGTATACTCTTTTAGGAAAAGTTGCAAGTGTAGGTATTAATGTGTCCAATATTTCTTGTGTATGATTTAGATATACAAAATAACCTTGATTTTTGCATTTTTTTAGCACCTTTTTGTTTACTATTTTCATGTTGAATTTTAACTTTGTGTAAACAAATGCACTAGTTGTAGCTATTACTCTATATAGTAAAAATGCAGTTATATTCCAAATTGGATTTTTACGTATATACTTATAGTTACCGTCTATTTTTACAGGTTCTATTTTGCTTTGTGCAAAGTCATCATTAAGCTCATCTTGGTAATAAATAATTTTCTTATCATCCATATCATTATCTTTCATTACTAATTTGAATTAATTATATACAGGATCAGGCGTCATTGTACTATTTAGTTTTGCTGAAACGGTTTCACTTTGCTTAAATTTTATGTTATGTCTAATAAGTACACCTAAAATATAATTAACATAATTTTGGGTTTCTATCTCCGCTTCTTCCTTGCTCTTGCTGTCTTCATCCATAATAACTTTTTCAATAATATTTGATATTCTGTCAATCATATCACTTGCTTTTATACTTAAATTATTATTATAAAATGACTGTGATATAAAGTCAATTACAATTCTCTGAGTATTATCATTGTATTCTAAGAATTTAAGGAAACTGTCTTTAATTGCCTGTTTTTTATCCGTTGCGTTGTTTACATTGTCTTCTAATTTTGCAATTAACTCTTCAATTATTTCATCTAATACTTCATTTATTAGCGAATCTTTTGTTTTGTAATAATAGGTTAGTTGACCTAATGCGGTATCTGCTCTTTTTACAATGTCTCTAGTTGAAACTGATGCATAGCCTTTTTCCGCCAAAAGCTCATAAGTTGCTCTTTTAAGTTTTTCTTTTACATGGCTTTTTTTATGTTTACGTGGAATTAACTTCATTTTGCTCGGTCTCCTTTCCCTATTTTTTAACTATTCAATATTTTAATACAACTGTACTAAAAATGCAACAAAAAACGACAAAATTTTTTAAGTTTTTGTCGCTTTGATTTTTTTAGTTTTACTTTACAAAATTGCAATTATTTTTTTAATGAATTACTGTCGCTTGAGTTCCTATTTATCATTGTCGTTTTCTAGTCTTCCCATTGCATTTCGTAATCGCCTATTTTTACTAAATCGCCTTCATGAATTCCTTGTTTTTTCAACTCATCTGTAAGTCCGATTTCATTAAGCTTTTTATGAAGATAAAATAATGATTCATAATCAGTTATATTTACTTTTCTAATAATCCTATCTACTGCTTCGCCCTTTACTATAAATATGCCATTTTGTTTTGTTACAGTAAATTTCTCTTTTTCTTCATCTAGTGTGTATATTTTCTCATTTGAAGTTTTATCAATATCAATTAAATTTTCTTTTGGCAAAGTTTTCAAAGTTTCTGATACATATTTCATCAGTTCTTCGACTCCTTCGCCTGTCAGACCTGATATTTTAAATATTTTTTGATTATTCTTTTTAGCTAATTTTTCTAGTTCATTATACAAGTTCTCATCTGTAATCATGTCTGCCTTGTTTGCAACAATTATTTGTTTTCTTTTGGCTAGCTTTTCACTATATTTTTTTAATTCATTATTTATTATATTATAATCTTCTACTGGATTTCTTCCTTCTGTCCCTGATACATCAATAAAATGAAGCAATAATCTCGTTCTTTCTATGTGGCGTAAAAACTCTATACCTAGCCCTGTTCCTTCACTTGCACCTTCTATTATTCCTGGTATATCAGCTATTACAAAACTATCTCCATATTTTGAAGTAACCACTCCTAAATTAGGTTCAATTGTTGTAAAATGGTAGTTTGCAATCTTTGGCTTTGCAGATGTTACTTTTGAGATAAATGTCGACTTACCTACATTAGGAAATCCTAGCAATCCCACATCTGCCAATAACTTTAATTCCAGTATTAACTCTTTTTCTTCTCCCGGCTCTCCGTCTCCTGCAAATCTAGGTGCTTGCCTTGTAGATGTTGCAAAATGCGAGTTTCCAAGACCACCTTTTCCGCCTTTTAAAATTAAAGCTTCTTGATTTGGCTCAGATAAATCTGCCAAAACTTCATTTGTGTCTGCATTTTTTATAACTGTTCCGATTGGCACTGAAATATATATGCTTTCTCCGCTTTTTCCATTTTTATTTGAGCCTTGACCATTTTCTCCATTTTCAGCTTTAAATTTCTTTTTATATCTAAATTCTATCAATGTATTTGCATTAGGATCTACTTTAAAATATACGTTTCCGCCTTTTCCACCGTCTCCGCCGTCCGGACCACCTGCTGCAACATATTTTTCACGTCTAAATGAAATTGCACCATTACCGCCTTTTCCGGCTTTTGCTTCTATTTTTACATAATCTGTGAACATTTATGTTTCCTTTCTTCTAGGTGCAAATTACTCTGTGATGTATGAATATTGTATGCTTGTAATTACATCATTTTCTACTATAAATTGAAGTTGAGTTTTGCCCTTAGTATATGTATATTGATTTCCTTGAATCTCGTAATTTTCCCCATATATTTCTAACATTTTTTGTAAGCTATCTGAGACTGCTACTCCTTCTTGAGTCTTAGCTTCTGCATTTAGAAAATATATTGTATAAATTTTGTCTTTGTCTCCGTCCGGATAAGTTGTTATTTCATAATTTTCATAAGTATATGTTTTATCCAACCCTTCGAACGCACAACTTGCTACTTCTGAATAAGATGTCTCATCTCCTATTCCTAAAGCATTTTTGTCAAATACTTGTCCTAGTGCAATTTCTTTTCCATTATCAACAAATGTGTATGCTTCCGCATTTTGACTGCTTTCTACATCACTTACCTTTTCATCTGCATTGCTGACTTTTTTTGAATTTTGCACGGTTATTGCTATTTCAATTCCCCCTATCACAATTACCGCTATTGCTAAAATAATTAATATTACTTTTTTCATTTTCAATCTCCTTTCTAGGTTTTAGATAATATTTTTATATTCTATTTTTCAACCATGTATTTTTAATCTTTAATTGCTACATTATATTGCCTTAATTTTTCTTGATAGATTGCATTTATTTTACTATCTTTTCTATAATCTTTCAAATCATAATTTTCTTTCAATAATCTTGAAAAATATTTTGATAATTTGGTTGCTCCATTTAAGTTTAGATGAAGTCCTGCATCATAAGTATCTGTGCTATAATCTATCCCAATTTTTTCAGCAACTTCCTTTAAATTGTAAAAATCTATATTGTTTTTTTCTGCATATTCCACCATTTGGTCGTTATACTGTTCATACCAATATGGATACAAACTTGGTGCTTTGATTAGAACAAGTTTTATATTATTATTTTTGCATAATTCTGTTATTTTGTCTAGATATTCATAACAATTTTTTGCAAAATTATAATCAGGTAGAACTTTTTTAGTTGGCAAACTTCCAGCTGGTTTTACGATTTTATTTATTAAAAATCCGTTGAAGGTGTGTTTCTTATCAGTAAATAAATATTTAAAATCTTCTGCACTTAGTTCCGAAAACCTTGAGTGATAACGCAATATTGGAAATACATAAGATATAAATGTTTCATCTTCTGTCATTGATGCTTTTATCGTTTCCACCTTTTCTTTAGACCACTTCATTTTGTCCAACGTCAATCTGTTATATTCTTCTTTTACTGGTTCACTATATCTTAAAGAATTTACATTAAATACAACAACCTTTGGTATTTCATATTTTAGAGTTTCTTTTAGTATCCCATAAGATTGCCATACAAGTTGTTGTGGAGTACCTCTTACATAAGATGTAATCCCAGTTTCTTCATACATTACCATTGGAGAAAAATTTGCATATACTTCACAATCTCCAATAAATATAACATCATGATTTTTTTCTTCTTCATAATATTCCGCAATCATGCTTCCTTCAATTAGACTATCCATATATTTTGGAGAAAGTAATTTATTTAATAATACAAATATTAGTATAAATAATATTGTTATAATAATTATTTTTATAATCTTTTTCAATATTATAATCCTTTCCGTGCTGTTAATCTAATACTTTTCACTTAACTTTAATCTAATTTTTTCATTTTTTTGCTTGAATATAGTTTCATTTTTTGGTTTAAATATAATTTTTCTTTTTATTTGATTCAAATATATCAAACTTTACTTTACTTAACTTAGTTAGCTGCAGGCCATAATGAGTGATCCCAGTCTCTTCCGCTCAATGTTGATAATCTTTGATCATCTGTCATAATACTTATTTTTCTATGATTTCTATCTGGTGTTGAATCCATGTGTCTCCATACTCCATTTATTTTTACTAAATTCCAATAATGAGTTTTATTTGTAACCCATATTAGCTGTGTTTCATATCCTTTTGTTCTTAGTAAAGCTTGAAAACACATTGCGTGAACATAACAATTTCCTGTCCAATTATTGAAACCATACCATATTGGATCTCCATCACCATAACTGCTTCCATAACGAATTTTGTTTCTACAATAATCTCTGATTTCTTCAACACCACCGCCAATGCTTGCTGCAATATTTCTAACTAAAGCATCAACATCAGCTTGATCATGATTTACAGATATTTTCCTTTTAGCAGTTGTGGTATTTCCTTTAGTATCTTTTGATGTATATACTGCATAATAAGTGCCTGCAGCACTGGTATTTACGCCACTACTATCCACATTAAATCCACAAGCTCCGTCTTTTGCATCTCTTGCACTTACTCCTCTTTCATAGTCAATTGATGCTCCTTTAGCAACTGAAATAGCGTTTAATCCATAAAATACTGGACCTACTGTATCTTTTCTGATAGTTAATGTTGCTGTCTTTTCGACTCTATTTCCATATTTGTCGACTGCTTCTATAATTATTTCTTGTGCTCCTAACCTTGTATAATTGATATTAGTTTTCATTGTAGTTGTTACTTCTCCTGAAGCATCATAGCAGTTTAGTATAAAGCTTTCTTTTCCGCTCACTTTTTCATCATCATAAATTGTAATATCGCGTAATTCTAATGTTGGTGGAGTTAAATCAGTAACTTTAATTATTGTCTTTTTCTCTATGCCGTTTTTTGTTGTTACAATTTCATAATCTCCAATATCAGCATTAGAAATCTCTTCTAATCTTTTATCATCTAATAAATCACTATCTTGCTCTACTGAATACAATAAATCTTCTTTTGTAAGAATATGTCCTTTTTCCATTGTAAACTCATCTTTTATCCAACAAATCGATAATTTGCATATATTGCTTGTTTCGTTTCCTGATGAATCCTTTACAACAACCTTGATATCATAATCTTGAAATTTGTTTATTTCCGGTACATCAACAACTGATGTTTCCATTTCAGATAAATCTTCCTTTTTAATGATAAAATCATCTGCATTTGGAATATAATCTATATACTTTGTTATGTTTTGAAATTCAACTGTTGGAGCAGTTGTGTCTACTAATTTAAGTGTAACTTCTTCTTCTCTGCCTTCATTAGAAAGCTTGATTTTATGCTCTCCTACTTTAGAAAAATCAATTCCTTCGAGACTTGTTATCAACTCAGAATTTTCTTCGTATTTTTTATCTTTAAGGAAATCTTGCATTGTAAGTGAAGTTACTGTGCCTATCTCTACTTCAATGCTTTTGAATTTAGGTTTGTATTTTTCAAATAGTATGTATCCTGCATAGCACACTTCCACAATCACAATAGCTAGAATTACACTTACTATCACTTTTATTGTGTCTTTTGGCTTTTTATCTTGCTCTTCTTTCTGATTTTTTTCTTTTAAGTCTTTTTGCTTTTCTCCCTTTGACTTTTCTTTATTTGTAGTTTTTGTCTTTGGTTCTTGTTCTTTATTTTCTTTTTTAGTTTCCGGTTCTTTTGTATCTTTTATGTTTTCTTTATTTTCTTTTTTTGCTTCTTGTTCTTTTTCGCTTTTTTCGTTTTCATTGTTTTCTTTTTTAGTTTCCGGTTCTTTTTTGCTTTTTTCATTTTCTTTGTTTTCTTTTTTAGTTTCCGGTTCTTTTCTATTTTTTATGTTTTCTTTATTTTCTTTTTTTGCTTCTTGTTCTTTTTCGCTTTTTTCGTTTTCCTTGTTTCCTTTTTTAGTTTCTTGCTCTTCTTCACTTTTTACATTTTCGTTTTTACCTTTTGGATCTTGATTTTGCTTGTCTTTTGGTCTACTTTTACTAACCTTTTTTGACATATTATTACCTCTTTTATACAATAATTCCTACCTATAATTATAAAACCTTTGTGGCTTAATTTCAAGCTTTTGCATAAAATTTATATTTGTGCTATAATCTTTTTATCCAAGAATCAAATATCAAAAGCCAAAATTTTCAAATATAATTTTTTATAGAAATGGAAAAAATAATTACAATTTTCCAACTGGATTTGTGCCTGAGGAAGGAATAAGATTAATTATGAAAAAAGCTATTATTATGCTATTTATTTTAATTTTAATGTTATCTGGTGTCATTGGTTTTATGTATTTTAAATATCTTGTGCCTGCTAATAACATAGGTGCAGTAAATATTATAAATGAGACAGATAATGCACTAAATGACATTGTTGTTAATATTGAAGATAATATTATTACTGAAGAAAACTATAATACCGACAAATATGAAGGCGAATTTGAGCTACCACTTAGTGGAACTACAGGTTTTGCATCTGTCAGTCTTCCATTGTATGATAATATTGGTGGAAATCAAATACTAACTCTAAAACATGGACAAGGTTTCAAAATATTAAAAGAATCTGAAAACTATTTTTACATTGAGCTTTCAGACAATACTCATGGATATGTTGAAAGCAAATACATTTTAGTCAATTTGCCTGACTTGATGCCTTCAATTATTTATGATGATACCAATAGCTATAGTTCTATTTTCCGTTCATCAGGATATGCTTTAGACAATATTACTGGAAAAGCCTTATATAACGTATATATTTACAATGAACGTTTGGAAAAAGAAGAATATATAATGCCTTTGCTGTATCCAATGGTTAAGAAAATAGCCAAAATCCAAAAAGATGCTTTAGCAAATAATGACTGTTTAAAAATTTATGAAACTTATAGACCTTATGAAGTCCAAATGGATGTGTCTAAATCTTTAGGTGACCTTATGAATTCAAATGAGACTGTTAAAGCTGGAATTACAACTCCACCTTGGGATAAAAGCTGGTTTATTGCTGTATCATTATCTAATCATCAAAGGGGCATTGCACTTGACGTTAGTTTAGCCAAAATCAAAAATAAAGAATATAAATATTGTAGTGATTATGCTTATTTTACAGTATCTGAATATGATGAATACACAATGCCAACTAAAATGCATGAATTAAGTAAATCTGCAGCAACATTTACCACTCCAGTAAATAGCAAATCAAAAACAGATTGGAAAAGTGCCCGTCTAGCAACTTCTATGACTGACGGATCAATCAAACTTCAAAAATACTTTACTTCATTTGGATTAACACCTCTTGCTTCTGAGTGGTGGCATTTTAATGATTTAGATACAAGAGAACTTACAAAAAATAATGGTAGTGACGGAAAATATTATTTGACTGAGTGCTTTAGTGCTAAACCTAATTTATAATCATCAAAAAGCCTTAGTAATCTAATTTCATTGCCTTCTTTACTTTTTCCATTGTTTCCTTGGCTTTTTCTCTTGCATGAGCTGTGCCTGACATAAGAATATCCATTACCTCTTTTGGATTATTCTCATAATAATGTCTTTTTTCTCTTATTGGTTCTAATTCTTTATTAATATTTTCTATTAATTGTTTCTTGCAAGCCACACAGCCTCTTAGACCTTTTTTACACTCTTCGCAAACATTTTTGCAAGTATTTTCATCACTAAATAATTTGTGATAATAATAAACCATGCATATATCCGGATTTCCCGGGTCATCTTTTTTTATTCTTGCAGGATCAGTCAAAGCTCCCATTACTTTTTCATTTATTGTGTTTAAGTCATCTGATAAATATAAAGCGTTTCCAAGTGATTTTCCCATTTTTTCGTTTCCGTCTAAACCTTTTATTCTGCCTTTTTCACTCATTACTGCAACAGGCTCTTTCAAAGTATCGCCATATATTGAATTAAATTTTCTAACTATTTCTCTGCATTGTTCTATTAATGGAAGTTGATCTTCTCCAACTGGCACAAGACTTGCATCAAATGCAGTTATATCAGCTGCTTGGCTTACAGGATAACCTAAAAATCCATAGGTAACACTCTCGCCAAATAAATCTCTCTTTTGAGCAATCTCAGTTTTAACAGTAGGATTTCTTTGAAGCCTTGCAATCGTAACTAAATTTGAATAAAATACTGTAAGCTCAGCAATTTCAGGAATTCTCGATTGCAAAAGAATTGTTGCCTTATTTGGATCTATTCCCACAGATAAATAATCCATAACAATTTGAGAAACGTTTTGTTTTACTTTGTCTGGATTGTTGAAGTTATCTGTTAAAGCCTGAACATCAGCAACTTCAATAAAAGTCTCGCATTTATCTTGAAGCTCAACTCTTGATTTTAAAGAACCAAAATAATGACCAATATGTAATCTTCCAGTTGGTCTATCTCCAGTTAAAATTCTTAGATTTTTATTAGCTTTCACATCTTCAATTTTTATTTTTTCATCATCTATTTTTAAATCATTATTTTTACTTTCATTTTCAATTAAACCATTATCAGTTTGATTTCCAATTACTTGATTATTTAATTCATCCATTTTAAAATTATACCTTTCTCTAGTCACATATTTTATAATTCAGCTGTTAATTTAATTAATAAATCAGTATTATCATCATCTGCAGCTTTATTTTTCCTAATTTCACCGCACTTATCACACTTATATATTATAACATATCCTTTTTTACTATTTAATTCAACTTTTATAGGTCTTAAAATGCCGTGGCACTGTTCTGATCTATCGCCCGGCATTTTATCAACATGCTTTGAGCAAAGACAAACCGGACAATGATCTCTTGAAGTATAACCAAGTTTATCCACTTTGTGTCCACAATTTTGGCATATAAACCCTTCATCTCTTTTAGTAAATTGTTTCATTTTTTCACACTCTTTAAATTTATTATACGCATTTCAAGGTCTTCTGTCAAGAATCGATGAAATTTAATACAAATTTCATCGATTTCTTTCCTACTGGAAAAGATGTATGTTCATCTTACAATATCATATACTGTTTGTTTTTCTGTTGATTTTGTTGTGTTCTTTTTCAATCTTACACCTTCGTCTAAGCATACCAATGGACGTAAGCCGTACCCCATTAGTACTACCACAACTACTGATGCCCACAAGACCATCATAACGTACAAATAACATTTTGTCAGTTAAATAGGCAGAAGGTGACGACAAGAAATAACCATAACAATTTCCAATTACTCCATTTGCAGTTACATTTGTATTGGATGTTTGTTTGAAAAATACTGAATAATTTTCTACTAATTTTGTTAAATTATTTAGTGGACTACTTGTTCCATTCATATATATACTATTGTAATTCTTTGTATCTTTCTCTGTTCCCCAATAATATCCATATCCACTTGTATTATCTCCATTTGCATACATCTTTTTTAAATTATTAGTCGTATCTGTTGCATCTACCACTTGATTCCATGCTTTACACCACATTTCTACTGTTGGTCCGCCTATTGCTAAATTTCCATATCTACCTTTTGCAAAACCCTGCCAATTTTCTGTATTTAATAATGTTGATGAACATACTGAATTGATTATTGAACTTTTTGTTAATAAATCATATTCTTCATGCATAAATAATTTTATCGTCTCTTCTTTTAGTTCTTGGTATGTAAGTTCATTTGGCCAATTGGCTGATAATTTTTCATAATCCGTTTTAGTTACTGGTTTCATCCCTGCTAAATCCATAGCTGTTTGTAATATTGTATTATTCATTGGTACATAGTCTGCTGCTATTATATATATCCTTCCTTTTACTTCTTCTGCATCATCTTCTCCACCTGCATAAAATAATTTCCAATCACTTGTATACTCTCCATCTCCGTCTAAATCTAT
>CANQJG010000025.1 GCA_947624185.1 uncultured Clostridia bacterium | reverse complement strand
TTAAGTTAGAAAGGAAAAATAACCCAATTATAATAATTGGAGTTAGGTGTATTTCTAAATGGAAAAACAATTATATAAAAAGTACAAAGAACTTGCAAAGTTTAGCAAATCAAAAATCTTCAAAACCTTTGAAACCACGGATAATGGAAAGAAAAGTGATGAAGCAGAATATTTGTTAGATAAAAATGGTCTAAATGTCTATATAAAAGAGATTAATCATGGCCCAATATATTTCTTTTTTAATTCACTTAAAGATCCATTTATTCTTATATTATTTTTTCTAGCAATAGTTAATTATATGTTAGGAGATAAATTAGGTTCGGTTGTAATTGTTTTAATAGGATTAATAAGTGCTTTAATAAGATTTTTACAAGATTATTCTGAATATAAATTTAATCGAAAATTAAAAGCAAAAATTTTTTCAGAAGCAAATGTTATTCGTGACGGGCAAGAACAGGACATAAAAGTTGAACAGGTTGTTGTTGGAGATATTGTTAACTTAAATGCAGGTTCAGTAATTCCAGCTGATATGATTTTAATTGAATCAAAAGATTTATTTGTAAATCAGTCAGTATTTACAGGAGAATCTGTTCCAATAGAAAAAAGCACAATAGTCAATGAGTCTAGTAATATTTTTGATATAAATAATATCTGCCTTATGGAATCATCAGTTGTTTCTGGTGAGGGAGTTGGAGTAGTAATAAATACAGGTACTAATACTTATCTAGGACTTATGGGAAAAGAATTAGGCAACAAGCATCAAGAGACTAATTTTGATATCGGTATGAAAAAAATAACAAAATTACTACTTTATTACATGATTGGAACAGTTTTCTTTGTTTTAATAGTAGACGGATTAATAAAAAATAATTTTTCTTCTGCTATACTTTTTGCCTTATCCGTTGCAGTAGGTATAACGCCTTCAATGTTGCCAATGATTGTAAATGTAAATGTCGCAAAGGGAAGCAAGAATTTAGCAAAAAAGAAAACTTTAGTAAAAAGGATGGAATCAATTCAAAATTTGGGTTCTATGGACGTATTATGCACAGACAAAACAGGAACTTTAACTGAAAATCAGATAGTTTTGCAAAAGTATATAAATGTTATGGGAGAAGAAGACGAAGCAATTTTAAAATATGCTTATTTAAATAGCTATTTTTCAACTGGCATGAAGAATATAATTGACAAAGCTATTATTGATTATGCAAAGCAGAATAAGGTAGAGCAATTAAAAGAAGGATATATAAAAGTTGATGAAATTCCTTTTGATTATGTAAGGAAAATTCAATCAGTTGTTGTGAAAAAAGATGACGATTACAGGATGTTTACTAAAGGAGCATTAGAAGAAATATTAAAAATTTGTACTAAAATAAATTATAAAGGTACGGAAAAAGATATAAATGATAGCTTAAGAGAAAAAGCAATTGCTAAGGCAAAAGAACTTGAAAAAACAGGTATGCAAGTTATAGCTTTGGCTGAAAAGAAGACGTATTCCGGTGAAAATATTTTCAACAAAAATGATGAAAGAGATATGATATTCTTAGGATTTGTAGGATTTTTAGCACCTGCAAAAAAGAATGTAAAAAATGTATTAAAGAAATTAAAAGAACATGGGGTAGAGGTAAAAATTCTAACAGGAGATAATGTTAATGCAACTTTAGCCATATGTAATGAAGTTGGATTAAAAGTTAAAAACATTATTTTGGGTTCAGAAATAGATAATTATAATGATAAACAATTAGCACAGTTAGCGGAAGACACAAATGTTTTTGCAAGACTTAATCCAATGCAAAAGGAAAGAGTAGTAAAAATCTTAAAGGAAAATTCACACGTTGTAGGTTTTATGGGAGACGGGGTAAATGATGCGCCTTCACTACACAGCGCAGATGTTGGCATTTCAGTTGATGAAGCAACAGATATTGCTAAAGAAGCAAGTGATATAATAATCCTTGAAAAGAATTTACAAGTTATATATGACGGGATAATTGAAGGAAGAAAAGTATATGGAAATGTAATAAAATATATGAAAATGGCTTTATCAGGAGACTTTGGAGATGTATTTTCAATTATGATTGCAGCAATTTTCTTGCCATTTTTACCACTTTTACCAATACAAATGTTATTCCAAGATTTCATTTATGACTTTTCTCAAATCGGAATACCTTATGACAACGTAGATTCTGAGTTTTTGGACAAGCCTAAAAAATGGAACACAAAAGGATTATCAAGATTTATGTTTGTAATGGGTTTAACATCATCATTAGTTGATGTTTTAGCATTTGTAGTATTTTGGTTTGTTTTAGGATATAATGATATTAAATTTCAAGCTTATTTCCAAACAGCATGGTTTGTATTATGCTTGTTAACAGAACTATTAATTATCCATAATGTTCGAACTAGTAAACGACCTTTCATTGATTCAAAAGCTAGTCCAATATTAACGGTATTAACTTTATTTTCAGCAATCTTAACAATTATTACACCTATAATATTTAGTAAAATTGCGACATTTGGATTTGTCATTTTACCATTTAAGTTTTATTTATGGGCGATTATATTAATTTTTGTATATGTTTGGATTGTTAATGTGGTTAAAAAATTATACATTAAAAAATACAATGAGTGGCTTTGAATTGAGCTATCTTAGGATAGTATGTTTGAAAAATCTTTCTTGAAATTCTATTAGACAATCAATTTGTTCGTCCGTGTAATTCTTACCTTCAGGAACGACTATTAGTTTGTCATCATCGTCGTCTAATCGATGAACAATAGCTATGCATACACCTTCAAAAGTATCAATAGGCTCAAATGCTCCTAATACATAAGCATCTAATTCTTCACCGTCACCACTTATAGTGTTAGGTATATATCCATAGTTAATAGGATAAATATAATCCCATTTTGGGTGTTTAGATCCTAATTTTCTGTCTATGGTAACACTTACTTTCTTTCCAATAAAATCTTTGGTATCCATAATAATAAACCTCCTCACAACAATAACTTTTGAGACATAATATCATAAAACGGATAAATAATCAAATCGACTTGAAAAGAGACCTGCGATTAGGTCTCTTTCATGTTCTCAGCATACTGAACCAATTCAAGAATAATCTATTGTCGCTAGGATGTTTCCTTCACTTTTATATGTAACTTCGCCAATTTTTTGCCCTGATGTTATTGGTGCAGATACATTATTATAAATTTCAACAGTTTGATCTATATAAGGAAGAAATTATTAGAGATACTAATAAGCAAACATGATAAATTGTATGAATATAAAAGATAAATAGATTATTTAATTATATTATATATAGAAAAGGTGAAAAAGATTAAGTAAATGGAAATTGAAAATTCACAGAAGATGAAGTTTATAAGTGGTTAGTAAAAAATAAACAAAAATTATTGATTTTTTAAAATTTTTTTGTTACAATTTATTTAGATAAATAGTAATTTTTTTTAATAATGATAAGGAACTATGGAACTATATATTATTTTATAGATTGGAAAAGAACACTATATTTATAGAGAAATAAATTAATGGAAATGATTGCAAGAATATAATTTTAATTACAAATGCAAAAGATAATATCTAAAAAATAAAATTTTATAGGATATTTTGCTAGTTATTACGTATTTATCTACAAATTTAAGATAGACGGAACTAGTTTCATTTGTGAATCCATATAATTTTGATTATGTTCAATACAATGAACTAGAAATAATTAAAAATTTAATTATTCCATATTATAAATCTAATTATAAGGCAACAAAAATAGTGGTTGATGTTATAGAATATCTAGAACATAAATAATGTTATAAAATGAAAATGTAATCATTGAAGTTTAAACATAAAAATATATTTAAAAGAGGTAGATATGAAAAATATTGATTCATATACATTTAAAAACATAATTAATAATGCTGGTATTGCATTTATGGGAATTCCTGTAAAAGAATCCATGAATTATATGCCATATGGTATGAAAATACGAGATACTTTGTATACAAAAGCCATGGAAATGCTAAATAATAATGGCTATCAAAAAGTAATGCTGTCAGATTTTGTAAATCCTGATACATTAACAGAAATAGATAAAGTTGCGAAAATATCTAGTGGCTATATGCGTATAGAAAATAGAAATTTGATGATTGCAGCAGGACACGAAGTAAATGCTTATATTTATATTAAAGAATTGTTAAAACATGGTTATCAATCTTCAGATTTACCAATGAAAATATATAATCTTGGTCCAGTTTATAGAACAAACAAAAATACAAAATTCCCTTTTAATTTAGGTGAAAGAAAATCATTTTTAGAATGTTATTCTGTGTTTAAAACAGAAAAAGATGCAGAAATGGAATTGGAATTTGCAATAAACTGGAACAGAATGATTATTAAAAATTTATTACATATACCAAGTGTGGAAGTGGTAAGACCTACTAGCACCAATAAAAAAATATCCCAAAGAACTATATGTATTGATTCTATTACTCCATTAAATGAAACTGTCATTACTGGTATGACATATTTTCATAATGATATTTTTACTAAAGCCTTGAATTTAAGATATAAAAATCAAATAGAAAGCAGAACTGCATATGCACATTCTATACATTTTGGTTTAAGTGAAAATATATTGTTTTCTTATCTATTAAATTCATGCGATGGGAAAAATTTAAGATTATATAGTTTTCTTGCACCTATACAAGTCAAAATATTAGATGCTTTAAATGATAGTGCATATGATAATGAAATTAATACTCTTGGTAATATGCTAAAAGAAAATCATATACGTTATGTTACAGAAAAAATAACAAGAAAAAAAATCAACGCTAAGATAGCTAATAATGAATTACAAGGAATACCAGTTTCTATATTATTGAAAAAAGAATATAATGATATTGAAATTTATTCTATTAGTAATAATGTTCAAGAATTAATAACTATTACTAGTGATATCAATACTAATTTAAGTAAAATATTGAATGTGATAGTAACATTACTTGATAAAAATGATAAAAAAATCAGAGAAGATATGGAATTAAGAGAAAAAGAAAGTATAGTAGAATGTTATAATTTAAATGAACTAGACGAAATTGTAAAATACGGAAAAATCGCAAAAGTGCATTTAAAAAATACAGATGAAAAAGTGCATATTGTTGAGTCACATTTAACAGGAGGAGAAGTACTCGGTTTTGGATTAGAAAAAGAGTATGCTGAAGATATAGTTACACAGGAGAAAGTTGATACGATTGCATTTGTTTCAAGAAGATCATAGAAAAGAGAAAAATATGGATAAACAAAAATATCAGATATGTGGAATCATTTTTGAAATCGATTTATATTCTACAAAATATAAGATAGCAGATTTATTTGAAGAACCAGAACCATACAATTTATATATTAATTATTATATTTTAAAATGTAAAGATAATGAAAAAGCAGATGAAAGAATAATTATAAATGATATACTTAATACTAGTGTAGAGATAAAAAAAGAAGGACTTATAATAAATACCGATATTTCAAGTAGTGTGAAAAAAGACTACAATCACCAATTTTCTTTGTTTGGTAATAAAGGGATAATACAAAAGTATATATTACATATTTTAGAAGTTAAATATCACAGAGTTGTATTTCATGGTTGTGCACTTATAAATAAAAACAATGAAATTATTATTGGGTTAGGACAAAGTGGGAGTGGAAAAAGTGTTTTAATTAATGTAGCACTTCAAAACGGATGGAAATTACTTTCTACAGAGCAAACAGTAATAGATGAGAATATGGTCATATACAAAGGAAATGTATATGATAATGTTTCACCTCTTTCAGAAAAACTAATTAGTGAAAAATTAACAGAAGCCGTTGTATTACATGATAAGAAATTGGTTGAGCCATTAGGTCAAAAAATATTTGTTGATATGAGAAAGTATGAGACGAATAAGAATAAAGTAGAAATAGATTTTAACAATTTAACTATCATAAATGTTAATTTTAATGGTAAAGGCAAAAGTATATGTAACATTGAAGATAAAGATTATTTACTAAGACTTTTGCAAATATCGGCATCAGATAAAATTTCCTTTCCGGCAATAATTGGAAATAATCTAATAGATTTTTCATATATGGGGAACGCGACAGTAAGAGAAGGAATCATAAACACCCTAATAAAAAGTAATGCGAATAAAATAATTTTATCAAACGGATTGGCAGGATTTCAATTATTTTTTTATAATAAAGGAGCTAACTAAGAATGATTAAAAGTTTAATTTCAAAAATTGTAAAAAATCCGACTTTATTTTATGCAATGAGCATTGCAGCAACATGGGCAAATGCAGGTAGCTTATTAAATGGAATTACTACAGCTCAAGAAAATGGCATAATTCCGTATTTATTTTGGGCATTAGGTAATACATTAGCTTGTATTGTATTTGGAATAGTTGCATTAAAAATTCCAAAATTAGTAAATGTTTTTGATTCGAAAATTATGAAAATAATTATGGGCATAATGTGTCCATTTCAATGCTGGATAAGTATGAATGGTATACAAACAGTATTTTCCACAACTCCAATTGGAAAAATAGGAGGTATAATTATAGCACTAGTATCTGCAATATTTTTTATTGTACTAATATATAGACATGGAATACTATCAAATATATTAAGTGATTATATTAGTTGGATATTAGTATATGGAATCTTATTTGCATTAACAGGAGTGGTTCTCATTTCTTCAAATGGTGGTTATCAAGTACTTAAAATGGGAACAGATCAAATAGCAATAGGAATAAAAAATTGTTTATTATTAATTCCTGGAGCTTTTTTATATCCATATTATTATAAATTATTAAAATATAAAAAACAAAGGAATTTTGGAAATTCAGACAAGTTCTAAAACAACTAAAATTGACTAATTAGAGAAGATTTTCAAGTTCGTAAGAGAACTGATAAAAACATAAGAAATGCCATAAGTAATATGCAAACAAGATGCACAAAATATGCACTCAATATGCAGTAATGCAGTAAGGGTGCATATTTTACGTTATAAGCAGAATGTCAGTAAGAATTTTGTTCAGCACATTAAGTTAAGAACGTTGAACTAGGCAATGAAAATAATATAGTTTATGCAAGAGTCATAATCATAAAAGAACAATTTGGGAAACTTGGGAAAGAATTTTGCAACCTTTAAGAAAAAGTAATAACAAGAATACATATATATAAGAGTTTTAAAAATCAAGGTTTAAAAATAACTACCCAAACTACCCAAGTTAAAGTGGAGCGTTGGACGAAGTCCATAAGCGAAACGCTAATCAGTCAAAGAAAACTCACACTCTGGCGGTATAACTGCGATAGCAGTTATAATTCTCGCGATTCTAAAAGCGAGAATAGCCAGACTACGAAGCACAACCCTAGAATATAATAAAATCAACCACTTCCAGACAAAAAAGATAAAAATTTTTATCTTTTCTATATACAAATACGAACATTTGTACTATACTATATATATAGGAGGAAGTGAAATGGAAAAAGAAGAAATTTTAGAAATACTATACAATGCAGTAGAAGAAGAATTAAAACCATCAGCAGAAGTAAGAAAAGCAGAAAAAGAATTTGTAGAGGTAAGAGAAAATTTTCTAAAAGAAATAGGTGAAAATTATAGGAGAGAACTGGAAAAAGTAACTGACGCAGTAATCAATATATGTGTTCAACAAGAAAAACAATTCTTCTATGAAGGTTATAAAACAGCAGAAACATTACTAATAGATAAAAATAAAAGAGGTGTCTAATAAAAGATACCTCTTTTTTGCATTTAGCTTTTTGACTCAATTATATAGTTAAGAAAATCTACAACAGCCTTTTTATCTTTTTCGTTCAGCATACGGAAAGTGTCAATGATAAAATTTTCCTCATTATAATCTGCCAGAGGAATAATCCCCTCAAATAATGAATTGGCACTAACGTTAAGAACTTTACCAATATCTACTAGAGTAGGAACACTAACACCTTTCTTGCCTGTTTCTATAAGAGATATAAAATTAAGCGTTTTATCTAAATCGTTTGAAAGATTTTCTTGACTTAACCCTTTCAAAAGTCTAGCTTTTCTTATATTTTGCCCAAGTGTCTTAAAGATAACACTTGTATCAGTTTTTTCATTTTTCATAATACAACTCCTCCTAAAAATTATAACAATTCTAACTGTAAGAAGTAATACACTAAAAATCATAAAACTATTGACTGACAGTTAGATAAGTGATAGAATAGGAGATGATAAAAATGTATACAAACTCGATAGTACCAGCAAAACAAGGTAAAATGGAGCATTGTTGGAGATGTGGAAGAATCCTATATGAAGATTTAAGAAATGGACATATAGGTTGCAAAAACACGAAATGTAAAGGATACCTTTCAGGGAGTAAATGGTTAAGTAAAAAAGAGTTACGACCAGTTAGAAGATAAAACAAAAGCGTGAAGACAAAAATTAAGACAAAATCTAACAAAAGTATATAACTTTATATACTAATAAGCAAAAAGGTTAATTTAACTATTCTTTTACGAATTAAGTACCAAGGTAATCAAAGAGGAGGTGGAAAAACAAAAGAATTAAAAATATACAAAAGTTAAATTTATAAGAAAATAAAAGTGAAAGGAAAGAATAAAAATGAAATTAAAAACAAAGATTTTAATTGTAACAGTAATAGCATTGTTTGCAGTAATAATAGGTGCAACAAATGTTAAAGCAGCTGAAATAACAGAAGAATATCTACAAAATATGCTAGATGTTCTACCAGAGAGTATGGACATTAACTTAAAAGAAAGTGAGTATGAAAAGGCAAGTGCAGAAATTGAGAAGCAAGTAAAAGCAATATGGCAAGAAAAAGGAATTAATACAACAGGAGTTGAAACTTATTTTGGTACTAATCCATTATATCTTTGTCTTGAAAATGACAATTTTCATAAGGCAAATGTAACTGTACAGCTAAAAGAAAATGGAAAAAATACTGAATTACACAAAGAAATTACAATAAAATACAATAATACAAAAGATTATAATTCAGCAGATGAACAAACAGTAAAAAATCTAAAATTAGAAAGTCCAGTATATTTTGAATTTAGTCTTGAAGATGCAATGGCAAGTGAAAAATATGATGCTTGGACAGAACTTTTTAACTTGGCAGAAAAATATTACAATAGCATTGTTAAAGACAAATCTATCACAATAAAAGCAACTTCTGGTGCTGGAGATGGTTACGGTTTTGGAGCAGTAGATGGAGAAGGAGGAACTCATTTAGGTATCTTCAAAAATGATATTTTGTATGATATAAGAGTTATGGGAAGTGAAGGTTCAGTTCCAGTTGTTACTGTACCAAGTTCAGTTGCTGAAGATGAAGTAAATACTTATGTAGTTAACAAAGTAAAAGATTATGCAATGGCTCATCAAAACGATATTGGAGAATGGAATTTAGAGTATGAACCAGGTTATGAAGTAATTGATATAAGTTTGATAAAAACAAATGAAATTGACAACTATCACGGTAAAAAGGTAGCAGTTGATAATGCATACGAATTACATTTTACACATAAGAACGGAAAATTTAGTGATGACGGTTTTGTAATAGTTCGTAGAGAACAACCAAAACAAAGTCCAGTAACAGATACTGATACAGATACAAATATACAACTTGAAACAAATACTGACATAGTTCCAAGTGATACAGTTTTAGAAATCAAACCTATCGATAAAAAGAATATAACCGTTTTAGAAGATTCAGTTAATAACTTCGTTGCTTATGATATAACTCTAAAATCAAATGGTGTAGAAGTACAACCTAGTGGAAAAGTAAAAATTAAAATACCAATTCCAGCAGAGTTTGATACATCAAAATTAGTAGCTTATAGAATTGACGGTAATAACAAAATCAAGTATGATGTAACAGTAGAAACAATAGACGGTAAAAAATATGCAGTTTTTGAAACAGACCATTTCAGTACATACATTTTAGCAGAAACAAAGGAAACATCAACAAACAATAAAGGTGAACTAGATGAAACACCAAAGACTGGAACAACAGATATAATCAAATACATAGTACCAGTAACAATAATGTCAGCAATAGGGATAATAGCATTAAGAAAAAGAAAATAAACAAAATAATCGTACATAGTTAGAGCAGATTAAACCCTGCTCTAATTTCATAAAGGAGTCAAACAAAGTGAAAAAAGGAAAACACAAAATAAAGAAAAAGGGAACTTTGGGAAGAAAAATCATAAGAACGATTTTTGTTTTAATCTTCATAATAAGTATTATTGTTATAGCAGTATATATCTATAAGTCAAATAAAGAAAAACAAGACAATGAAAATATACTAGAACAAATAAAAATAGATACAGAACAAATTACGGAAGAAAAAACAGAAAGAGTTTTACAAGTAGAAGAATTGAAAAAAGAAAATGAAGAAATCATAGGCTGGTTAGAGATAGCAGGAACAAATATCAATTACCCAGTTTGTCAAGCAAAAGATAATGATTACTACCTAACTCATAACTATAAGAAAGAGAAAGCAAGTACTGGTAGCATTTTTCTTGATAAAGATTTTGACTTAATCAATGGCAGTTCAAACTACTTAATCTATGGACATAGAAACAAACAAGGTTTAATGTTTGAAGATTTAATAAAGTACAGAAACAAAAATTTTTATGAAGAACATCCAACAATAAAATTTACAACTACAACAAGTGAAGATACATACGAAATCATATCGGTTTTTGAATCAAGAGTTTACTATAAGAGTGAACAAAACGTTTTTAGATATTACTACTTTGTAAATGCAGAAACTGAACAAGAATATAATAACTTCGTGGAAGAAAGTAAGAAAGCAAGTATCTATGATACTGGAAAAACTGCAAACTATGGAGAACAATTACTAACACTTTCTACTTGTGAATATAGTCAAGAAAACGGAAGGTTTGTAATAGTAGCAAAAAAGATTAAATAAACTCATATAGAGCAAGAATAAAAGAGGTCCAGCACCATTAAAGGTCCTGAACCTTTTTCTTTTGCCCAATCCAACTTTAATAATAATCTTAAACAATCCAGAATAGCCCAGAAATAAAAATAATAACAAAAGTATAATACTATACCTAGAAAGCGAATTAAACTCTTAAAAACAAAAATAAAGGTTAATAGAGAGAAGTAGATCTACTTTCTCCTGCTTCAAGAAAATTAGTAAACTAATAGTGAAGAAAAAGTTTTGTGAGGTGGAAACAATGGTTAAAGAAAAAGATACTACTTAAAAAGCAATTAAGATTTTTCTTGTAGTTAGAAACAGTGAAGAAAAACATCCATTTTGCCGATAATCACAAAAACGAAAGGAGTATAAAATTATGAGTTTTAGAATTATTAACGTGTTAAAGGAAGAGGAACCTCTAATACTAAAAGATGTTGAAACTGGAAAAAAGAGAAAATTATTACTAGAAGAAAAGAAACAAATACTAAAGGAAAAGAAGAAAAACGAAATCACTTTGTTAGACTTAACCAAAGACTTAACAGAAGAAGTAGAAAGATTTTCACTAATAAAGCAACCAATAGGAGAAGATGAGCAATATATAATGGACGGAGTTAAAGAAGGAATAATCAACTTAACTGATACAGTAAAAGTTATAAATGAAATACACGAACCATTAAAGAAAGAAAGTAAAGCACCAGTAGAAAAAGAATACGTTGAAATGATACCAGAGGACATCATACCAAGTTTAAGGTTTTACGAACTAATAAGCAGAATAAAAACAATCCTAGACGGTTACGAAGAAATGGAAGAAAATATAAGCTGGGAAAAAACTAATGAGATAGCAACAGAAATCACAAAAATAGAAAGTGCACTAACAAATATGGAGTCAATACTAGAAACAGAATTAAAAAACAAGTTAATCTATAAAGCATAAGTATATACTCCTTTTAATGTATAAGGGTAATCCATAAGGGTTGCCCTCTTTTTTGTGCCAATTTTCAAGAACACGCCAAGTTTTCTAATATAAAAATAATATAACTAACGAAAAAGTAGCGTGTAATAAGAGAAGATAAAAAAGCCACGCTCCTTTTCCATAAGTAATAAGATTTTTAATAATAAAATAAAAAATATAAAACTTTCTTTCTTAGAGTATCAAGGAATACAGACATAAAATAAAAAAGTTTTGAAAAAGTGTTGACAAAATCAAAAATATATGATAAACTAAAATTCCAAAATTTTTTAGTGATAATTTCTGCCAAGATTTTAGTAATGAATAGATGTGGGCATAGAATAATTATCACAACAATAAAAAATTTTGTAATTGAATATATAAATTAGTTCATTATAAGAATTGAGCGGTGCCTATTCCAAAAGTAATAGGAATCTCCAAACTGGTGAAACTACACCTGCCTAGAACCTGTATATAATATATAGGAAAGAGAGTGTAAGCAAGAAGAATAAAAGATAGGACATCAGGTCAACTGGTAAGTAGCCAATGCTAAATAAATAAGGAGAAGTTTGAGTAATAGAACACGATTTATAAGCAAATCTATAACATAATTTTTGTTATAGTCTTATAGTTGTGTTTCTATCTCAAACTTCTTTTTTGCGTTTAAGAAAAAACATCCAAAATTTTGAGAAAAGTTTCACAACTATAAGAAAAACTTTTGGAGGAGGTGAAAAAATAATGTCAAAAAGAAAGAAAGAAATCAATCCAAGTAAACCAGCACCAACTGAAAAAGCAAGAGTTTATTCTTATAATGAGGGCAAGCAATACGATATAGAAACTAGAAAAAATCAAAATCTAGGACATATAACCCTATATAAAAGAATAAGTGGAAACAAAATGCTTAATGAACAGACTGGAGAAGTAGTAGACATCAAGAAAAGAGAAAAAAGATTAAGCAGAGCAGTTTTTTCATTATTGAAAACTTTATATAGGCTCTTAAAGGAAAACTTCAAGGGAAATACATCAGAGAAAATAATAAGAATAGAGTCTAATGAAACGATAACAGATAAAGAAGCATTAAAAAGAAAAATTAAAAGTTGCAAAGAAAAACTGCTAAGAATAATGGACGGAATAGCTTTTATAAGAGTTTTAGTTTACCAAGAAGCAAACAAACCCATTATAGATTTTTGGGTTAAGAAAACAAATGGAACTAAACTAGAACTAAACCAAGAACAATTACAAAGCTTGTGGAGTGGTGGAACTATAACAATAAGAAAAATAACATCAGCAAGACTAGATTATCTAGCTAGATACTATAACAATAATAGCACAAATATAAATATTTACCCTACTGGAATAAAAGTATATTCAATGTCAGAAAATATAAAACCAGTTGTTCCAACAGAAATGGACTATAAAGACGCTGAAAAACTCGTTATAGGATATAAACCTACATATAGAGGTGCAGTAACTATAATCGAGACAATAGAAGATAAAGACAAGGAAATTCAGCACATAACGTATGAAAGTTTTGAACTGGAAGAAAACAAAAGAAAAATCAAATCTTGTAAGACAACAAAACCAGTAAAAGCAAAAGGAAATTTTGCAAAGAG
>CANQJG010000024.1 GCA_947624185.1 uncultured Clostridia bacterium | reverse complement strand
ATTACTACAATGATTGGAAAAAGTGAAGGCATTAATTCACCGTTATTTGCAGCGTGTGTGGCTTTTTCATTAATTATTATGTATGATGCAGCTGGAGTTAGAAGAGCAGTTGGCAAGCAGGCACATATTTTAAATGATATTATAAAAAATCAAAAATTAACATATTCAGAAAAACTTCAGGAAATGACTGGACACACACCATTTCAAGTGGTCGCAGGTGCGTTAATAGGGTTTATAGTAGGCATGATTTTCTAATTTATTTAAAGTACAAATTACAATAAAATTATAGTATTGACTATTCCTTGAAAAATCGGTATCTATAATAAATAAATTATACAAGAAGGTAAAGGTTGAAAATTGTAATTATTTTTCAACTAGATTTGTACCTTAGGAAGGAATTAAATTAAATATGAAAGATATTGAAATAGCTAGAAGTACGAAGTTAAATAAAATAACCGACATAACGGACAAGCTAAATATTCCTGAAGAATATTTAGAGCAATATGGAAAATATAAAGCAAAAATTTCAATTGATTATCTTGATAAGTTAAAAGATAAAAAAGATGCAAAATTGATTTTAGTAACCGCAATAAATCCAACACCATTAGGAGAAGGAAAGACAACAACAGCAATTGGATTATCTGACGGACTTAATAAAATTGGAAAAAAATCAATTTTAGCTTTGAGAGAACCTTCTTTAGGTCCTGTGTTTGGAATAAAAGGTGGAGCAACTGGTGGCGGTTATTCGCAGGTCGCACCAATGGAAGACATAAACCTACATTTTACAGGGGATATTCATGCAATTACTACTGCTAATAATTTGTTGAGTGCCATTGTGGATAACCACATATTCCAAGGAAACAAGCTTGAGATTGAAAAAGTAACGTGGAAAAGATGTGTAGATTTAAATGATAGAGCTCTAAGAAAAGTTGAAATAGGACTTTCAGGAGAGAAAAATCTAGTGCCAAGAGATGACGGATTTGACATTACGGTTGCTTCTGAAATAATGGCAATTTTATGTTTGTCAAAAGATATAAAAGATTTGAAAAGAAGACTTGGCAATATTGTAATTGGTTTTAACAAACAAGGAAAAGAAGTAACTTGTAGAGATTTAAAGGCAGACGGAAGCTTGACAGTAATACTAAAAGATGCTTTAAATCCTAACATAGTGCAAACTTTAGAACATAATCCAGCTATAATTCATGGTGGACCTTTTGCAAATATTGCACATGGTTGCAACAGTATTATAGCAACGAAAATGGCTAGGAAGCTAGGCGATTATGTTGTAACTGAAGCTGGATTTGGTGCAGATTTAGGAGCAGAAAAATTCTTAAATATAAAATGTAGAAATTTAGAAATGTCTCCTGATGCGGTTGTAATAGTAGCAACAATGAAAGCTTTGAAATATCATGGTGGTGCTGCAAAAGACGAAGTTTCAAATAAAAATATAGAAGCTTTAAAAATCGGAATACATAATTTGTTAAAACATATACAGAATATAAAGAGCTTTGGATTAAATCCAATTGTAGCAATAAATAAATATGAAAATGATTTTCAAGAAGAAATAGATACTTTAGAAGAATACATTAAGAAGGAAGATGTTGAATATAGCTTGCTAGAGAACTGGGCTAAAGGTGGAGAAGGTGCAACAGATTTAGCAGAAAAAATTGTTAAATTATGTGATAAACCTCACACATTTAAAAATACGTATGAACTAGAAGATTCAACGAAAACTAAAATTGAAAAAGTCGCAAAATCGATATACGGAGCTGAAGGAGTAAACTATACTGAAAAGGCAGAAGAACAATTAAAACAAATCGGAGATTTGAAAATGCCTATATGTATTGCAAAAACTCAGTATTCATTATCAGACAATCCTAAAAATTTATTATGTGACGAACCTTTTAAAATAACTGTTAATTCTGTGGAATTAAAAGCAGGAGCGGAATTCATCGTCGTAAAAACAGGAAAAATCATGACAATGCCAGGGCTTCCTAAAGTACCAGCAGCAGAAAGTATTGATTTAGATGAAAACAATAATATAGTAGGGATTTTTTAAACTAAAAAATATTGTATAAAATAACCTTTTTTGGAAAAAATAACTCCAAATAAAAGGTTATTTTTATGTATATTTTAGAAAAGATTTAGTTTGAAGGAAATCAATCTTTCATTTCTATGTATCTTCAGAAAGGAATTTAATTTGTATGAAAAATAAATATAAGGTAGGTATTTTGCTAGCAATTGCTATAGTATTGTTTGTGGCTTATAATGTTTTGCTTAGAAATCAAGAAACTTATGCATTATCTAGGTATGGTTCAAGGGGAGATGAAGTAAAACAAATACAAACAAAATTAAAAAATTGGGGATACTACAGCGGAAGCGTTGACGGGATTTATGGAAGTGGTACATTATCAGCAGTAAAAAAATTCCAAAAGAAAAATGGTTTAACAGTAGACGGAATAGCAGGGACTAATACTTTACAAGCAATGGGAATTTTCTCATCAAGTTCAGGCTCAAGTTCAACGGGTTCAACTTCTAACTCAAGTAATTTAAATTTAATAAGTCGTTTTGTGTATGCAGAAGCAAGGGGAGAGCCATATACAGGTATGGTAGGAGTTGCAGCAGTAATACTGAATAGGGTTAAAGACAGTAGATTCCCAAATACAGTTTCAGGAGTAGTCTATCAGCAAGGAGCATTTACATGTGTGTCAGACGGACAAATTAATTTGTCGCCAAATGCAACAGCAAAAAAGGCAGCCCAAGATGCAATAAATGGTTGGGATCCAACTTATGGGGCTATATATTATTTTAATCCAAATACTGCCACAAGTGCATGGATATGGTCAAGACCACTAACTATAACTATTGGAAATCATAGATTTTGCAAATAATGGATTGATGACATATTTCTATTAAATTAAAAATTGTTGCAAGATAATACTTTTAAAAGAAAATATTACGAAATGTATTATTAAATTTCCTTGACATATACTTTATTTAACAATATAATATATCCATAAATTAAAATAATAATTTTACACCTTTGAAGAAATAAGGAGAAATATGTTAAAACCAAAAGCAATATTTGATAAAGTTACAGATATAAAAATATCATTTTTAAAGGAAAATAATATAAAAGCGGTTATATTAGATGTAGATAATACTTTAATTGATTTGGATAGAAGACCTTTAGAAAATAGTGAAAAATGGGTAGATGAACTAAAAAAAGCAAACATTAAAATATGTATAGCATCAAATAGTTGTAAAAAAGGAAAAGTTTCTAATGTGGCAAAACAATTGGATGTTCCATTTATTTATTTTTCAACAAAACCATTTAAAAGAGGTTTGAAAAAAGCACAAAAGTTATTAGATGAAAAAGCTGAAAGCATAGCAGAAATCGGAGATCAGCTTTTTACAGATGTATTGGGAGCCAATAGGATGAAGATGTTTTCAATATTGACAATACCAATATCACCTGAAAAAAATATAATCAGCATCATCAAAAGAAAGTTAGAAAAAATAGTTCTAAAGAAGTATAAGGTTGAAAAATAATTATAATTTTGGCGTTGTCAAACTTCATTTAAAATTTAATTCTTTTCCAACAAGATTTGTGCTTTAGAATAAGATTAAAAATAACAATAAAATTTAAAAAAATATAAAAATAGAGTATTGAAGTAAATATAGAAATAAGGTTTTGGTAATAAGTATAACATAAAACAACAAACAAAAGAAAATCTAGGAGGAAAAAATGTACATAAATGATATTCATATATTATACTATTTTTTTATAGGATTGTTAGGCTTAGCAGTAGGACAAGTGATGAACTGGGCAAATGCTAGACTTGAAAATCACGAAAAAGTATTTTGCAAAGAATTCTTTACAACATATTTACCACACATGAAGGTAAACTTTAAGCTACTACTATCAACAGCAATAATTTATATTTTGCTATTGTATTTTATTGGCTGGAAAATCAAATTATTAGAATATTTATTACTCACACCAATGCTAATTGCAGCATTTGTAATAGATTATAGAAAGCAAATAATTCCAAATCGACTTACTCTTACAATGTTTGAAGTAGGTGTAATTTTCACATTTATATCAGGTCTAACTAGTATGAATTTATTCATTGATAGCATATTAGGCTTAGTTGCTGGTGGGGGAATTTTCCTATTAATTACACTAATAGGTGGAGCCATTGCAGGTAAAGAAGCCATGGGCTTTGGAGATGTCAAGCTAATGGGAGCACTTGGCTTGTTCTTTGGATTAACCACAACAATCATGATAGCAGTAATTTCCTTTTTACTAGGAGCAATAATAAGTGTAATATTATTAATAACTAAAAAGAAAAAATCAAATGAGTACATACCTTTTGGACCATTTATCGTAATAGCAGCATTTATTGCAATGTTTATGCCACATAATTTATTGCTATTTGTACTGTTAAAAATATTTACATTAGGATTATACAAAATATAATATAATTATTAATATAAATATTATCTAATCCTTAAAAATATTATATACTTGCACCTTGCTGTCGCAAATTCCATTATGCCTTCATGGCTGTGCAATTAATATACTTTATGCAATGCATAATGCCATTCGGCGCTTGTATGTAATTTGCTTCAAGCGCCCTTCGCTTACGCTCCGGTTGAGCGCTGCGCGGTTGCTGCGTTTATAATATTTTTAGGATTAGATATATAGTATATAAATATTTATGTAAATAGAAGGAATAATTGTATGAATTATAAAATTAGAAGTCTAAGAGAAAAGATGAGGTTGCTAGACATTAATGGCATGATAGTAACTAACCCCGCCAATATTCATTATATTGTAGGGACAAATGCAGAAGGAGTTTTCCTAATAACCAATAGGGAAAACATTTTGCTAACTGATGCAAGATACATAGAACAAGTAAATAATTCAATAACGATTGGAGACGAGATTATTGTGTATGATAGCGCAAATGTATCAGAACAAGATTATTTGGGCTTTTTCGCCGAGTGTACAAGAATTGGAATTGAAGAAAACAATATAACTTATGCACAATATCAAAATTATGTTAGAAAATTCAGATTAAAAGAAGCAGTGGAAACAAATTACCTTATAGAAAATATGAGGATGATAAAAGATGATATTGAAATATCTAAAATAAGAAAAGCTTCAGAAATAACAGATAATTGCTTTAGATATTTGTTAGAATACATAAAAGAAGGTGTGACAGAAAAGCAAATAGCATTAGAAATAGAGAAATATTTTATTGAAAATGGTGCAGATGGAGTGGCTTTTGACACAATAGTTGCAAGTGGAGAAAATTCATCAAAGCCACATGCAATGCCTACTGACAGAATAATACAAAAAGGAGATTGCATTACAATTGACTTTGGAGCTAAATTTGAAGGATATTGTACTGATATGACGAGAACAATTTTTGTTGGAAAAGTGAGCGACGAAATAAGAGAATTGTACAATTTTATTCTAGGATGTCAAATAAGAGCAACAGAAAAAATGAAAGATAATGCAGAAGGTAAATTAATAGCTAAAAGTTTAGAAAGTGAGTTTAATGCAAGAAATTATAGTATGATACATGCTTTAGGTCATGGCGTGGGATTAGATGTACATGAATTTCCAATAATAAGCCAAAGGTCGTGCTTCACATTAAAAGAAAATATGGTAGTTACAAACGAGCCGGGCATATATATACCAGGAAAACTTGGAATTAGAATAGAAGACACGATTTTAGTAAATAAAATGATCCCGGAAGTTTTAACAAAGTCAGATAAAAAATTAATAGTAATTTAACTAAATTATTTAAAATTTTTTATAATACTACTTGAAAATATATAATTTTATTGATATGATGAGAATGGTAATTTTTAAAACAAAAAGGAAGAACAATAATGATAGAATTTAGAAATGTAAGTAAATCATACACAGGAGAAGTAGATGCCGTACATAATGCTAATTTCAACATTGAAAAAGGTGAATTTGCTTTCTTAGTTGGAAGCTCAGGTTCAGGAAAATCAACAATAATAAAATTGATTTTAAAAGAAGAAGAGCCAACTTCAGGTAACATAATTATTAATGGTAAAGATACAACATTTTTAAAACCAAGTAGAGTTCCATATTTAAGAAGAAGTATGGGAATAGTTTTTCAAGACTTTAGATTATTACCTGATAAAACAGTATATGATAATGTAGCATTTGCTATGCATGTTGTTAGGGCAACTCCAAAGCATATAAGAAGACAAGTTCCAATGGTTTTATCACAAGTTGGATTAGAGAGTAAAGCCAAAGTTTATCCAAACGAATTATCCGGTGGAGAGCAACAAAGAGTGGCATTGGCTAGAGCAATAGTAAATAATCCGTCAATGTTAATTGCAGATGAACCAACAGGAAACTTAGACCCTAATACAGCATGGGATATAATGGAACTTTTAAATGATATTAATTTAAGGGGAACTACTGTAGTTGTTGCAACACACGCAAAAGACATAGTAGACAAAATGAATAAAAGAGTTATTCGTATTGACAAAGGCAATATTATACGTGATGAAAAAGGTGGGTATGACGGTGAAATATAATAGTATTGGATATTTAATTGGAGAAGGATTTAGAAGCGTTGGCAAACAGAAAAAAATGACAAGTGCTTCAATAATCATAATGTGCGCAACCATGTTTATATTTGGTGTGTTTTATCTTATTGGTGAAAATATCAATTTCATTATGAAACAAGTTGAAAGTCAACAAGGTATGAGAGTAATCATATCTGAAGGATTAGAAGATGATCAAATTAAAAGCATGGAAACAAAAATTAGACAAATTGACGGAGTAAACCAAGTAACATTTTATTCTAAAGAAGATGCGTTAGCTTCGATAAAAGAAAGACTTGGCGGAAATTTGGACATATTAGAAGAATATGAAACTGATAATCCATTTCCTGATTCATATTTTGTTACATTAACAGATTTAACTTTAAATAGTCAGGTACAGGAGCAAATAGTACAGTTAAATGGAGTAGAAGAAATCACAGCACAAGATGATACAATTTCTTCATTAGCAACTGTGGCTAAAGGTATACAAATGGCAACCTTGGTATTACTTCTAATTTTAGTAATAATTTCAGTATTTATAATATCATATACAATAAAGCTTACAGTATATGCAAGAAGAAAAGAAATTTCAATAATGAAATATGTAGGTGCTACAAACGGTTTCATAAGAGGACCATTTGTAGTAGAAGGTATAATTATTGGAGTTGTATCAGCATTGATAACACTTGCAATAGTAGGCTTAGCATATAATTCGGCTGTAAATGGAATCTTATCATCATCAGTAATACAAATAATAAACATGACATTATATAGTTTCTCAGATATATTCGCTAAACTACTAATTGTATACTTTGTATTAGGTACAGGAATAGGAATTCTTGGAAGTATAATCTCAATGAGAAAATATTTAAAAGTATAAAAGGACAATCTAATTACACAAAAATTTGAATAAGTAATTATAGGAGGATACGTATGAAAAATAAAGTATTATTGGGGATAACAATTATGCTGTTTATGCTGACGTACATAATGAACTGCAGTTTTGCTGCTACTCAAGCAGACAAAGATAAAATACAAGAACAGATAAATCAAGCACAAAGAGAAAAAAATAACATAACAACTGAAAAGAAAAATGAGCAAAACGAATTAGACTCATTAAATGACCAAATAAGTGCCTTAAATAATGAAATAAGGGGCTTAGAAAGTCAATTATCAGAATTAAATAGTTCGATTTCAGAAAAAGAAAAAGAAATAGATGAAAAGCAAAAAGAATTAGAAGCAAAACAAGAGCTTTTGAAAAAAAGACTTGTATCAATGTATAAAAACGGAAGTCTATCTTATTTAGATGTTTTGCTAGGCGCATCAAGTTATATGGATATGTTAGCTTCATTTGATGCACTAGAGCAGATAGCAGATGCTGACACAAAATTAATAAATAAGGTTACAGAAGAAAAGCAATCATTAGAAACTGCAAAGCAAGAACTAGAAAATAAAAAGAAAGAAGTAGATAGCGTTAAAGCTGAAAAAGATGCAAAAAATGTTCAACTAACTGCAATGCAAGCTCAAAAAGAAAGTAAAATAGAATCTTTAACACAAGAAGAAAAAGCAAAACAAGCAGAAATCGATTCATATAATCAAGCTATGGCAAGAGTAAATGCAGAATTAGCAGCAGCAGCACGCCAAGCTCAAGCACAACTAAATACAAATGGCTTAAAATTTGACGGAAGTTTTATATGGCCATGCAATAATAAAGTAGTCACATCAACAGTAAAGCATAGATGGGGAAGGATGCACAAAGGAATAGATATAGGAGCAAGTTATGAAAACGTTTATGCATCAGCTACTGGATATGCATATAATGCTTATGATAGATATGGATATGGGACTTACATAATGGTATTCCATGGTAGTGGATATGTAACTCTATATGGACACTTGTCAGCAAGTAAAATAAGCAATGGTCAATATGTAACACAAGGACAAGTTATAGCAACATCAGGAAATTCAGGAAGTAGTACAGCACCACACTTGCATTTTGAAATAAGACAAGCATCATCAACAACTGAATTCTTCAGCAAATCACCTTTAAATCCATTGGATTATTTGCCAGGCGGATACACTTTGGCAGCAGGGGCTGCAACAGCATCTTAAAAATATAGATAACAAAAATAAAAAATATTATATTTATACATCTTGAAACAAGCAATATGCTCCACTTAAATTGTGTATAGTAGTAAGCAAGGTGAACTAAGTATAATATTTTTTAAATTAGAATAACAATTAGCATTATGAATAAAATAATTTAAAAGAAAGGAAGGAAAAAATGATTAATACTAAAAAAGAAAAATATATAAGTATCATATTAATAATATTAATCGTTTTTTCTCTAATCAATTATTCATTTGCAGAAGAAAATATAACTAATGAAAACGAAACCAATGAAGTCTCATACTCTAATAGAGTATTGACATTGCAAGAACAACAAGAGCAAGTGCAACAAAATTTAGACCATGCAAAAGAACAATTACAATATGTAGAAGGAGAGTTATCAACATCACTTATACAGATACAAAATTTAGAAGAAAGAATAGATGAATATCAAAAGAAATTAGATAAGGTAAACGCAGAATATCAGGATATACAAAGACAAGTAAATGAGACACAAAGTAAAATAGATGATATTCAAAGTAAATATGATTCAAAAAATGATTTACTAAAAAAGAGATTAGTAGCTTTGTATAAAAGTGGTACAACTACTTATTTAGATGTATTATTACACTCAAGTGATGTTATAGATTTTATATCAAGATATTATATTATAAAAACAATAATTGAATATGATTCTAAAAGTTTAAAACAATTAGATGAGCAAAAAAAGCAAATAGAAAAATTATCAAATGAGCTAAAAGAAAAGAAAGCAAATATGAAAATTGTCAAAGCTGAAGCAGAAGAACAAACTGTGGTTTTGACAAATACTAAAACAATCGTCGAAAACCATAAATTAAGTCTGAGCGAAAGTGAACAAAAATTAAAATCAGAAATAGATGCCTATCTAAAACAACAAGAAGAACTTGAAAATTTAATACAATATGCAATATCAGGATCAACTTATGATTTGCAATATTCAGGCGGAATAATGATGTGGCCAACTTATACTACATCATATATTACATCAGCTTATGGAACAAGGCTTCATCCAATTCAAGGAATAATAAAAAATCATGACGGAATAGATATTGGTGGCGCAACTGGAGACCCAGTATATGCAGCAGCAGACGGTGTAATTATTTATTCTGCATTTAATACAGGTGGATATGGAAACATGGTAATGATAGACCATGGAATTAATGAGCAAGGGATAAAGGTAGTTACTTTGTATGGACATGGAAGCAAATTGCTAAAAAATGTTGGAGAAGTTGTAGCAAAAGGAGATGTAATAATGGAAATGGGCTCAACAGGAAATTCAACAGGACCACACGTTCACTTTGAAGTTAGAGAAAATGGAGTAGCTATAGACCCTAAGAAATATTTAGCAGGGGAAGAATAAAGCATATTACAGGAAAGGAATAAATATCAGAAATGAGAAGTAAACAATTTTTCAAAAATTTGATGACAATTATAATAACAGCAGTAGTAACATTTTCTATTACTATGCTATGGGTATATGGAAGAAAAGGTAACCAAGAAATAACATCAGTTTTAGGAAATGCTTTTGCATCAGACACATTAGTAACAAAGTTAAATCTTATAAAAAATAAAATACAATCAGAATATATTGGAGAAGAAGTATCAGAAGATGAACTGCTAGAAGGAGTAGTAAAAGGCTATGTAGCAGCTTTAGGAGACGAATATACAAAGTATTTTCCTAAAAAAGAAATGGAAGAATATTATTCAGATACAGTTGGAGAATTTGTAGGGATAGGTGTACAAATAACTTTAGACAAAGAATTAAATGAAATAGTTGTATTTGATACATATAAAGACTCACCAGCAGAAAAAGCAGGAATAAAATCAGGAGATGTAATAATAGAAGTGGACGGAACTCCATGTAGTGGAGATGATTATGACACAATCACAGACAGTATAAAAGGAAAAATCGGAACAACCGTAAAAATAAAAGTAAAAAGGAAGAGCAATCAAGAAAGTGCTGGAACAAATGAAAAAACTAATAATCAAGAAGAAATAATTGAATTTGAGGTAAAAAGGGCAAGTGTAGATATAATCAGAGTTAGTTCACAAATGTTAGAAAATAATATAGGTTATATTTATATATCAAGTTTTGACGGGACAAAAGTGGCAGAACAATTTGAAACAGAATATGACAACCTATTAAACCAAGGTATGAAGGCATTAATAGTAGATATAAGAACAAATGGTGGAGGAATTGTGGATGAAGCCATTGATATAGCAGATTTATTCATAGAAAGGGGAAACAAAATACTAGTTGCAAAAAATAAAACAGGAAATGAAGAGATAACATCTGCAAAAAAGGACAAGAAAATAACTATGAAAACAGCATTATTAGTGAATCAATATTCAGCAAGTGCATCAGAAATTTTAGCAGGAGCATTAAAAGATTTAGCAAACAATGTCACGATAATTGGAGCAACAACGTATGGAAAGGGAGTAATACAAACTCTGTATGAATTATCGGACGGGAGCGGATTAAAAATAACAACAGAAGAATATTATACTCCAAATGGTAATGAAATCAATAAAAAAGGAATCGAACCAAAAATAGAAGTTAAAGACCAATCAATTTTTTTGGGAGATTTAGACCAAGAAAATGATAAGTCTATACAAAAGGCAATTGAGATATTAAAAGAATCACAAAATTACATAGAAAAATAATTGACAATCAAGATTAGTTATTGTAAAATATAAAATGTAAATAGTAAAAATTAAAAACAACTAATTTTAAAACAAAGTAAAAGGAGCAAACAAAAGATGAAAAAGCTTGAAAACGTTGCAAGAGTAGAGAGAGAGAGAGAGAGAGAGTTACATTTTAGAAAATAAAAATGTAGGCTTATTAAGTGACTTCGCAAACATAAGCAATATAAATAATAATGAAATAGATTTTATAGATAAATGTAGTAAAGCTATGTGTTTTAGTGGAAGCTAAAATGCATGGCTTTTATTTGCGCCTTGCTGTCGCAAATTCCATAATGACATACGGCAGGTAAATGTAATTTGCTTCAAGTGCCCTACGCCTAAAGGTTCCGGTTGGAGTCTAGCACAGACGCTTTAACTATAATATTTTTAAGATAATTAATAATTAACAAAAAATAAATAATAATTAAAAATCAAGGAGAAAACTAAAATGAAAGTAAAACAGATGAAAAATCAAGAAATGAAAGGAGAAAAAGAACAGATGAAACAAATTAAAATGAACGAAAGGGGATTAAAAGAAGAAAAAATGAAAAGGTTAAGTGAACAAGGTATTACATTGGTTGCTTTAGTAGTTACAATAGTCATAATTCTGATTTTGGCAGGAGTGGTATTAAATTCAACCCTGGGAGATAATGGATTAATTAGCAAGGCAAAAAGAGCGACAGAAAAATATCAGGAAGCTCAAGAAAATGAAGCAGAGTATCTAAATATAGTAGCAGATGAGATTGAAGATGCGAATTTAGGATTAAATGTAAAAGCAAAGATAAATGGAGAAACCATAAAATTAACAAAGGAAAATTTCGGGAAATATTTAGGAATGAAAATTACAAATTTTAAAAATGCAGGAGAAGGAACTGAAGCAATAAATGTAAAAGGTATTCAGTTTGTAGATGAAACTAAAGACACAAAAGTAAAAATTTCTACAACATACAGGCTGTATTACATTGATTTTGATAATAAATATGGAGACGGAGCAGGAACAATATATTTAAAGGCGGACTGCCCTAGTTATGATAAGTTCCCAGCCCCATATACATTATTACAAGATAATACAGATATAGATGCAAAAACAGCGGAAGGACGAAACAAAGTAAAAATAAAACAATTAAATCCATGTTTATATGTAAATAATACACCTAACAAAGAAAAGTCAAATATAAAAAAGGTAATAGGATTATTAAATGAAGACAATTGGTCAGAATTAAAAGATAACATAAAAGAAGGAGTATCAGAAAAATTAAACTATATAGTAGGAGCTCCAAGTATTGAAATGATGTTTGATAGTTATAATACACATTATAATTTAGAAGGAGATGAACCTGTAAAGGGTAGAGGAGACGGAGTAACAAGAAAAAAATTGTTTTATAAATTAGATGAGAATGGAAATGGATATAATATAGGACCTACAAATTCATATCAATATATGTATCAAACGTTTGAATATACTTTCCCGCATGATGAAATAATAGATCCAATGTATACCGTGGCGGACGGAAGTTGGATTGTAGGATCACCATGCACTATAACTGAAGGTTCTGTTTCTGGTATACAAGGAGATTGGCTATTTTTTGTGTGCGACCATGGCAACACTGCTGAGAATAGTGTAATAATAAGCTACGGTGAAATTAATACTACTTCTGAATCACCTCGTGGTCGTGCATTCTGTCCATTAGTTTCTTTAAAATCTTCTTTCAATATAGAATTAGAAGGTCAATTAGGTTAAATAGTTTTGAAAATGAATACATATAATGTAAAGAAGTAAGATTTGAAGAAGGAGATTTATGGTTAACTCAAAAGGCATTAGGAGAATTGTTTGATACTACAAAAAATAATATAACTATGCATATACAAGATATCTACAATAGTAATGAGCTTGATGAAAATTGAACTAGTAAGGCTTTCTTACTAGTTCAAAAATAATAAACTAGAGAAGTAAAGAGAAATGTAAAATATTATAGTTTAGATTTTTAAGAAATATACAATTAGTAGAGAAAAATGTGAAAAATCTCTTGACTTTGTATTAATTCTATTATATAATAGAAAAGCATGTAGATGATAGCGATGAAGTAGAATGTGGCTACACACCTTGAAAACAAGGCGATGGAGGGAACTTCTATGGAGTATGTCATGGCTTAGACCAGGCGGCAAGTTTTATAAATATTATAGCACTT
>CANQJG010000023.1 GCA_947624185.1 uncultured Clostridia bacterium | reverse complement strand
AAGGTTGATATATTACTAGAAGCAGGTATGCATTGCATTGGATGCCCAGCATCACAAGAAGAAACAATCGAAGAAGCCTGCATGGTTCATGGAATTGATGTAGAAGAAGTAATAGAAAAAATCAATGAAGAGTAAAATCACCTTATTTTCATAGAAAATAAAGTAAAGTTAATTTGTAAAAAATGGAGAGAAAACCATGTTGATATTAGAGTTTGTATTGAATAATAAAGAATATTTAGAAGATTTAATTACAAGAAGTACATATCACTCAAATGGAATTGAAGGTAGCACTTTGACGTATGCTGAAACTTACGCAATCCTTTATAACGACAATAGTTTTAAAATACAAGGAAAAGAACCTAGAGAAATATATGAAGCTATTAATCATAAAAAGGCGTTAGAGATTGTTTTTAAGACTTTAGAAGCAAATAAAGAATTTGATGAAAGATTTATAAAAGAATTAAATGAAACTATAAATCAAGACATAAGAGATACTAATGGATATAGAAAAGTGCAAGTATTTATTAATGGTACTGAATATATTCCACCAGAAGCGGAAAAAATACCCAATTTAATGAATTATTTTGTATACAATTATAATCATGATGATCAAGATATTTTTAGTAAAATCGCAAGATATCACATTGAATTTGAGAGAATACATCCGTTTGAAGACGGAAATGGTAGAACTGGAAGATTACTTTTAAATTATGAGTTACTAAAAAATAACATAGCACCAGTTGTTATCACAAAAGATGATAGAGTTAAATATTTCGAATTGATAAATAATCAAGATATTCAAGGATTAGCAGAATTGATAAGAAATCTATCAGAAGAAGAAAAGGAAAGATTGAAAAGATTTGGATATACGCAATAAAAGTGAAAATACAAGGTAACAAAGACCTTGTATTTTTTGAAAAAATTAATTACTGTAATAAGAGAAAAATAAAAGTATATAAATTTTTTTTATATATTCCAACCACCATTTACTTGAAGAATTTGACCAGTAATATAAGGATTATTTTCTAAAAATAATACACATGAAGCCACTTCTGAAGTAGTACCAACTCTAGCTACAGGAATTTCTTTACATAACTCTTCCATTTCAGAATCAGATAAAAATGAATTCATTTCGGTATTAATAATTCCTGGAGCTATGCTATTTACTCGTATATTTGAAGGACCAAGCTCCTTGGCTAAGGACTTAGTCATGGCATCTAATCCAGCTTTGCTAACTGAATAAGCCATTTCACAAGATGCTCCAGTTATTCCCCATATTGATGATATATTGATTATATGTCCACTTTTTTGATTAATCATGTAATTACTAACTTCTTTGCATGTATAAAAAGCGGAATAAAGATTTGTTTTTAGTATATTATCAAAATCTTCTATAGTTGTATCATTGATTGTCTTTACTAGATCAATACCGGCATTATTAATAAGTAAATCTATATGACCAAACTTATTATAAGCATAATCAATTAGCTGCTTAACTTCATCATATTTAGAAACATCAGCTTGAAGTGAATATACATTTGCAAAATTATTTTCTATTTCTTCAGCTAAATTGTTAGATTTATTATAATTAAGTACAACTATGTAGCCATTTTTAGATAATGTTTTCACAATTTCACTACCTATTCCTCGAGATGAACCAGTTACTATTGCTACTTTTTTAGGTATATTTTTTCCTAGATTTTCTTCCATTTTTATTAGCTCCTTTATAAGTGCTAGTTAGTGAGTGACAATTAGGGCATAATAATAATAAATTTGATTCATTATTATTTTGATAGTTACCATCAACGTGCTCTATTTCAAGTGGAATAGTATGCGTATATGGATTTATTTTTCCCCAACCACATATACAACATTTGTTATTGTATTTTTTAAATAAATACGTTTTTATGTACATAGAAGTTTGATAACTTCCCCTTAAGCCATTTTCTATTCCGTTTTTCCAGTTATCAATATATTTTTTATACTGATATTCTTTTTGACAAAAATTAGAACAAAATTTTTTATTTTTATTTAAAGTTTTACCACAGTTTAAACAATTCATTAAATCTCCTAAAAATAAAAGCCAACAACAATAGCTAAACTAAAATCATTGACCTTTAATAATGGAGCCACTTGTCCGATTTGAACGGACGACCTACTGATTCATACCACTACAATTTTCATTGCCATTTTTTAATGTTTGCGGTCTGGACTTTCTCTTTGCCATAGACAATTAATCCTTAGGCACATCGTATAAAGTCTCTACACTCGAAAATTATAAAATTTTCTAGCTCGGGATTAGCATATAAATTACTTAGCCTTCCCCGAATTAGCGATGTCCACTTTACAAGTTTCCAAGTAAAGGTGCAAGATAGTTCAAAATGATTATATAAATCATCTATCCCACAAGTCAGTTGCTCTACCAGCTGAGCTAAAGTGGCGTATAATTGGTGACCCCAACGGGAATCGAACCCATGTCTCCACCGTGAAAGGGTGATGTCTTAACCGCTTGACCATGGGGCCATATAATGGTGAGCCATCGGGGAATCGAACCCCGGACAACTTGATTAAAAGTCAAGTGCTCTACCAACTGAGCTAATGACTCATGTCTAATATAACAAAGTTATGTTGGACACATACCTTATTTTACTATAATAATTTTATTTTGTCAACCGATTTTTCACGAAAAATTTACAAAAGTTAAAAAATTTTTTATATACTGATTATTCTATGCCAAATTTTATAAAAAAATTCAAAAATAAAAAACAACATATAAACGTTGCTGTTGAAATAATTTACAATAAAATCCCACAGATTTCATTTCTCTGTGGGATAATTATAAACACAAATTTTAAACATTATCTTCTTCTTGTGCAGGCTTTTTATAATTGCCTGATATTAATTTAGGGAAATATCTAAAAATTCTATATAATGCAAGTTTAATTTTTTTGCTCCAAATATAAGATTTTCTTAATCTTCTTGGATATTGTATTTCCTGATCTTCGACTACAGTAAGAGCAGTTGGAGCACTTTCTATTTCAAAGGAATAATTGCTACCATTATTGTTGTCCCACTCATTATTAGAATTTCTAAAACATAAATTTAATGGTTCTTCACTGTCTAAATTAATTTCTACTTGATAACCAAGTTCCGTCTTAGTCATTTCAGCTTCAGCTAACTTGTCCCAATTAATTCCAAAACCATAATGGGCAAAAACTTTTTCGCTTCCATTTTGAAAAAGTTCACCAGTATAAGAAATCTTTACTGTTGAATTTGCGATTAATTTATCGGTATTGAAAAATATGTTTTTTACTAATTCCATAATTAATTTATTCCTTTCTTCGCACTGCTCAGAATTATTTATTCTATAAAACAAAAAAATATTATTAAGTCACTTATTGCGACTAATAATATTATAAAATTTAATGAGTTTTAATTCAATAGTTTTCTTAAAATGTATCAAAAATGTAAAATTTGTAACATTTATTTGCAAAATGTTACAAATCAAAGTGTTTATAGAGATTTTTTATTGTAATAATAAAATTAAACTGTGCCTAAAACTTTTCCAATAATATAAAAATGAGAATCTTTTGTAACAATAATATCTTCTATTTCATCTTTTTCAGCTCTTAGAACAATATCTTTTTTTCTAACTATAAACTTTCTAAAAATTAATTTTCCTTCATATTCAAATAAGCCAATATCCTTGCTATTAAGCGGAGTATTCATTTCTATATATACTAATGAATCTTGCTTTAATTTTGGATTCATTTCATCACTATTTACTTTTAATACAAACGAAGCAGAACGCATTTCAGCAGGACAAGCCATAAATCCGTCAATAGATGAAACAATTGGTATGCCGTCATATTTAATATGCTCAGGAGCATTGTATTCCTTTTGCTCAACTGTCAAATTTTTGTCGTAGGTGTACAAAAGTGGTTGGAAAGGAACATCTAGTGCATCACATAAACTCTTCAAAGCCTTATGACTTGGATTCCTTTCACCTTTTTCTATATGTGAAAGATGACCAACATTAATATTAGTAACTTTGGCTAAATCAGTTTTTGAAATTTTTTTATCTTTTCTTATTTTTTCTAATAAATCACCAATCATAATTTCCTCACTAATATACATAAAATTTAATACTAATTATAAAAAAGTTAAATGCAATTTTATAAGGTAATTATATAAAAACTAAAAAAAAAAGTCTAGTCTAATTGTAAAATAAATTTAGTTATGCTAATATAATTATGATAGAAACCTAGGAACAAAACAACTAGATACATAAAAAAGAGTATATTAAATATATTTATACAAAGATTGAAGAATAATTACAACATTTTCAGCTAGATTTCTGCATGATAGAAAATAGTAAAATTTTCTGTTTCGAGGAGAGTAGAAATGAAAAAAATAGAAATGAGAACAATATTAAAAATAGGAATAATAATAGCAATTCTTATGATTGTATCGGTGTTTTTTAGCCTGATAAATATAGGAAATAATAAAATATACAAAAATATTTCAGTCGGTGGAATAGAAGTTTCAAAAAAAGAAAGGCAGGAAGCGGAAGAAATCATAAAAAAGTTATATAGACAAAAGCAATTAAATGGCATCTTGCTAAAACACAACGATTTTGAACTAAACATTTCCTTCGAACAATTAGGAGTAAATCCTGAAATAGAAAAAAGTATTGAAAAAGCCTTTGGAATAGGAAGAGTTGGAAATATATTTGCAAATAATTACGCAATTTTATTTAGTAATTTTTTTAAAAAGGATGTTGACATTAATTACAATATAAATGAACATAACTTGGAAGTATGCATAAATGACATAGAGAGCAAATTACCTGATACGAAAATCGACGCAAGCTATTCAGTAGAAGGAGATGAACTCATTATCTCAAAAGGAAAGCAAGGTGTATTAATAAATAAAGATGAGCTAAAAAAAGAAATTATAGAAAATATAGAAAATCTTAATGAAATAAATAATGTAATTGAAATACCTGTAACAGAAGAAAAACCTGAAGAAATAGATATTGCACAAATAGCCGAAAATATAAAAAAAGATCCACAAGATGCTTATTTAAGCAAAGATCCTTTAGAAGTGCACGCAGATGAAAATGGAGTAGAACTTGGAATATCAATTGATGAAGCAAAAAATATTTTGGCAGAAGAAAAAGACGAATATATTTTACCATTAAAAATAACAGAAGCAAATAAGAAGGTAGCTGATTTAGGAGAAAATGCTTTTCCTAATTTATTATCAACATACACAACCAATTATGATGCAAGCAATATTAATAGGGACAACAATTTAGTTCTAGCAGCTAGCAAACTAAATGGAAAAATAGTAAATCCGGGAGAAGAATTTTCATATAATCAAACAATCGGAAAAAGAACCATAGAAAATGGCTTCAAAGAAGCTAAAGCGTATGCAGGCGGAGAAGTAGTGCTTAGCGTTGGTGGTGGAATATGCCAGTTATCTTCTACATTATATAATAGCGTGCTATTAGCAAATCTTGAAGTTACAGATAGACATAATCATTATTTTAAAACCTCGTATGTTCCTGAAGGAAGAGATGCAACAGTTTCGTGGGGTGCACTTGATTTTAAATTTAAAAATAATAGAAAATATCCTATTAAAATAGAAACAAAAGTAGGAGACGGTGTAGCAACAATAAATATATATGGAATAAAACAAGATGATGATTATACAGTTATTATAGAATCTAATGTAACAAATATCATAGCAAGCAAAACAGAATATCAAACAGATACTACTCTAAAAAGAGGTACGGAAATGACAACTCAAAGGGGAGAAAACGGTTGCACAAGTGAAACCTATAAGTCATTATTGAAAAATGGAATAGTGGTGTCAAAGACACTAATATCAACTGATACATACAATGCACTACCAACTATTATTAAGAAAAACGAATAGAATTAAGGATTTTTTGTCAAAAGCTAAGTAACATAATATAGTGAATTTTAAATTTAACATAAATGTAATAATACGGATGTAACCATTTGGAGAACTGCAATTTCCAAAAATCGGATAAAAAAAGTTCAAAAAAAGAGTTGACAATTTAAGAATATTAGATATATAATGGAGAAAACTTAAGGGAAGCTTGCGTTTCCACTAATTGTTTTAGTTATAATTCCTGTAAACTTTGGGAATGTAAATTCACTCTGATTCTAGGGATTTATAACATTTATGGAAAGGTCAACTGATTGCAAATCTAAATTTGCAAATGACTTAGATAAAATACAAAGGAGGTGAGTAAGAAAGTATAAACACAAAAATTTTAACAACCTAAAATTATGTCTGTAATAATATAACAGATACAGTGTGATTAAAATACTTTCTTATTTATAGAAAATCACACTAAACAAACACATTGTAACTTTGGCGCAGTTACAATAAAATAATTTAAAGCCAGAATAGGAGAAATAAAATGAAAAAATCAATATTAATGACAATAATAATAGCAATAATGTTATTACTTACAAGCGTAGTAAACGCAGAACCTTATGGAACAGCAACAGCTTCAATATCAGGAGGCAAAGAAGTACAAACAGGAGAACAAGTTGTAGTTACAATATCTGTATCTTCTGATAAAACAGTATTAGGTGCAGATTATACTGTACATTATGATCCATCTTTCTTAGAATTTGTTAAATCAAGCGGAACAACAGCTGCAAATGCTACAACAACTCCAGGAGAAATAATAGTTGAAGCAGCTAATGCATCAGGTCTTGATGACATGACATTTACATTTAAAGTAATAGGAACAGAAGGAAGCACAAAAGTTACAGCAACACCTACAAAATTTGGAGCAGGTTCAGGAGAAGAATATGAACTTGAAATAGATCAAATTTCAGGAGAAGCTGTATTCACAATACCAGCAGCACCACAAGAACCATCAACAGATGAACCAACTGAAGATGAACCAGAAACAACAACTACAACAAATAGAGACAATACTCCAAAAACAGGAACAGTTGATGCAACACCTGTAATTGCTTCTATATCAGTAGCAGCTTTAATTACATTAGCAGTAGTAGCTGTTAAAGCAATTAAAAAATAAAGAGAAAGGAAATTATTAATTTATGAATAAGAAAAAAATATTAAGTGCAGCTGTTGCTGGAGGATTACTTGCTACATCATTATTATTACCAGTTAATGCAGCAGAGATTAAGCCAAATAATGATAAAATAGCAATAAGTGTTACAAAAGTAACAGAAGCATTGTCTGGCAAAGGGGCCACACATATATTATCAATAGTAATGCCTAATGAAAAAGTTGAAGGTTATAATACTTTAACAAGAGCTAAATTAGACACTTTATTGAAAGCTAGATATGGAGAAGATATTACTGTAACTAAAGTTACAGATTCTAAAGGAACAGAAATACAAGCAGACAATACTTCAGCAAAAGTTGGAACAGGTTCTATTGTAGAATTATCAACTGGAAATAAATTAGCTATTGTATTATATGGAGATGTTACAGGAGACGGAATAGTAGATTTATATGATACTATTGCAATAGCTCAAAATAATGTTGGTAGTGTTAAAATAACAGATCCAATAAGTTTAAAAGCAGGAATATTAGCTGGCAGTGCAGACAAATCAGAAACTGATATATGGGATACAATTAGAGTTGCAGGCTATAATGTTGGATTAGCAGGAACTAGTGGTATATATGGAGACTTTATAGTTGATGAGCCATTATTCCCTGAAGACAAAGTAGAAAGTGATACAGTTTTAAACGAAGCTATAGATGAAGTAAATAATAATAAATTAAATGACGGAAAATATGAAATAGCATTAGATACAACAAAAAATGAAGCAGAATTCAAATTCCTTACAGCTGATACTGAAAAGATTTCTGCATTTACTGAATCAGGATTAGTTGAAACATTAGTTGAAAAACTAAAAGAATACAGTGAAGAAATAGAAAAAATAGAACTTACATTTACTATGGATAAATCTGTCACAGTTGAATTAACACCTTCAGATGATGCTGGGTCATGCAAACTTGCTGCAATCCAATTATTGGGTGGAACAAGTGGATCTGATTTAATAAATAAAACAATTAATGATCTTTTTGGAAAAACTTTAACAGCTAAGTTCTATTTAAGAGATACAGCAACATTAATTCCTGGAGAAACAGTTACAGATGAAAATGGTAAGAAATCTGTTACATACAGTTTGAACTTTGTTTCAGGTATAAATACAGATAGCATTATTACATCAGTAGTTGATAAAGTAAATAAAAATGAAGTAAATGCAAAGAAATTTAAAATTGCTTTGGATCCAGAAACAAATACAGGAACATTTGGATTTGTAAATAATCAGAATACAATGACAAATTTTATAGGTTCAGGCACAGGATTAATTTTACAATTGGCAGAAGCTTTAAAAGATGAAAAAATAGAGAAAATAGAATTATCTGTAACACAAGGAAATGGTGTTGTTGCTGTAGCAGCTCAGGCAGGTGATGAAAGTGCTAGCACAGTAACATTAAAGAAGAATGCTAGTACTCAGGAAATAATGACAGAAGCATATAAATTAATGAACTATGCATTTGGAATTACTGGAGATGGTGCCGGTCATACACAATTATTAGCAAAATCTGTTCTTGATTTAGCAGGAGCTGAACTTACTGCAAAGGTTTATATAAAAAGTGGTGTAGAAGTATCTGAAGGCGAATCAGTTACATCAGATGCATCTACACAATATGTAGAATATAAATTAAAATTCTTAGTAAATGCTGATGAAGAATTAAAATTAATTTTTGATGACTTAAATGAACATAAAGGAAATGATATCTATAGAATAGAATTTACTCCTGAAAATGGAAATGTTAACTTCAACATTGCCCAAGGACATGGCAGCGATAAATTAAGTGAATTATTAGGTCAAGGAAAAACTGGATTAGTTACAGCAACTACAGGTCTACTTACAAACATAAGTGGTAATAATCAATTAACATCAGTTACTGCAACATTTGCTGGAAAAACATACAATCTAAGAAAAGGTGCAGAAGGACAATCAAGCCAAGTAGTTGAATTGATTAAAGCTTTGTTAGAGAAAGAAGATGCTATAACAAGTTCAGAAGAAGATAGTTATACTCCAAATTTTGGAGATACAACTCTTAGCGTATTAAGCGGAAAAGAAGTAACTATTCAATTTGAACTTACTGAAAAAGCAGCTGCAGAATCTAACTGGAATCAATCACAATCTTTAACAGTACATTTCAATTTAGTAAATACAACTTTTGAAGATAACAACAATTAACCAGTAGTATAATAAGTCAAACAAATCCTAAGATAAAAAACATATTTGGAAATTTATTTTCCAAATATGTTTTTTTGCTATAAAAAGCTAACAAATATTACGGAAATACTTGAAAAAAGAAATTAATTATGATAGTATTATGTCAAAATAAAAAAGAAAAGGAAGGCAAAGATGAAGAAAAGTATTAAAAGAATAATAGCATTAGCTATAACTATAGTAGCAATATTTGCAAGTAACATATTTGCAGAAAACCTAAGCGAGAGTAAGGGGGGTGACAGGGAAAACTTATCAACTATTGTTAACCGTGTCGCAGATTATAATGAAGACGGTACAAAAACATATAATTACACAATGTATGTATTGGTTCCTTCAAAAAAAGAAAAAGGAAACAATATCTTAACAAGGGAAAAAGTAATAAAATTGCTAGAAGCAAAATATAGAGAAGGTGTAGTAAGTAAAATATATAAACAAGATGAGAAAACAGAAATAAGCGAAAATGATGCCAAAGTAGGAACGGGAAGCATAGTAGAATTAACAACAGGTAAAAGGCTAACAGTAGTATTATATGGAGATGTTACTGGTGACGGAGAAATAAATCTGTATGATACAATAGCAGTTGCAGAACATAACGTAAGAAGGAAAAGCATCACAGACAAATATAAATTTAAAGCAGCAGAACTAACAGGGGACAAGGTAGACGGAATAGTAACTCTAAATGACACAACAAGATTAGCATGCTATAATGTTGCCCTATTAGGAGTAGACGAAAAATATGGCATGTCTATAGTAGATAGTGGTCTATGCCAAGAAGATTATGTAGAAAAAGTAGATTTGGATGAAATAATAAGTACAAATGTAAATGCACAATCACAAGATACACATTTTGCATTTACATTCGATAATCAAGCAACAATATCAATGAAAGTTCAAAAGCGAGATGAAAAATTAGTAGACTTGTTGAATAAAGAAACAGCACCAAAATACATAGAAAAGCTATTAGAAAATGATAAGATAAAAAGTGTAACGTTAAATGCAGGAATAGAAGGAGTACCAGCGCAAACATTTAATAAAGAAGATAAAGAAAATATAGTAGACATAATAAAGAAATATTTTGAAGAAAATGTAGACAAAATATTTGGAAGAGAAAGCCTTGCTGATGTAATCATGGGAGACTTTGATGAAAAGAATTTTGCATTAACAGTAGAACTAGTGGATGATGTAGAATTGAAAGACGAAAAGTTAGAAGAAAGACAATTTTCAAAAACATATACAATCTCATTTACAGCTGTACCAATAAAAATAACATATGACTATAATCATGATAAAACAAAACAAGATATAGTAGAACAAGAACACGCAGGACTAGTAACAAAACCAACAGATCCAACAAGACAAGAAGAAAGAGAAGGAAGAACAATAAACTTCGAATTCAAAACATGGCACAGAAAAAATGGAGAAGAAATAGAAAAAGAAGCATTTGACTTTGAAAATACAAAAATAGAAAAAGATATTACTCTTGTAGCTAGTTGGATAGAAATAGTAGACGAAGATTATGATGTAAACGATGTACTAGAAGTAGTAAACCAAAACGAAGAGCAAAACGCAGGAGAAAAAAGATATAACATTGCATTTGTAAAAAGTGAAGGAAAAGCAAATAGTCACATAAACATCGGAATACTAAAGGGAGAAACAAAAATCCCAGAATTATTTGAAAGTGATAGCAATATAATAGAATTATTAAAAACTAGCTTACAAGATAAAAAGATAAAAGAAATAGACATTAAATATGGCGAAGAAAAAGTAATATTTGACAAAGAAGAAGAAGTAACAATAAAATTAATAGAATTATTAAAGAAGGTATTAAACGTAGAAAATGCTTTAGATGGAGAGCCAATATTAATTTCAGAATATGAAAGAGAAGTAGCATTAGATGATTCTGAAGAATTAACTGCATTTTTAGAGCAAATCCAAGACAAGAAATTATCAGATTTATTGCAAGTAAAATTAGAAGTACAAGTTATATTAAATGAAGGATATAAGCTAAAAGAAGATGAAACAGCTATATATAGCGTAGAATTCAATGGAACATTTAATCCCGATGAGTGGTTTAAGCAATTGGTAGAAAGTCAAAAAGTAGGAACAGAATATCTTGACCTTACTTATGATGCACAAGTAGATAACGCGAAAATAACCGCTAAGATAAAAACAGAAAAAGAAGCTGAAAGTATGCCTAATGTTAATAATACAAACATTTTAAAAGCATTACAAGACATAGTAAAATCAGGAGAGATAAAATCAGTAAATATAAGTTTAAGAGACGACACTGATAAACTACAATTAGATAATCCAGGAAATGATGAAGATACCACAATTAGCACTGCTGAAAAATGGATTAAAGAAAAATTAGCAACAAAACTTGGAAAAGATAGCTATTCTAATACAACTTTAAAAGATTTAGAAGGACATATTTTCTTAGTTGAGTTAAATCTACATGATAATATACAATTAAATGACGGATATAATAATGGTAAGAAATCAAAGACTTATAAATTATGTTTTGAAGAAGTAATTAAAAAAGGAGATATAATTGGAAAAGCATTAGGAGAAAACACATCAGACGATAAATACACAGCAACTTATGCGGACGGAACAATTACGGTAACACCAAAATTAAGTAATGCAAATATTTCATCTATGAGTAATGAAGATGAAAGTAAAGTATTAGAAGAAGTATTAGGAAATCCAAAGATAGAAAAAATAGAACTAAAATATGGCGCCAATAAAGATAAAACCATAGATTTAAAAACATTACTAAAAGATGTAGAAGCAAATCAAGCAGAAGCAAAAGTAATTGAGTGGTTAAAAGCAAATTGGAAAGATTTCTGTAGCTGTACTAAAGATTGCTGCTCAGAAGAAGACTGCTCATTTGAAAAAGCAACAAACAATTGTCTAATTGAAAGCTCTGAATTTGATATAACTGTAACACTGGATGAAGCAGTAAAATTTGAAGGTAATGGAACTGGAACAGAAACATATAAGTTAAAATTCAAGAGAAACGACGTAAAGATAGAATTGAATTTTAAAGAAAACGGAGCTACTCAGAATACTACAAAGAATATAACTATAAAAGAAGGAGAAGGTTTACCAATAACAGAACAAAGCCTAAAAGAACAAGCAGAATCACAAGGCGCTAATTATCCAACATGGGAAGAACATGAATTTAACTACTGGGCATCAGATGAAAATAGAACAAGATATGATTTTAATAATAAGATAATAGCAAAAGATGGAGATGAAGCGGAGTTAAAATTATATGGAGTATGGTGGTTAGTATTAGATTTTGATAGTGATATTTCTAAAGGTATAGCAGCATCACAATTAACAGCGTCATTTGGAGAAGAATTGAAACCAACTGAAGGACATGAAACTCCAAATGAAGTAAAAATAGACATAATAGATACAAAGAAAAATATTACAGATGTATTAAAAACAGGAGTAGGAACAGCATTAAAGGATGAATTAAATAGGGAAGAAGTACAAAGTATAGAAGTATCTTATGTATATGAGACAGGAGAATATGGCAAGACTCAACAACAAACTAAAACCGTAACATTTAGTGGGGAAACTGAAAGCGATAAGGCTCAATATGAAGATCTATTTAATACAATGATTGCTAATCCTCAAAGAGTACCAAAACCAGTAGTAGGTGCAGCAGAATCTGCTATTTCTACAGTAGACTTAACTCAAAATACAGAAGTGCTAATAGGAAAAGATTTAGATGTAAAGATAAATTATGATAACACTAAAGCAAAGCTATCAGATAGTGAAAACTCAGTAAATGAATATAAGGTTAAATTTATAAAATATGTAACTTATGAAGAAATACATGCAATAGGTGACAAGGAATTGGAGACGCATATAAATGTTAATAAGACTAAAGTAATTGTTACACGTAAAAAAGATGAGGGTGAGGGTACTACTTTAATCGGAGATTGTAAAAATGTTAAAGATGATACAATTTTAGGTGCGGCAACTGGATGTGGAGCTGCGACCGCACTTCCAGCATTTTTACAAACTGGACCAATTAATAGCGTAACTGTTGGTGAACATGAAACTGGTACAAAAGGTACAATTTATGGTGGAACTGACACTTTGTTTTTGGCAATTGAATTAGCTGTAATATTTACGGGTGGAGATTTAAGTGTCTTAGAGTCAGGTAATCAAGACGCAATATCCGCAGTCCTAAGTGCGGCATTAGAAAATGCTTTGGCGATGACAGTACAAGATTGGATTGGTAGAAATATAGATATTGAAATCGGTCTAAAAGAAGGTTATGAATTTAAAGAAGGCAAACCATTAGTTTATTTATTGGAAGTAATAGATTCAACAGCAGTAACTCCATAAAATAATAAAAAAACAACAGCATGGAATAATAAATCCATAAGCTGTTGTTTTTTTATTTGTAATTTTATCTTGTCATATAAACAAATTTTAAGTTGTCACTCTAATTTATAAAGATATTTCTAAATATTTGACAAATATAAAAAATCATGTTAAAATATTACTATAATATGAATAATATTTAATAAATATCATATAATAGTAACAAGGAGATGAGAAAAGTGAATTGCTATAATATGGTTTTAGAGTATATAAATAATGT
>CANQJG010000022.1 GCA_947624185.1 uncultured Clostridia bacterium | reverse complement strand
AAATTCTGTTTTTGTTTGGTAGTACTTTTATCCTAACTTAAATTATTTTATTTAATATATTACTATATTAAATATATTATTTTCAGTTTGAATCTTACTACCGCAATTTTATTGGTTTCTCAAAAGATTCATTGTTTATTTTTCAATGTACTTTGTGTCCTACATTATGTATATTGTGATGCAGAACGATTTTAATTATACTATGGTATTGCAAAAAAGTCAACAGTTTTTTTGAAAGTTTTTTGAACTTTTTTGAAAATTTTTTAATCTAAAAATAATTTTGTAATTTTATTGTAATTTAATAACTATAAAATAGCCACAATTACTGTAACTTTTTTTACATTACAATATTATATAATGTTTTCTCATCTGTTGACTCTGTTATATTTTTTGGCAACTTAACTCCTGATTTACTCGATATACTTTTGAAATATTTTTTATTTTTTTGTTACTAAAAATCTATATTACGAATTTTTTATTTTCGTAATATAAATTTTATTTTTATATGCTTTATTTCAAAAATCAATCTATATCTGTATATTTTTGAAATGTAAAAAATTGATTTTTACTATCACAATAGTTTCTACAATTTGTTATTTATTTTATCTAAGTCTTAATTTACCTTTCTTCTTCTTGCTTTATTTTTTCTTCTTTACTATTTATGTTTTCTATTGTTCTATTCTCTATATTTCTAGTATCATTGGCACTATTTCTAAGTTCTTCAATGAAATTATTCTTTTTTGAATCTTGTGGAGTATCTTTTAGGTCTGCTGAATCTACCTTTAAGTCATTTTTATTGTTTTGTTCATGTTTAAATAAGCTAACAATTTTTGTCCATATATTTCTTAATGAAAATCTTTTATACTTTTGTAAGGCAGTCACTTCTTCATTAATTTTTATATCTTCCTTTTTTGTTCCGTCATCTTTTTCTATTGAGTCTATAATAATTTCATTATTCTCTTTTTTATTCTCTGTAGTTTCTTTTTCTATGTCTATATTTAAAGATTCAGCAATAGCCTTTAATTCTGCATTTTCTTTAGCTTTTTCTATCAATGTATCTTTAAAAGCCTTACTGTGTGCCACTGAATCTGCATATACATTTTGCAATTTTTTACTTTGTTCTTCTTCGCTCATTTGATTGAACTGTTCTACATAAAAATCGCTATATCCATCAAGTGCATTAGGATATGCGGGATTACAAACACAAGAAGTAGCATGATAACTTTGATCTTGTACTCTATCCATTTTGCCATCAAAAGCTTTATTTTTAAACTCATTTAATAAACTATTCATTTTATTTGCATTTAAATAAATGGTAACATCTCGTTTATATTTTTCAATACCTTGATAATTCAACGATTTAGAATCTCTTGTAACATTTAGCATTGTAGCTGGCATAACTTGTGCAATTGGCTTATCAGCATCACTTAATATATTATTATAATCCATTTTTAAAGCACTATTAAATGCATCATTATAACTCTGAGCAATATCAGTATGTTGCATTTGTAATCCATGACTATTATATCTATCAAATTGTATCGAAAAACTTGTTGCTTGATTTTTAAAATTATTATATTTTGTTATTGCTCCATGTTGTGTAGATACAATTAAATCATTTGTATCATTTGAAATTGCATAAGTTATATTTGTATCTTCTCTTGCGTTTTCTTCTCTTCTTATAGAACCTAAAGATAAACTCCCGTCACCACTTATTACTATTCCCATATTAGGATATTCATCAGTAATACAAGGTACCTTATCTCTCTTTTCTAATATTCCTTTAATATTTTGCTCCAATTCATTTTGATTCATATTTTTTATATCTACATTATACCTTTTGTAAAGTATACTTGCCATTTCTGATTCTATTTGTTTTTTGGCTTCTACATTATCTTTTAATCTTTTATCCATGCCTTCATTTTCTAAGATGTTCATTATTATATCAATTGTTTTCATTTTTATTAATTTTCCTTTCTTTTACTTAATTTACATACTACCACAAAAATCTATGCATTTTAGCTTCCTCTAAAACACATAGATTTATTCCATTTATTTAAAAAATTTACTCCATTAATATTTATATTATAATTGTTTCTGTTTTTTAAGTCTCTTAATAAACTTACATCTTTACTTTCTAAAGTGTAACTCTCTCTCTCTCTCTCTCTCTCTCTACAGTTCCAAGGCTTTCAAGCTTCTTCATTTAATTTTATCCTTTCTTTATTTTTACAAGTTTGCAATCTTTTTTCTATTTAAATTTTACCATATTAATTTTCGTTGTTCAATACTTATTATAAAATGTCATGCATTTGTAATATTTACGTTCTTTTTTGTCAGCTGTGAATTGTAAATATTTGCGATTATTATTGTAACTATTTGTGCTTACCATTTGAAATCCTTTATTCTATATTTTTAAATATTGGGTCTAAGTTTATTCCTATCAATGCACCTTTTGATATATATACTTCATTTATTCGATTTTTTAATTGCTTCATAAATGGTTCTATTTGTTCTTTTGAATAATTATTTAATATTGCTGAGCTGTTTGGGTCGAACGTGTCTATTACACCTATATCATTTGTAAACTGCGTTGTTCCTTTATATGAGTAATTTACCACCTTTATTCCGTTTACAGTTGTGATGTCAATTATGTTTTGGCAATTATTTTCTTCTACAGTTCCTTCTTGTCTACTTTTTATTGAAATTGATTTTTCTATATCATCTTCCATGTAAGAATATTTTAATACTTTGCTGTCTCCTTCTTTTCCTATTGTTAATTTTTTATCATCGAGTTCAAATATTATTATTTCTTTATCATCTTCATTTAGATGTATTAGGCTAAATATTCTATCATTTATTTTAATTGTTGTTTTCATATTTTTTTGTCTATGTTCGCTTACGCTGATTTCTATATTTTCTGCACTTTCAGGATTTATTCTTAATTCTTCAATCTTTTCTCTCATTTTTATATTTAACGTATTTATGTCTGTATATTGTTCATCTAAATTTAACAATCTAAATTTAGATGTAAGATAATTCATCATAATACTGTCTTGTGTAAGCTTTGACAACAATTCTGATTGTACTTCTGCACTTTCTTTGCCTTCTAATTTTAGTGTATATGTGTTTACATTATAACTTTTGTCTTCTATTTGCAATTTTTCTGAATTTTTACTAAATGCTGAATCTTGGCTGATATTTTTTAACAAGTCGTAATAAGATTCTATATGATTTTTTTCTACTTTTGATGCGTCTAAAATTTTATCGAATTGCAATTCTGTTATTTCATTTGGTACATACATATCTCCAATTATTGCTGATGCAATTGCTTGCAAATTTTCATTTTTTATTCCTATATAAGCATTTGAGATTAATGAACTACTAAATGCATATATATCCTTGTCCCTTGCTAAATCCAAATCAAATAATTCTGTGTTACTGCTGTTGATTTTAATAGTGTATTTTGCTTTTTCTTTTTGCTTATTTATCCTTCCGTCAACTGTGCATTTTAATTTATCCATTATGCTACTGTCTGCAATATTTGATGATGACTGTACTATCATTGATCCGTTTACAATGTATGGGGTTGTTTGTTTTGCTTTTTTATAACTTTCGTTGTCAGTATCATTTAATATTTCTAAACTATTACTTGCAGTTCTAAAATATCTAAAAAAGGCTCCTCTTTTAGTTCTGAATATATCAGTGAAAAAGAACAGTATCGCAATAGTTATTGATAATATAATAATTATTGTAGTTATAATAATTATTTTTAATTTTAGATTTTTATGTTTCATTTGTTTTTAATGATTTTAGTTTAAAATCATTGTCTCCTTTCAGCGATTTCTTTAATTTATTTTTCTTCTCATCTTTTTCATTTTTTTCTTGTTAGCAATTGTTTTATTTTCTTGTTTTAATTAACATTTTGTTTATTTCTTCTTTTCTGGTTAACAATTTATTTTTTTTCTTGTTGGCAATTGTTTGTTTTCTTTTCTACATTTTTTCTTATTTTGTCATCAATTTTTTATTTTCTTGTCAGCATTTTTTTATCTTTCTATTTCCTATCTTTTTATTTAAGCATTTGTTTCGTTATTATACTGTTTTTCTTTGATTCAATACTTCATACATTACAATTCCTGCTGATACTGATGCATTTAATGAGTTGATTTTGCCTTGCATTGGGATTTTTATTAAAAAGTCGCAGTTTTCTTTTACTAATCTACTTATTCCAAATCCTTCACTTCCTATTACTATTGCTACTCCTGAATTGTAATCTTGCTCATTATAGAAAGCTGTGCCTTCCATGTCTGTACCATATATCCATATATCATTTTCTTTTAAATACTTAATTGTTTCTGTCAAATTATTTACTCTTGCTATTTTCATATATTGTACTGCTCCAGCTGATGTTTTATTAGTTGTTGCGTTTACTAGTGCTGACCTTCTTTTGGGAATAATTATTCCATGAACTCCAGTACACTCTGCTGTTCTGATTATTGAGCCTAAATTGTGTTCATCTTCTATCCCGTCTAATATTAAAATAAATGGTTTTTCTTTTCTTTGTTTTGCTAATTCTATTATGTCTTCGACTTCACAGTATTGATATGGTGGTACAATAGCTATAACTCCTTGATGATTATTGGTAGTTGCCATTTTATCTAATTTTGCTTTTTCTATTTCCGTGAAAACGACTTTATTTTTCTTTGCTAAATTGATTATTTCTATTATTGAACCGTGCTTTTCTCCTTTTTGTACAAATAATTTGTTTATATCTTTTCCCGATTTCAACAATTCTATTACACTATTTCTGCCTTCTACTTGACAGTCAGCTTGGTTATTTGAGTTGTTTTTTTCATTTTGATTTTTCATTTTTCAATCCTTCTTCTCACTTGCTTTAAGCACATTTAAAAATGCTTCTTGTGGTATTTCAACATTTCCAAATTGTCTCATCCTTTTTTTACCACGTTTTTGTTTTTCTAATAATTTCTTTTTTCTTGTTATATCGCCACCATAACATTTTGCAAGTACATCTTTTCTTAATGCTGATATTGTTTCTCTTGCTATGATTGTTCCGCCAACTACTGCTTGAATTGGTACAGCAAATAATTGTCTTGGTATCTCTTCTTTTAATCTTTCAGTTAGAACTTTTCCCCTATTATACGCATTTGACTTATGTACAATAAATGAAAGTGCATCAACTGGTTCATTATTTACATGTATATCTAATTTTACCAATTCAGATTGTTTATATTCTTTTACATAGTAGTCAAGTGATGCGTATCCTTTTGTTTTTGATTTTAATGTGTCAAAGAAGTCATAGATTATTTCGTTTAATGGCAATTCATATTTTAGTGTTACTCTTGATTCGTCTAAATACTGCATATCAATGTATATTCCACGTCTTATTTGACATAATTCCATTACATTTCCTACATAATCTTTTGGTACCATTATGCTTGCTTCTACATAAGGTTCTTCAATATATTTGATTTGTGTGGCTGGTGGCAACTCTGACGGATTATATAGATTTTCTACTGTTCCGTCTGTTTTATGTATTTTATATATAACAGAAGGTGCTGTTGTTATTAATCCTAAGTCAAATTCTCTGTCTAGTCGTTCTTCTATTATTTCTAAATGCAATAACCCTAAAAATCCACATCTAAATCCTGAGCCTAAAGCGGTTGATGTTTCAGGTTCAAATACTAATGCGGCGTCATTTAATTTTAACTTTTCGAGTGCTACTTTTAGATTTTCATAATCTGCTCCGTCCATTGGATACAAACCACAGTATACCATTGGATTTACTTCTTTATACCCTGCAAGTGGTTCATCTGCTGGTGCATTATCATTTGTAATTGTATCTCCTACTTTTATATCTTGCAAACTTTTTATGCTTGCTGAAATATATCCAACTTCTCCTGCTGATAGTTCTGTAGTTTCTACTAATTTACCCGGTTCAAAATATCCGACTTCTGTTACAGTAAAATGCAAATTGTTTGACATTAGTCTTATTTCGTCTCCAACTTTTACTGTTCCTTCTTCTATTTTTACGTATGCTAAGGCTCCTTTATAGTCATTATATATTGAGTCAAATATTAATGCTTTTAGTTTAGCATCTTTATCTCCACTTGGAGCTGGGATTTCTGTTACTATTTTTTCTAACACTTCTTCAACATTAAGACCTGTTTTGGCTGAAATGCAAGGTGCATCCATTGCTGGAATTCCTATTATTTCTTCGATTTCTTTTTTTACTTCATCAGGTCTTGCGCTTGGAAGGTCCACTTTATTTATGACTGGCAAAATCTCAAGATTATTGTCTAGCGCCAAATACACATTTGCCAAGGTCTGTGCTTCTACTCCTTGTGTACTGTCTACTACTAATACAGCTCCTTCGCAAGCTGCTAGACTTCTTGATACTTCATAATTAAAATCCACATGGCCTGGAGTGTCTATTAAATTAAGCTCATATTCATTACCGTCTTTGGCTTTATACTTCATCCTAACAGCTTGTGCTTTTATCGTTATGCCTCTTTCTTTTTCAATGTCCATATTATCTAATACTTGCGAAGTCATTTCTCTTTTTGAAAGAGCTCCTGTGATTTCTATCAGTCTATCTGCTAAAGTTGACTTTCCATGGTCGATATGTGCTATTATACTGAAATTTCTAATTAATTTTTGGTCTTTCACAAATTTGCTCCTTGTACAATGAATTTATATTTCATTTAAAATGCTTACATTTTTACATATATATATTAACATATTAATTCTTTTTTATCAATAATTTAAAAACTTTTTAATTACATACTGTTATTATTAAAATATGAATATAGTTATTTTTGAACAAGGCTTGAAAAAATAACTATACTCATATAATGACTTCGTCATTGCAATTAATATAATCTAAATATTTTAAAAACTCCTAGTGCTTCCCCCTCCTCCGGAAGAGCCTCCTCCTCCAGATGAAGAACCTCCTCCAGAAGAAAATCCTCCGTCCGTCCATAACTGCTACCGTTCTCCATCTCCTGTTAATATGATTAATATATTAAAAAAACATGCTTGTATTGATAATACAAAATTTTTGATATATATATAAATTATTATCCCTATCAAAATTCCACATATTAAACTAACGATTATTCTTTTCTTCGTAGGAATTCTAATTACATTTAAAATTAGAGCAACAATCGTTCCTCCCAAAAGACTACAAAATAAAACAAACGCAGTTGTATTTGTTTCTATTCCGTGTGTTAGAATTAGATGATGAAGTGGATGCAACTGTTTGTGCTTCTTCTCTATCTATTGTAATTCCATATTCTTTTACTATTACATCTAAAAATGCATTAAACCCATTTTTTATTCCCTCATCCCAATTGTTGTTACTTAGATATGGAATAATATATTGATCTTGTATTCTTCCAGTTTTTGCATCTGGTAAAATTCCTTCTAAACCGTATCCAACTTCAACTCTAAATTTTCTTTCTTCTAATGCTAGTAATAATAATAGACCATTATTTTTTGACTTATCACCTATTCCAAATTTTCTAAATAGCTCTGTCGCATATTCTTCTATTGATTGACCTTCTAAGTTTGGTACGGTAACCACAACTATTTGTGCCCCTGTTTGTTCTTGTAAACTTTGATTTTTCTGTATTATATAATTTTCTGTATCACTGTTTAATAAATTTGCATAATCGTTTACATAAAATTGTCTAGTTGGTTCCACTACTGCATATACGCTTTTTGTAAATAATATCAATACAATTATTATAAGAAATATCTTTAATTTATTTTTAATCAAAGTTGACACTTGGAACCTCCTGACTTCCTTCAGAGGCTTCAAAATAAGTTTTTTCTTCAAATCCAAATATGTTTGCAATTATAACATTAGGAAACTTTTTTATAATTAAATTATAGTCTTTTACATTTTCATTATAATCTCGTCTTGCTGTTGAAATTCTATTTTCTGTTCCTGCTAATTCATCTGATAGTTGTATAAAGTTTTCAGATGCTTTTAAGTCTGGATAATTTTCAACAATTATATTTAATGAATTTAAAGCTCTTGATAACTCTTCATTTGCTTCGGCTTTTTCTTCAATTGTATTTGCTCCTATCATTTTTGCTCTTGCTTCTGTAATCTTATCAATAACTTCTGTTTCATGTGATGCATATCCTTTAACTGTATTTACTAGATTAGGTATTAAATCAGCTCTTCTTTGTAGCATTACATCCAAATTTGATAAACTATTTTCTACACTTTCTGATTTTGATACCATATTATTGTATCCTCTTACAAGTGATGATACTAATAGTATTACTATTACTGCTATAATAATTAGAACAATATAAGATTTTTTCATTTTTACATTTTCGTATATTAATTATACGATACTCCTTTTATAAAATATTTAGGTTTTTGTAAAGGATTAACCTATAAACCTATAAAAACATTTTTATTTTACTTAATTAATAGTTAGTCTCTTTACTCGCTTTTGCTAATTTCTTTAGTGTTTGATATACTAGATAATTTATAGTTCCTGGTATGTCCTTTTTTCCTGCTGGTACTCCTGTCAAAATTTCTATTCCTTCATCTATTGTTGATACTGCATATACATGAAATTTGCCATTTTTTACAGCTTCGACGATTTCTTTGTCAAGATTTAAATTTTGAACATTTTGTGTTGGTATCATTACTCCTTGACTTCCGTCTAGTCCGTTCATTTTGCAGATTTCGAAATATCCTTCTATTTTTTCATTTACTCCTCCAATTGCTTGGATTTGTCCTTTTTGATTTACTGATCCGGTTACTGCTATTGCCTGATTTATTGGGACATTTGATAAACTAGATAATAGTGCATATAGTTCTGTTGATGAAGCACTATCTCCGTCTACTCCATTATATATTTGTTCAAAACATATACTTGCAGTTAAAGCAAGTGGCATTTCTTTTGCAAACATTTCTCCCAAATATCCATTTAATATTAATATTCCTTTTGAGTGTGATGAACCTGAAAGCTCAACTTCCCTTTCTATATTAATTATTCCACTTTTTCCTGTGTACGTATTTGCAGTAATTCTTACTGGCTTTCCAAATGAATAATCGCCTACTGACATTACTGTTAATCCATTGATTTGTCCTACTTTGCTTCCTTTAGTGTCTATTAATAATACTCTATCTTTTATCATTTCGGTGTATCTGCTGTCATATTTTTTTACACGATTTTTTCTTTCAACTAAAGCCTTTTCTATATATTCGCTAGTTACTACTTTTGATTTGTCTATTTTAGCCCATGTGGCTGCTTCAACAATTACTTGTGCTAATTCTCCAAATTGAGTAGATAATTTTTGTTTATTATCTGCTAATTTACATGAATATTCTGCCAAACTTGCTACTGCTCCTTTATCTAGGTGTGGCAAATTTTCATCAACGCAAAATCCGTGTACAAATCCTGCTAAATCTGTTAGATTAGTGTCATTTAACATTGTTGATTCTTCAAATTCAACTTTTATTTTGAATAATTTTCTAAATTCTTCATCTACTGAAAGTAATGTTTGATAAACATTTTCGTTTCCTATTAATATTACTTTCAAGTCTAATGGAATAGGTTCAGGTTTCAATGATACTAATACCATTGATGATTTTTGCTCTAATGAATTATCTATTCCGATTTCTTTATTTCTTAATACTTTTTTCAAATAATCATAACATAATGGATTTGTTAGCAAATCGTTTGCTTGTAAAATTATATATCCACCATTTGCTTTTTGCAAAAGTCCCGGTCTTATCATTGTGTAGTCTGTTTTAAGTATTCCATAATAATTCTCGTATTCAAGTCTTCCGAACAAATTATTAAATGAATAATTTGAGTCCATAATTACTGGAGCACCGTCAACATTACTGTTGTCTATGAAAACATTTACTCTATAATTTTCCCAAGGTTTTGGTTCTATCATCCTTGGATCTTGATTTTCGCGTGTTTTCTTATCTTCTTCTAAAAATTTTGAAATATTTTTTAGAATATCTTTTTTTACACCGTCTAAAAATTTAGTTATCTTTTTATTTCTCTTAAAATTAGATTTTATATAAGAAATATGTCCTTCTATCGTCAATACTGCTATATTTGATTGCCACTCATATATCTTCTTTTCTGATTCAGCATCTAATTCTTTAATTGCTGCAATTACTTCAATTATTTGTTGTTGCACAATTGCTGATTTATCTTCATATTCTTTTTTTAACTTCTCATCTAATTTATCAAATTCTTCTTCTTTTATAACTTTTCCGTCAATCATTGGCATCATGTAAATGCCATTATCTGCTGATTTTACTTGAAAACCATATTTTTCTGATTTTTTATTTAGGTTTTCTAATAGAGCTGTTCTTTTTTCTTGATATTTTTGAGTTATTACATTTTTTTCTTTTTCAAAATCTTCATTTTTAAAAGTATTTTTTATGTCTGTTCTTATTTCTTTTATAAACTTATCCATGTCTTCTTTGAAGTTTTTTCCTTCGCCTGCTGGAAGGCTTACTGCGACTGGCTCATTAGGATTTTCGAAATTATAAATATAGCACCAATCAGGTGGCGACTTTTTTGTTTTTGATAGTTTATTTAAATAATTTTTAGTATATGTCGTTTTTCCTGAACCTGTTGGTCCTTCCAAATAAACATTATAGCCTTTTGTATCAACATTTAGCCCAAATTCTAGTGATGCTATTCCCCTTTGTTGCCCTAGTCCTTTATAGCCTGCTTCTATTTCTTCAGTGGTTTCGAAATTAAATATATCCGGATTACAGGTATATCTTAAATCTTTATATGATACTTCATTTGTTTTTTTCATTTTAATTTTTCCTTTCTTCGGTACAATTTAACTTAAATAATTAAATTTATTTTAACTTACAGTCATCAAAATCGCATCTTCCTTACCATTATAATAATTTTTTCTTTTTCCAACTTGTCTAAATCCAAATTTACTATACAATTTTATTGCTTTAATGTTATTCTCATTTACTTCTAAATTTATTTTTTCAACATTATTTTTTCTAATCAGATAACTAAGCATATTAGATGCTATTCCTTGATTTTGTTTATCTGCCCTAGTTACTATATTAATAATTTCCATTTCGTCTAAAACTGTTCTTGTTCCTGAAAAACCGACTATTTCATTGTTCTGTTTTGCTACAATATATTTCGAATTTTTGTAGTCTTCTTCTAATACTTTGTAGCTCCATATATTAGGGAATTTATCATAATTCAATTTAATTTTTTCTAAATCATAACTTGATAATTCCAATATTGAAATTCTGTCATCTTCGCCTTCTCTTTGTCTCTGAGCCTGTGGCTTTCTAAGATACATTGGAAATAGTGATTTTGAGTCTCCATAATCACCAATTTCGTATTTATCTTTTGCAGCTACTCCAATTGATTCAGCCATTGTTGGTAAGTCTTCTATGTATTCATAACTTTCTGTTTCTTTTCCCTGAGCCAACTGCTTAGAATATTTTGCTCGTAGTAGTGGTTCTAATTCTTCAGGAAAACTATCTCCTACTATGTACAATGGATTTTTGAAATCCACAAATTCTACAATATCAGATATGCTCATGACATCAGGATTTTTATATAGTGATAAGTTTCCATTTCTAACTTTGTATACCGCAAAATAAACATTATCATTTTTTGCATCTATCATTGATAGAATCTTGCAATCTTTTTTGCCTTTTTTTACCAAAACTCCATAAGCTAATGCTTTAAGTGAATCTACTCCAGCTATTGGAATATTTTTTGCATCTGAGAAAGCTTTGATTGTTGCCATACCTATTCTAATTCCTGTAAATGAACCCGGTCCCCTTGAACATGCTAATAAATCTATGTCATCCATTGTCAAATTAAGTGATTTCATGATTTCAGAGATTGTAGGCATTAATGTTTGTGAATGCTCCCTTTCAGAATCAGACGAAGTTACCATTAAAGTCTTTTCATCTTCTAATATTGCAACTGAACAATTTTTGCTTGATGTATCGATAGATAAAATCTTCATAACATATCTCTCCTTTCTTGTTCTGTGCAAAAATTATCTATATTTTTCAAAATCTACATCATTATATTTTGCTCCAAAAGTCTCAATTTTTAATATTCTTTGACACTCATCTTCTCCTTTGTCAAATGTGATTTTTATATAATCATTTGGTAAAATGTCTTCTATCAATTCTCCCCACTCAAAAATGCAAATTCCTTTATTAAAATATTCTTCTCCACCAATATTTTCGAATTCATATATATCTGCTAATCTATATAAATCGAAATGGTATATATCTATTTGTTCATTGTGGTATTCATTTACTATAGTGAAGGTTGGACTTGAAATCTTATCCTGCATGTCAAAATAAGTCAATATACCTTCTACGAATTTTGTTTTTCCACCGCCAAGCTCTCCTGACAAAACTAAAACATCTCCTTTTTTCAAATCTTTTGCAAGATTTTTCGCGAATATTTTAGTTTCCATTTCATTGTTGCATCGTATTTCCTGCATTGTGCCTCCTTTTTATATTATCAATAGTTTTTGTACTACTTATATAATATATTTTTTCAGGATTATTGTCAATTATATTGTAGAAATTTTATTTTAACAAATTGTCCTAACTTGCATTTACTTTTTTCTTGACACAAATTATCCACTTCACAAAATTGCATTTAATTTTCTATTATTTATTTAACTGTCTATTTCAACAAATTATCCACAAGTTGTTCAATTTGTGTACGATTTTCCTCAGTCATGCTTGATTTAATTGTTACTACATCTGAAACTACATTTATATTTTTCATGTCTAAAAAGGCAGCTCTCATGCACATACCTGCCGAAGGAGCCCATGATCCATTTTCTATAATTGCTACTTTTCTATCTTGATATTGTTTTGTTTTTAATATGTTCAAAAATTCTTCCATTGGTGTGAAAACTCCTGCATTGTAGCTTGATGCTAAAACAACCATTTTATCAAATCTAAAAGCTTGGGCTACCGCTTCATACACATCACATCTTGCCAAGTCCATATATTTTACATTACTTTTATCTTTCAATAAATCATATACTTCTTTAGCTGCTTTCTTTGTATTTCCATGAATTGATGCAACTACTATCAAAGTTCCTTCTTCTTCAGGCTTATACGAACTCCATATATCATACTTATTTATATAATATTCTAAATTGTTATTTAATAATGGTCCATGAAGTGGGCAAATAATTTTTATGTCTAAAGTGCTCAATTTTTTTAATAAATTTTGCACTTGCATACCATATTTTCCAACTATGTTTATATAATATCTTCTTGCTTCTGATAGCCACTCTTCTTCATTTTCTTCAAATAATTTTTCTTCGTCAATTGTTCCAAATTTTCCAAAGGCATCTGCTGAAAATATTACTTTTTCAGTTTGGTCATAAGTGCACATTACTTCAGGCCAATGCACCATTGGTGCCATGAAGAATTGTAATTTGTGATTTCCTAGATCAAGTATATCTCCTTCTTTTACTTCTAGCTTTTTTATATTAGGTTGTATGTCGAAAAATTGACCTAACAATTTGAACGTCATCTGATTTCCTACTAAAGTTACATTTGGATATTTCTCAGTAACTGCTTGTATGTTTGATGAGTGGTCAGGCTCTACATGTGATACTATCAAATAGTCTAATTCTTTTCCATTTAGAGCTTCATCCAATTTCTTTAGCCACTCGTCTGATTTTCTCACATCAACAGTATCTAATAATGCTATTTTTTCATCTTCAATTAAATAGCTGTTATATGTCACTCCGTTTGGGACACTATATACATTTTCGAATAAATCGATATCATTATCATTTATTCCAATATAGAAAATATTATTTACAATTTCCTTCATAATTAACCACCTTCCTAGCTTCTCAATTCTGCCTTAAACTTATTATTTAAAGTTTCTGTGATTTTATTCATAGTTTCATTAATTATTTCATCTGTTAGAGTTTTTGTATT
>CANQJG010000021.1 GCA_947624185.1 uncultured Clostridia bacterium | reverse complement strand
CTGTTGACAAATGGTAGAAAATGGAATATAATATCAGACATAAAAGATGCAAATAAGATGAATTTCTAAATGAGCATCAAAAATAAAAATACAAGTTACAGACATCTTATTTCTATAAAGTGTCTAGGAAAGGAGATATTTTGCTTTCTATTGTTAAAAGCATGTCATTGAAGGGATTAGAAGGATACATAATTGATGTACAAGTCGATGTGTCAGCAGGTTTGCCAAGCTGGGATATAGTGGGGTTACCTGATTTGAGCATAAAAGAATCAAAGGAAAGGGTAAAGGCTGCTGTTAAAAACACAGGATTTGAGATTTTTAGCAGAAAAATTGTTGTAAATTTAGCACCTGCAGATGTTAGAAAGCAAGGTTCTCTCTTGGATTTGCCTATTGCAATTGGCTTATTATATAGCATGGAAGAAATTAAATCTAAAGGAAGCAAAAGCAGAGCTTTTGTTGGAGAATTATCTTTAAATGGAGATTTAAATAGTGTAAATGGTATATTGCCGATTTGCGTTGAGGCTAAGAAATTAGGGATAAAAGAGATAATTATCCCGAAAGATAATTTAGAAGAAGCTTCGATTGTAGAAGGAATAAGAGTTTTGGGTGCAAATAATCTAGCTGAAGTTATTGGTTATCTAAATGGCAAAAATAGTCTCAAAGAAGAAAAAGTAACTTGGCAAGAATTAAACACGCAAAAACACACTTATAGTATAGATTTTGCGGAAGTTAAAGGTCAGGAGAAAGTTAAAAGGGCTTTGGAAATTGCTGCTGCAGGTCGACATAATATTTTGATGATAGGAAGTCCGCGGATGTGGGAAAACCATGCTTGCTCAGAGATTAAATACGATAATGCCTAACTTGAATTTTGATGAAGCTATTGAGACAACAAAAATCAATAGCATTGTAGGCAAGCTAAGTCGAGAGAAAATAATTTTTACAAGACCTTTTAGAAGTCCGCATTATACGATTACTCCGCAGGCTTTAGTGGGTGGTGGTTCAAATCCGAAACCGGGAGAGATTAGTTTGGCTCATAATGGTACTTTATTTTTAGATGAGATAGCTGAATTTGACAAGAAGACGTTAGAGCTTTTGCGTGAACCTTTGGAGAGCAAAAATGTTACGATTAACAGGCTAAATCAGTCGCTTACATATCCTTGTAATTTTATGTTAGTGGCAGCTATGAATCCGTGTCCATGCGGTTATTATGGTTCTGAGTACAAAAAATGTACTTGCAAACCAACTGACATCAAGAAATATTTAAATAAGATAAGTGGTCCACTTTTAGATAGAATTGATATTCAAGTGGAAGTTCAAAGAGTGGGTTTTGATAAATTGAAAAATGACGTGCCTGAAACATCTGCGCAAATTAGATCAAGAGTTGAAAAAGCAATAGAAATACAAGCTAACAGATATAAAAATGAGAAGATTTTATATAATTCTGAATTAGAAGCTAAGCAATGCGAGAAATATTGCATATTAGATGAAGAAAGTAAAAATTTATTGCAGATAGCTTTTCAAAAATTCAAATTGAGTGCTAGAGCTTATAGCAAAATTTTAAAAATAGCTAGAACAATAGCTGATTTGGAAAATGAAGAGCTAATAAAAAAGAATCATATTGCTGAAGCAATCCAATACAGAAACTTAGACAAAAAATATATAGACATAGAAACAGTTTAAATGTAAAAATCGATATAGATAAATTAAATAAGAAAAGATAACTAAAAAAGGAGATACATATTATTAAAAAAATAAATAATATAAAAGAAATAGATATAAAAAGTAAGGAATATCCTAGAAAATTATTAGACATAAGTAATCCACCGAAAAAGCTTTATATACAAGGAAATATGGAGCTTTTGGACAAGCCAATAGTTGCAATTGTTGGTTCAAGAAATTGTAGTGATTATGGAAAAAAGCAAGCTGAGAGATTTGCAAAGGCTCTTTCTAAAAAAGGTGTGTGTATTATTAGTGGATTGGCTAGGGGAGTGGATTCAATTGCTCATTACAATTCTTATAATGAAGAAGGTAAAACGATAGCTGTTTTAGCGTGTGGAATTAACAACATTTATCCAACTGAAAACATACAATTAGCTAAAAATATAATTGATAGTGGTGGTGTGATTTTAAGTGAATATGAACCTGATGAAGAAGTTTTGATGAGTAGATTTCCTAAAAGAAATAGAATTATAAGTGGTTTGGCTGATTTCGTTTTGGTTATTGAAGCTAGATACAGGAGTGGCAGTACAATAACTGCAAGAACTGGTATGAGGCAGGGCAAAGAAGTTGGTTGTATACCGGGAGATATTGATAAGAAAAGTAGCTATGGTAATAACAAGCTTATACAGGAAGGGGCAAATTTAATTCTTTCTGTGCAAGATATTTTAATGTTTTTAGGAATTGATGAGTCTGAAAGAAAAATCGAGCTAGAAGGAAAATATAAGGCAATATATGAAATGATTGGTACGATTCCCAAAAGTGCGGATGAAATATCAAGAATAGTTGGTCTATCGGTACAAGAAGTAAATGAAATCTTGTTTATGTTGGAAGTGGACAATTTTATTCAGAGCTTGCCGGGGGACAAATATGTAATTAAAGCTTAAAAGGCAGGTGAAAATATGTATGAAAGGCATATTTTAGGACAATCAGGCGAAAATATTGCTTGTGAGTATTTGATAGAAAATGGATACAGGCTAATTATGAAAAATTTTAAATGCAGGCAGGGTGAGATTGACATAATTGCAAAAGATAAAAATGAGTTTGTTTTTATAGAAGTAAAAACAAGGTCAAATTTGAATTATGGAGTTCCAGCTGAAGCAGTACACAGTGAAAAGAAAAAGCATATTTTTGATGCAACTAAGTATTTTGTGTACAAAAATAGACTTGATAATGAGCTGATTAGATTTGATGTGATCGAAGTATACAAGAAGGAAAAGTATTATATTCATCACTTGAAAAATATTGAAATTGTACAATAAATACATTAATCCAAAAATAGTAAAATGATAAAAAGTTCCATTAATTATAAAAATTAATAGAACTTTAATTTATATAAACCAATTATCAAAGGTAATGTATTAATAAAATCATTAAAAATAGCAAAATAAACAATTTACAAATTATACATATTATCTTTCTTAATCCATACAGAAACGCTGCCACCATTTACATAGAATATTCCATTTCCGTCTTTATCAACATACACAGGCTCTCTGACATTTCCAGTACAGTCGTAAAGACAACAATTAGCAAGGTTTTTGCCGACGTTCATTTGCTTGCTACCACCTTCGCCGTCACTTAGTATAACTGCCAAACCGGAGTCTTGATGATAATAATCGCCTTCTCGTGTCCAACCAATGATATTGTGGTGATCCAAATAATCTCGTTGTTCTCCATAAGCCATGTTTTTTCTTACAGCTAGCAATGTGTCTAAGAAATCCTTCATATCAGGTATATTTTTGGCAGGGATACCATAATAATCACCATAGAAAATGCAAGGAATTCCTTTTTCTCTAAGCATTATCATGCTATATGCGAGTGGTCTGAACCAGTCTTTTACCCATGATTCCAATGATTGACCGGGTTCTGTATCATGGTTATCAATAAACGTAACAGCTTTCGAAGGTCTTCTATCAACAAGTGTGTCTTCAAATATTTTGCTCATATCATATTGACCGTTACTTTCTGAAGCTTGTTTAAAGTGGTCATGCAAAGGTACATCAAACAATGAGTCAACTTGTTCGTTGTAATCTAAATAATTTAAAAGACTATCGATATTTACGCTAAAATATTCGCCAACTGTATATAAATCCTTATTAAAAGTTGTTTTCAACTCGGCAAGCCATTTTTTATAAAAAGATGAACGGATATGTTTTACAGCATCTAGTCTAAAACCGTCAACATTAGTTTGAGTCAAAAACCACTTGCCCCAAGAGTTTAAATCATCAACTGTGTCAAGATTATTGAAATCAACATCACAACCCATAAGATAATCGTAATTGCCGAGTTCTTTATCTACTTCATTGCTAAAATGTTTTCCGTAAAATCTAAATATTCCATTTTCTTTGGCAATATTATCATAGTCAATTGAGGTAAAATGTGACCAGTCAAGCTTGAAATCAGAATACACATTATTTCTGCCTTCAAAATTGTATTTGGTCCAAGCTGAGATAGTTCTATAATCGCCTAAAACTTCATTTCTATTAGAAGGATTTATTTTGTATGCAATAATATCTTGCATTTCGTCTGCACCCATCCTATGATTTAGTACAATATCAGCAAGAACTTGAATATCTTCTAATTGCAATGCTCGTATTGCTGCAATATATTCATCTTTGGTTCCATATTTAGTTCTGACAGATCCTTTTTGATTAAATTCTCCCAAATCATAAAGGTCATATACACCATAGCCTGTGTCGTTAATCCCAGCTGCACCTTTACATGCAGGAGGAAGCCACAACATATTTATTCCCATTTTCTTTAATTGTGGAGCCATTTTAATAAGATTTTGCCATAAATTGCAGTTATTAGGCAAGTACCACTCAAAATATTGCATCATTGTATTATTATTTCTTTTCATCTGTGAATTAATCCTTGTTAATGTATTTAGGTTTTTAAAGGTTACCTATAAACCTATAATGTAACATTACTAATTAATTTTGAAACCAATTATCAATGCTTTCAAGTACTTTTAGTAAGCATATACAAGTAAACAATAAAGATTGAAAGCCTTTGTATAAAAAAATACTTAATAACATTATAACACATAAATTTATAAATGTTGTTCAAATTTATAAAAAAATATAGTATAATTGTAAAAAATATAAATGTTAAAACTTGTAAACTGGAGTTTTGACGGATAAATAGGCTATTTTATGCATATAATTAAATAAAGACAATGGGAAGGATATGGTAATTTTATGGACAAAATTCAAGAACTCATTGAATTAATTAGAAACATAGAAATATCACAAATTGTAAATATAATTATAGCAATAGTTACAGCAATAGTCTTTTTATTAATTGGACCATTTATTTGTTATGGAATTTTAAAAATATTTTATAGAAATTATGAAAAAGAAGAAATAAAAAATTTAAGTGTATATGGTGCACTGAAAACTTTTTTTGGATTTTTAGGTTTTTATATTGCAAGCAAAATATTGAATTTAAATGAAAGCCAAGATGAATTTTGCTACAAATGCTTTGAAGTGGTTGCTACATGGACATTAGCAAGAATTGTTGCAGGAGTCGTTGAAGCAAGAGAGATTTTTAACAGAAAAAATCAAAAAAATAGAAACAATGCTTTATTTACATCAGTTGCAAGCAAAGCGATAAGAATTATTTTGTATATAATTGCATTATATGTAACTTTAAAAATTTTTGGATATGATATTGGTGGACTGGCTACTGGAATAGGGCTTACTGGTGCAGTTGTAGCTCTGGCAACACAAGATTTTATAAAACAAATCATATCAGGATTAGCAATACTTACAGATAAGCCATTTAAAATCGGAGATTGGATTGATATAGATAATGTTTCGGGAACGGTTGAAGACATAACGATAAAAAGCACAAAAATCAGAACAATTGATGACACAATAGTAACTGTGCCAAATGATTTGGTGACTAGTTCAAATGTTGTGAATTGGGGCATGATTAGTAAAAGAGTGTTCAACGGGAATTTGCGTTTGGCACTAGAGACAGAAGAATCAACTATGGAAAAATTAATTAATAGAATCAAATTTATTTTAAAATATAACGAAGATATTATAACGAATTCGATTAGAGTTAATTTTATTGAAGTGGAGCATGAAGCTCTTAACATTGAAATTTATGTAGAAACGACAGTGACTGATTATGTAAAGTATAAGGAATTTTGCAATAAAGTAAATCTGACTTTGTTAAATATCCTAGATACGCAGGGAGTAAAGCTTGCGTATCCAAGCAAAAATGTGTATATAAAGGGCGAGACATACAATGCAGATGAAGAAAATATGGACAATGTAAAAATTGAATCACCGAGAAAAAGAGCAAAACCTACAAAAATTATTAAAGATTTCACATAAAATACACAATTATATGATAAAATGTGATAAAATTATGGTAGAAAATGAAAGGAAAATATTAATGGAAGAAGTTACGGTATTAATAGTTGATGATGAATCAAGAATTAGAAAATTAATAAGAGACTTTTTGGCAAAAGAAGGTTATAGAATATTAGAAGCAAAAGACGGAGAAGAAGCAATTAAAGTATATGAAGAAAATAAAGCAAAGATTAACTTGATTTTGCTAGATGTAATGATGCCAAAGTTAGACGGCTGGTCTGTATTAAGACAAATAAGGCAGGATTCAAAGGTTCCGGTTATAATGCTTACTGCTAGGGGCGAAGAGCAAGATGAATTATTTGGGTTTGAGCTAGGTGTGGATGAGTATGTAACAAAGCCATTTAGCCCTAAAATATTAGTTGCTAGAATAAAAGCTATATTGGGCAGAACTACAGCAAAGCAAAATGATGTAAAAGATTATGACGGTATTTTGATAGATACAAAGGGCAGAACAGTATCGGTTGACGGCAAAAATGTGGATCTTAGTTTGAGAGAATATGAGCTTTTGAAATATTTATTAGAAAATGAGAACGTTGCCCTTTCAAGGGACAAGATATTAAATAATGTGTGGAATTACGACTATTATGGAGATTCGCGAACAATTGACAGTCATATAAAAAAGATTAGACATAAGCTAGGCAAAAAAGGAAAATATATAAAAACAATGAGAGGTGTTGGATACAAATTTGAAATTTAATTTTTTCAACTAGATTTGCCTTAGGAAGGAATAATAGTAAAAATGAAAATAAAAGAAAAAGTAAATTCAATTAGATTTAGACTATTTGGAATACTATCTATATCAACTATTCTAGTAATTTTTATAATAATTTTGATTAATAATATTGTGCTGGAATCATATTTTACATATTCGAAAACTAAAGTAGCCAAAGAAATTAGCAGAGAAATCAACAATTATTATAACGGAATATTGCAGTATAATATAAACTCAGATCTTAGACAAATAGAAATAAAAAATGATATGCAATTGCTTATAGTCAATAGTTATCAAGAAATAATATATTGCTCGAATAGAGAGATATTGAACAATGTTGCCAAAATGCAAAACAGTATTACGTCAAGGACGATATATTCTGATGAAAACACAGTAATAAAAGATAGCAATGACAATGATAGATTTATGCTTTTGACGTCAAACCTTGACAATGGCTACAAATTATATATAAAAATACCGATTTCTCCAATAAAAGAATATGTTAAAATATCAAGCAAAACATTGATGATTATTGGTTTTATAATCGCTGTTTTTTCAGGAATAATAGCATCAATTATTTCGAAAAAATTTACTCAAAGGATATTTGTGCTTAATAATATTACGAAAAAAATGTCAAAGCTGGATTTTAGTGAAAGATTTCAGGAGACTGAACTAGACGACGAAATCAACACTTTAGGAAAAAATATAAATATCATGTCTGACAAGTTGGAAGCAACGATAGGTCAACTTAGAAAAAATAATAACGAACTAGAAAAAGATATTGAAGAAAAATCAAAAATTGAGCAAATGAGAAAGCAGTTTATTTCTGATGTATCACATGAATTAAAAACTCCAATAGCCCTTATACAAGGGTATGCAGAAGGTTTATTGGAAAATGTAAATAGTGATGATGAATCAAGGAAATTCTATGCAGAAGTCATAATTGATGAATCAAACAAAATGGATAAAATGGTAAAAGAATTGCTAGAATTAATGAAATTAGAGCAAGAAGAAAAAATATTTACAGATACAGAATTTGATTTAATTGAACTCATAAAAGAAGAGTTAAGAAGACAAACAAAAATATTAAAAGAAAATAATATAGAAGTTAGTTTTGATACAAGTAAGAAAGTCAAAGTATTCGCTTCACAAGAGCATATTGAGCAAGTGGTAAATAATTATTTGACAAACGCAATAAAAAATTGCAAGAAAAAAGATAACGAAAAGAAAATCGTCATAAGAACTGAAAAAACAAAGAAAAATAAAATAAGACTTTATGTATATAATACTGGAGATCAGATTGACGAATCAGTAAAAGAAAAGATATGGAACAGATTTTATAAGGGTGACGATTCAAGGAATAGAGATGACGGCGGAACAGGAATTGGTCTAGCAATTGTAAAAGCTATAATGAATAATTATAAAAATGAATATGGTATTAAGAATTATAAAAATGGTGTGGAATTTTACTGTGACATAAATAAAAAGAACAGTTAATAAATGAAAAAGATTTTAAATAAATATAGCAAAGCAAGAAACAAGGAAAGTTAAATAAAAAAGGTCAATAAACATAGAAAGAAATCGAAATAATGACTTTACAATTATGTTAAATTGTGGTAAAATATTCACATGATAAATTTTAATAAAAGAAATGTAAACATTATATCATTGCTCATTTCTTCAGTGATATTTGTAATAATAGTTGTGATTTTAAATTATCCAATTATGAAGACAAAAAGTGAAAACATGACCGCAAAAACTGACTCAAACTCACTTATAGGGGAAGCTGGTGAAAAAAACAACTCAAACTCATTTGTAGCGGAAGCTGATGAGAAAAATAACTCAAATGCACTTGAAGAGAGAACTGATGAAAAAAATAATTCCAACTCACTTGTAGCGGAAAATGATATAAATGTATCAGAAGTTAAAAAATGGACTTTAGAAATAAAAAGTCTAAATTTAAATGCTCCAATAAAACAGCTAGATTCAAACGAACCAAATGATGATTATATTGGGCATTTTAGTCAAACATCAATTTCTAAAAACAATATTGCATTAATTGCTTACAATTTTGGAAAAGATAATAATTACTTTGCCAACTTAAAAGATTTGAAGGTTGGAGATGAGATAATCTACACAGTAAATGAAGATGTAAAAAAGTATGAAGTAATTTTTAATAAAATAATAGAAAAAGATGATATTAATAATTATTTGCAAGAAAATAATGAACCAGCGTTAAAATTATTTACTTATGTAAAAGATTTGAGTACAAAAATGAGATATGTTGGTGCAAAATAATGTGATTAATGTAAGTAGGTATGAAGGCAAACGAAACAATGTAAGCTAGATATGTTGATGTGAAATAAATCATTGACATATTTGGTATTTTCGTACTATAATAAGTGTATGATTGAAAGAATTAGTGACTGCATTTACAGAGAAAAAAATATTATGTAAGGAGAAAGTCAAAATGCCAAAAAAAAGTAAGAAAAATTTAATACTAATTATCTTAGTAATACTAGTCATTGCAGGAATTGTAACAGGAATAATAATAAGCAGAAAAAATAAGTACAATATTGAATTAGAAACAATAACAAAAAGTGATGTTCAATTTTATGTATTACAAAAAGACAATAAATTTGGAGTAATTGATAAAAACGGAACCATAGTTATTGAACCACAATATGATAATATTAAGATTCCAAATCCAACTAAAGATGTATTCGTATGTTTAGTTGATGAAGATAATGATATTTGGAAAGCAGTTGACCAAAACAATGAGCAAAAGTGGACAAACTATAATAGCGTAGATTGCATTTCACTTAGAGCGATAACGAGTTTAGTACCTTATGAAAAAAGTGTATTGAAATACAAACAAGGCAATTATTATGGAATAATGGATTTTGAAGGAAATAAAATTACTGAACCAATATATGAAGAAATAACTACAGTTGATTATAAAGAAGGTTATTTAAAAGTAAAAAAAGAAGGTCAATATGGGGTTATCAATATCAAGGGAGTTCAAATATTAGATGAAGAGTATGATGACATATTATTTGACGGATATTATGATGAAGAAACTAAATATTTAGATGCAGGATTTATATTAAGAATTAAGACAGATGACGGGTACAGATTTGGTTATGCAACCACAACTGGAAAAATAATTTTAAATACAACATACAATGAAGTAAATAGAATAACTGAAATAGACGACAAAATGAATTTGTATTTTATTACATCTGTAAATGGAAAATACGGATTCATAAAAAATTCAAAAACAGTATTAGAAAATGATTATAGAGAAATTAGATATGACAAGACAAATAACATTTTGGTAGCTCAAAAAGATTCTAATTTCGGTGTATTTGACTTGACTGGAAAAAATATAATACCAATAGATTATGACACAATCTTAATTGGTGGGGAATATATAAATGCTTACAAAGGCGAAGACATAATTATTTTTAACAAAAATGGACAAACAATTACAACAGAAGATAGCAGTAAAGAGCAGGTTTCAAATGATTATAGCATTGTGATAGATAAGGATAATAATTACAATATAGTTGATAGAAATAACCGTGTGTTGCTAGGAAATAGCTACACTTACTTAGAATATTTTAAAGATGATATGTTCATTGTAACTGACAATACAAAAACAGGTGTAATTAGAGCAAATGGGCAAATCGTAGTTCCAATAGAATATAGTACAATTCAAAAGATAGACGGAGCTAGTTGTCTTCAAGCAACAGTCATTGAAAATAATGAAACATCAATAATAAATAGTGCTGGCAAGATACAAAATAGTATGAAAATGTCAACATTAATTAAAGAAGATAATTATATTAAAATATTATCTGATAGTGATGTAAAATATTATACTTTAGAAGGAAATGAAACTACTTACAAGAATTTAGTACCAAATAATAATGTGTATGCAATAAAACAAAATGACAAATGGGGATTTGCTGATAGCCAAGGAAATATAGTAGTAAACTGTGAATATGATTTTGTGACAGAACAAAATGGAAACTTTGTTGGAGTCAAGAAAGACGGAAAATGGGGAATTCTTAATATTGACGGAACAGTAGTAAAAGAGCCTGTATATGAATTATCATTTAATAATGTTAAATTTTTAGGAGAATATTATGAAATTAGTTCAAATGTAGGACTACCAATATATTCAGCAAATTAAAATTGTAGTAAGCACTATTTGAAAAATTAAATTTGGTTAAGAAGATTAGTTTGAATTCTTGCACGAAAGGGATAAATATGTTTGTAAAAAATGAAGTAGTAGAATTAATAAATAAAGCTGAAAATGAGGTTAAAGACGAATTTCAAAAAGTAAATGAAATATGTGAATATAATACACAAAAAGTATTGCAAGCATTTCAAAATAATAATGTTTCAGAAGTTCATTTTAACGAAACAACAGGTTATGGATATAATGACATAGGTAGAGATGCAATTGAAAGAATTTATAGTGAAATATTTGGCGTAGAAGATAGTCTAGTAAGAGGACAATTTATATCAGCATCACACGCTTTAAATGTTACATTGTTTGGATTACTAAGACCAAATGATACACTTTTAAGTATTTCAGGAAAACCTTATGACACGCTTGATGAAGTAATTGGAATTAGAGAAAATCCAAGTTCTTTGAAATCTTTTGGAATAAAGTATGAGCAAATTGATCTAGTTAATGACGATTTTGATTATGAAAAGATCGAAAAAAGATTGCGTGTAGCTGATACAAAAAGTGATGATGTTGACACAACGACTAATAAGGTAAAGGTGGTTGAAATCCAACGTTCAAGAGGGTATGCTTTAAGAAAAAGTATAACACTTGATAAAATTGAAAAAGTAATAAAAACTATTAGAAAAGTAAATAAAGATGTAATTATTATGATAGATAATTGCTATGGAGAATTTACTAACAAAATTGAACCAAGCAATATCGGAGCAGATATTTTAGTTGGTTCGCTTATTAAAAATCTAGGCGGTGGAATTGCACCAAATGGAGCCTATGTAGTTGGAAGAAAAGATTTGATAGATTTGGTAGCAGAAAGATTAACTCTTCCAGGAGAAGGAAGAGAAGTAGGACCAACACTTGGCATGAATAAAAAAATTTTACAAGGATTGTTTTTCGCACCAAGTGTTGTAGCCAGTAGCTTGAAAACAGCAATTTTAACAAGTAAAGTAATGGAAGATTTAGGATATAGTGTTCAACCTAAATGGAACGAGCAAAGAACTGATATAGTGCAAACAATTGAATTTGGAGATAGAGAGAAATTGATAAAATATTGTCAAGGAATTCAAATGGGATCTCCGATAGATTCGGGCTCACTACCAATACCGGGAGATATGCCGGGTTATGAAGACCAAGTAATTATGGCAGCAGGAGCATTTACACAAGGCTCATCAATTGAATTAAGTTGTGACGGACCTTTGAGAAGCCCATTTGTAGCCTTCCAACAAGGTGGACTAACTTATGAATATGGAAAATTAGGCTTAATGAAAGCAGTAAATAATATAATTTAGATATAAGAATATATGTTGAAAAATAATTACAATAATTTAATTCTTTTCCAACAAGATTTGTGCCTTAAGAATTAAATTAATTATGAAAAATATATTGTGAAAATGTTAAATATATTAAAAGTCGTTGTTAAAATATTTATAAAATGTGTTAGAGAATAATTAAAGGAAATAGAAAAAATGAAAGTAGTTGTAATAGGCGGCGGTCCAGCAGGGATGTTGGCCGCCATTAGTAGTAAAAAGTCAGGAAATGATGTTGTAATATTAGAAAAAATGAATTCTGTTGGAAAAAAGCTATTAATTACAGGAAAAGGAAGATGCAATATAACAAATGCAATAGATATTTCAGAATTCATAAAAAATATCCCATGCAATGGGAAGTTCTTATATAGCGCTTTTCAAAATTTTAATAATGAAGACATCATTAAATTGTTAGACATACCAACAAAAGTAGAAAGGGGAAATAGAGTATTCCCAGTAAGTGATAAAGCATCAGATGTGCTGGAAGCTCTAATAAAAAAATTAAAAGGTGTAAGAATTGAAACAAATTGTAAAGTTGAAGAGATTTTAGTAGAACCAGTCGAAGTCAAGAATTTAGAAGAATATGAAAATATTGCAGAAAGCAAACTATTAAATAATCAAAATATAATAGAAGAAAACGAATCAATCTTTAATAAAGTAAGTAATGCGAATATAAATGAGAATATAGTATATAATCCAAATTTCAAGAAAAAGCTAAAGAATAATCTAAAACAAAGGGTAATTGGAGTAAAAACCAATAAAGGAGTTTTTGAAGCAGATAAAGTAATTCTAGCAACAGGTGGATTGAGTTATCCTAAAACAGGCTCAACAGGTGACGGATATAAATTGGCAAAAAATTTAGGTCATACAATTACAGAAATCAGACCTTCATTAGTTGCATTAAATGCAAAAGACAAATCAAAGAAAATATGTGAAGCTTTGCAAGGGTTAAGCCTAAAAAATGTCTCAATAAAATTATTAGAAAATAATAAAAAAACATATGAAGATTTTGGCGAAATGTTATTTACTCATTTTGGTTTATCAGGTCCAATTATTCTAAGCAGTTCAGCACATTTACGAAATAAAGAATTCAAAAATGTAAAGATAGTAATTGATTTCAAACCAGCCCTTACAGAAGAAAAATTAGATGCAAGAATTTTAAGAGATTTTGATAAGGAAAAAAATAGAAATTTCAAAAATAGTTTAAATGACTTATTACCACAGAAGTTAATTCCGGTAGTAGTAGAATTTAGTGAAATTGATGAAAATAAAAAGGTAAATGAAATTAAAAAAGAAGAAAGAACAAGATTAGTAAAATTATTAAAAAATTTTGAGATAGAAATAGAAAGCTTTGGAAGTATAAATGAAGCAATTGTAACATCAGGTGGAATAAACATAAAAGAGATTAATCCAAAAACAATGGAATCTAAATTAGTAGAAGGGTTGTTTTTCGCAGGAGAAATAATCGACGTTGACGGCTACACAGGTGGATTTAATTTACAAATCGCATATTCAACAGGCTATACGGCAGGACTTGATGAGTAATCTAACTTGAAATAACTGTTAATAATGGTAGAAAAAATTAACAAATTTTTGAAAACTATTGACTTTTGTTAATAAAATAGGCTATAATAAATATAATAATATAGATACTTAAATGTATCTTGTCCAAATCAAATGTTAGCCGCAACCCTGTTTTGCGGGGTACAAATGCACAGGTGAGCAAATGT
>CANQJG010000020.1 GCA_947624185.1 uncultured Clostridia bacterium | reverse complement strand
CATAGTCAGCTGCTATTATATATATTCTTTCATTTGCTTCTCCGTCTTCTTCTCCACCCACATAAAATAATTTCCAGTCAATAGTTTCTTCGTTACCGTCTAAGTCTACATTATATTTTACATAGCTCCCATAATATTTTTTTGCATTTTCCTTCAATTCCTTTGCTGTTATCCTACGCATTGATTCTCTTATATCTTCAATATTATCTGATACTGTATCTAAATAATTTTCTTCGTTATTTTGTGCCTCCTGATATTTTTCTGTTGCTTTCTTTGCAATGTTGATTAAGCCATTATCTCCGAACCGCTATATTTAATGCTATTCCTACTAAAATTAGCATTATAATAATTGTTACAACCAACGCAACTAAAGTTACTCCCTTTTCTTTTAAATTGTTACTCTCTCTCTCTCTCTCTCTCTCTCTCTACTCTTGCAAGGCTTTCAAGCTTTTTCATCTTTTGATATTCTCCTTTCAAATTTTATTTTTATACTATCTTTAGTCTATCATATCTATTTCGTTTTTGCAACTAATTTTTATATCACAATTTTTTATTTATTATTTGTTTCATTTTTTAGTATTTTCTCCAAATCTGCTTTTAATTTTATCATATCACTTGTTATAATGTCCCATATAAAATTTAGTTTTATCCCTTCATAATCATGAACTATTTTATTTCTTAAATTTTTAATTATTACCCACTCTATATTGTTATATTTCTCCATTGTCTCTTTACTAATATTTTTAACTAATTCTCCTATTTGACTAATAGCGAAAACTGTTGCATCTACTTTTTCTTCATTATTTGAAAATGTTTCATAGTCACAATTATTTGTATATCTTAACGCTTTATTTATATATTCTATCATCTTTTTTAATGATATATATTCTTTATTTTTCATATATAACAACCCCTGTTTCTTTTATTTCTTTATCTATAAATGAGTTCTCCATTATTTCGTATTTTTCAAAACCGTCCACTTCCTTTTGTAACTTTTCTTGAATCTCACATATTAATTTTAATAATGCAAAACCCTTTAATTTTGAATTGGTATCTATTATCAAGTCTATATCACTTTTAGCAGTGGCTTCTTTTTTTGCATAAGAACCAAATAATATTACTTGATATACTGGCTTATCCTTTAAGATTTCTTCTAACATCTTTTTTATTTCACTAATTGTATATATTTTTTCACTCATAATATAAACTTCTCCCTTTCTATATTGTATCAAATAAATTATTTTTTTTCAATATAAAAAATTATTTAGTTTACAATACTCGCAAAATATTCATCAAATATTTTTATGTTTACAAGATAATTTGTATACATAATAATTATCATAAAATTATTTTATTTTGTTAAAATTTATTATTTTTTATGTGCGATTTTTCGTCGTCTTGAAACCCTTTTAAAAAGTTATCCACAGAGTTATCCACAGTTTCCACATATGATTTTCGCTGTCAGTTTTTGTTAAAATAATTTAACATAATGTATATTTATATTTCAAATGTGTAAACCTATTATTTCATAGTTGTAATATTTTTGTAAATTTTTGTCGCGTGTGTTTCGTCATTTTGCTTATTTTAATAGTATTTTGAGCATTTTAAAATAGAGCATTGTTTTTTTATTAACAATGCTCTATTTTTACGCAAATATTTCAAAGCCTTTACTTTAGCAAATTATTTTTGGTTTACAATTTTTAAGTTATCCACATTTCACTATTTTATTTTAATATATTACTTTATTTTTAATTTATTGCTTTATCTTGATTTATTGCCTACTTTTAATTTATTGTTTTACTTTTAATTTATTGTTTTACTTTTAATTTATTGTTTTACTTTTAATTTATTGCTTTATCTTGATTTGTTGCTTTATTTTTAATTTCTAATCTTATATATTATGTAAAGCACTATGCAAACTTCAATAAATATTACTAAAGGTATATATTTTTTGAATAGTTTTTCGTCTTTTCTATAATTAAACATTTCTGTTGCTATCATTATACCAACAAATCCGCCTAATATTGCTAGCAACAAGTAAATTGTATCTAACCATTTCTTATCGATTTTTAGGAAATCGGTTCTTATATTTATCCATAAGAATAGATATGAAATTAAATTAATACATATAAAATATCCTATTACAAAACTTATCATTTTAATTTTTATTCCTTTCCGTTTCTATCGTATTTTAGTGCTCTTTTTATTCAATAACATTTTATTTCTTTCGCTTATTCTGTCTAAATAATTTGCCATTTTTAGAACATCAATCTTATTTAACTACACTTTAGCCCATTTTTCTAAATAGTTTTCAACTTTAGCACAGCCAAGGCTTTTGATTACACAAAAGCTCATTTTTTATAGCCAACATTTTTATCCAAACAAACTCATTTGATTACTTTGACTCATACCGTCTAAGCATCCTGCATTTTTTAGCATTTCGATTGCACTGTTTCCAAGTTTTGCCCTAATTCTTAGGTCATCTATTGACATGAATTCTCCTTGTTTTCGTGCTTCTTCTACTCCTTGTGCTGCTATTGTTCCAAATCCCGGTATGCTGTTCAATGGTGGTCTTATTCCGTCATCTTCCATTTTGAATTTTACTGCATTAGATTTATACAAGTCAATTGGTAAAAACGTAATTTTTCTTTCATACATTTCGTTTACTATTTCTAAAGTTTCATACATTGCACCGTCTTTTTGTGTTGCATTATTTGCTAATAGTTCTATTTCTTTCATCTGCTCTGATTGTGAAATATGCTGTATAATATGCTTTTGGTATATGTACTTTATACCATGCTATTCTAAATGCGTTAGTTACATACGCTGCTGCGTGGGCTTTTGGGAATAGATATTTTATTTTATTACATGAATCTATATACCAGCTTGGTACATTACTTTCTTCCATTGTTTTCTTAAATCCTGCCCATTTTTCAGGTTCTTTTGCGACTTTTCCTTTACGTACAAGTTCCATGATTTTAAATGCTGTGTTTGGTTGCACTCCTTGTTTTATTAGATACAACATTATATCATCACGAGTACAGATTGTTTCACTTAATTTTGCTGTTCCGTTGTCAATAAGTTCTTGGGCGTTTCCTAACCACACGTCAGTTCCGTGTGATAGTCCTGAAATTCTTATTAATTCCTCAAAGGTTTTTGGTTTAGTGTCTTTTAACATCCCTCTTACAAATTTGGTTCCTGATTCAGGTATACCATAAGTTCCAACTTCTGATTTTATTGCTTCAGGCGTTACCCCCAATGCTTCTGTTGATGAATATATTGACATTGTTGCTTTATCATCAAGAGGAACTTTTGTTGGGTCTAATCCTGTTAAATCATACAACATACGTATTACTGTTGGATCATCATGTCCTAGTATATCTAATTTTAACAGGTTTTGGTCTATTGAGTGGTAGTCGAAATGTGTAGTTATTATATCTGAGTTTGGATCATCTGCTGGATGTTGTACTGGTGTAAATTCATATATTTCTCTACCTTTTGGTACAACTATGATTCCTCCTGGGTGCTGTCCAGTTGTTCTTTTTATTCCTGTACATCCTTTCGAAATCCTTGATATTTCTGCATTACTTGTTGGTTGTCCTTTTTCTTCAAAATATTTTTTTACATATCCATAAGCAGTTTTGTCGGCTACAGTTCCAACCGTTCCTGCTTTAAATGTTGTTCCTTTTCCGAAAATTACTTCTGTGTATTTATGTGCTTTTGCTTGATATTCTCCTGAGAAATTTAAGTCAATATCAGGCTCTTTATCTCCATTAAATCCTAAAAATGTTTCAAATGGTATATCCATGCCGTCTTTATCTAGTCTATGTCCACATTTTGGGCAAAATTTATCAGGCAAGTCAAATCCATTTTTTATACCATAATCAGTAAAGTCTGAATATTTACATTGTGGACATCTATAATGTGGTGGAAGTGAATTAACTTCTGTAATTCCGGTCATATTTGCTACGAACGATGAACCTACTGAGCCTCTTGAACCAACAATATATCCGTCTTCATTTGATTTCCACACTAATTTTTGTGCAATGATGTACATTACTGAGAATCCATTTTTTATAATTGAATCCAATTCTTTATCTAGTCTTGCTTGCACTATTTCAGGAAGTGGATCTCCATATAGTTCATGTGCTTTTGTGTATGCTATTTCTCTTATTGTTTCTTCGCATTTTGGAATATATGGTGGACATTTTTCAGGTGAAATTGGCCTTATTACTTCGCACATATCTGCGATTTTATTTGTGTTTGTTACAACTACTTCATATGCTTTTTCTTCTCCCAAATATTCAAATTCTTTTAACATTTCTTCTGTTGTTCTTAGATACAATGGTGCTTGCATATCTGCGTCATCATATCCTTGTCCAGCTTGTATTATTCTTCTATATATTTCATCTTGTGGATCTATGAAATGCACGTCGCAAGTTGCGCATACTGGTTTTCCTAGTTTTTCTCCTAAGTCTACTATTTTCCTTACTATATTTTTTAAATCTTCATCACTTTTTAAAGTGCCATTTCTAACTAAATATTCGTCATTTTGTATAGGTTGAATCTCCAAATAATCATAGTCTTTTGCGATTTCTTCTATGTCTTCGTCTGATTTTCCTGCCAATATTGCTTGATACAATTCTCCTTGGTCGCAGGCGCTTCCAATAATCAATCCTTCTGAATATTTTTTTAGAATTGATTTTAATATAAGTGGCTTTTTATAAAAATATTTTACATGAGAAAATGATACTAATTTATATAAATTTTTTAATCCAACATAATCTTTTGCTAATATTATAATGTGATGACTTTTTAATTTCTTAAAATTAGCTTTTCCCGCTTCTTTATTATCAATATCTGCTAAATATTTTACTCCTTGTTCTTCAAGCATTTTACACATTACATTAAATACTTTAACAGTTGTGTCAACATCATCTAATGCTCTATGTGCTACTTCTACCTTAATTCCAAGGTTTTCTGCAATTATTCCTAATTTATATTTTTTATAATCAGGGAACAAATCTTTTGCTAATCTTAAAGTGTCCAAATATGTATAATCAAATTTTAATCCTAATTGTTCACAATTATATCTTAAAAATCCTGTATCGAAATCTGCATTGTGTGCTACCAAAACAGAATCTCCAAAAAATTCAAGGATTTTTGGCATGATTTCTTTTATTGTTGGTGCATCTTTTACCATATCATCTGTTATATTGGTTATTTCCTGTACTTTATATGGGATTGGTTTTTCAGGATTTACAAAAGTTGAAAATGAGTCTATTACTTCTCCATTTCTTATTTTCATAATTCCAACTTCAGTGATTTTTTCTGTTCTGAAAGATATTCCAGTTGTTTCTAAATCAAATACACAATATGTAGTGTCCTTTAATGTTTGCCCTTTATCCTTTGCTATTACAGGGTCTTTGTCTGATACTAAATACCCCTCAACTCCATATATTATCTTTATTCCTGCCTTATCATAACCTATCTTTTCCATTAAATGATGTGCATCTGGGAAAGATTGAACAACACCATGGTCAGTTATTGCTATTGATTTCATCCCCCACTTTATTGCTCTATTTATCAAATCAGTTGCTGATGTTACAGCATCCATTTGGCTCATTTGAGTATGTAAATGAAGCTCTGTTCTTTTAACTTCAGAGTTGTCCATCCTCGTTGCTTTTTTTACAGGTTCTGTTTCAACTATTGTGCTTGCTACAATTGTTATTTCTTTTGCGAAATTATCAAAGCCTGCTTTTCCTGCAACTTTAACAGCAGTTCCAGCTTTTAATCTTTTTGAGATTGCTCCTTTCTTTTCTGGCATAACAAATAATTTGCAAGTAATTGTTGATGTGCCGTCATATACGTCAAAAGAAAGCAAAAACTTGCCTGTTTTCTTAAGTTCTGTTGGATCTGCTACATTTACTATTTCTCCAACTATTTGAATTGCTGTTGTATCCATGCCAATATCTTCGATTTTGATTAAATCTTCTTTTATATTTGCATTTCTACCATAAATTAAATTTGGATCTGTTGGTTCTGCATTATTTTCTGCATCATTTTGTGAATTTGCATTTTTATTTTTCCAGTTACCATTTCCTTGATTATTTGCATTATTCCAGTTGTTATTACCTTGTGCATTATTGTTGTTCCAGTTGCCATTTCCTTGTCCATTATTGTTATTCCAATTACCGTTTCCTTGACCGTTATTGTTCTTCCAATTACCGCTTCCTTGTCCATTACCGTTCTGCCTATTGTTACTTGCTTGTCCATTTATATTTTTCTTATTGTTTGCGTTGTTGCTATTTGTATTTTCTACGCTACCTACTTGCACACCATTTTGAGCTATACCTACTTCCCCTTCTTGTTGCATTGCTTGAACTCTTGCAGAATTTACTGCAAATTCTTTTATCATATTTTCTTTTTGCTCTAAGAATTCGCTTTCATTTTTTTGTACATTTTCTTCTATAAAATTTACCTTATAATTTTTTCCATAAATATTATTTATAAAATTAGTTATTTTTGTATTTATTCCTTGCTTTTCAAGCAGTACCTTTCCTTTCAAGTTCAAGTGTGTATTTATTGTGCCATTTTCAATATCTATACTACTTCCTTTTAAAAATGCCTTAATAACTGGAACTCTCTTTGACATGTATGCCAGTATATCTTTCCAGTCTTTTACTATTCTTTCATCTAATTTAAACTTTTTATTTTCATCTTTTCTGCTTGACTTATTTAATTCATCTAAAGTAAGCTCATTATTGTCACTTGACTTATTTAATTCATCTAAAGCAAACTCATTATTGTCACTTATCTTTTTTACTTCATCCAATTCATTTTTTGCCTCTTGATTAAAGGGAATAATATTACTTTCGTTATCTTCAGGAAATGAGATTTTGAAATTCACTTCATTTAAATTGAATCTCTTTTTTGCATAAGATTCAAATTTTTCTATTTCAGGGATTGGAATAAAATCATCAGTTTGCAAAAAAAGCTCTAATCTATTTGTTTTTTTATACAAATTTACATTAGAGATTTTTGCATTAGCTAGTGCAAAACTTTCTGTATTATAATCACCAAATACCATTTTTACTTCTTTTAATTGTTCCAAAATTTTGCCCCCATTTTTATCTAACAATTTTATTTATACAATTCTTCCTATATCGTTAAAAGCCACTACTATTGAAAATATCATCAATGCTATGAAACCTGCAGATTGAATACTTGCTTCTATATTTTTATTTATTGGCTTTTTTCTTATTCCTTCAACTATAAGTAATACAATTTTTCCACCGTCTAGTGGTATTATTGGAAGTAAATTAGTTACTCCTAGTGATACAGAAATAATTGAAAGCAAATAAATAAATTCCGTTATTCCTGATGTTTTCGATACCATTTCTGATATTCCGATTGGTCCTACCATATCATTTATACTTGTTCTTCCGCCAAACAATTCTACTATTCCTAATGCCATACTCCTTATTAGCTCTCCAATCGCCTGCACAGCGTATTGCAAAGCTTCCAAAAAGTTTGGCTCTTTTACTATTAAATATCTTACAAAGATAAGTATTCCATAAGCAAGTAATCCAAATATTATGTTTACCAAAGCTCCAGCCGCAACTACAGCAATTCTTTTTGGTATACTTGCCTTGCTAAATGAACCCTGCTTGTCTGATTCTTCTTCTTCCCCTTCTAAATTTACAAAACCGCCTAACGGAATAAGTCTAATCTCGTATTCGGTTTGTTTGCCATGTTTTTGCCATATCTTAGGTCCGAATCCAATCGCAAATTCATTTACTTTAATCTTACAAATCTTTGCAACTACATAATGTCCAGTTTCATGTATAAGTACCAAAAATCCTAACAAAAAAATTATCTTTAACGCTGTTATCAAAAGTCTGTTTCCTCCTAATTCAATCTATATTATAAACAGTGTTAATAAAATGTATGCAAACGGAATTATAAATATAACGCTGTCAAATCTATCTAACATCCCGCCATGTCCTGGTATAATCTCGCTGAAATCTTTTACATTACAATATCTCTTTATTGCTGATGCAGTTATGTCGCCTATTTGCCCTATTACTGACAAGACAATTAATATGATTGATATTGCCAAATAATTTATAGTCAATGAGAATACATTATTTATAATTACTGTATACACTAATCCAATTACTAGAGCTCCAATTACGCCTGCCACACTACCTTCAATGGTTTTATTTGGACTGATTTTCGTAAATTTGTGTTTTCCAAAATTTCTTCCAATAAAGTATGCACAAGTGTCGCTCCCCCATGCTGCAATTATTACATACCATAGATAAATTTTTCCATTTGTGTCTATGCATCTAATCTGATCTAAAAAGAAAAATGTAATTGGTATATAACATATTCCTAAAAAAGTAACTGCAATGTCTATTATATTTTTCTTGCCATTTGAGAAAAATAATTCAGTTGCTAGAGCTAATATTGAGATTGGAAGTATTGCTACAATAGCTCCCCACATTATGTTTTTGTCCACAAAATTCAGCAATATAATTAGCACACTAATTATGTATCCCAACCATGTTGATGGATTTGCCTTATTTTCATTTTTAAAACAAGTAAAATACTCATACATGCACATAATTGATAATGCAGAAATTATTATGTCAAATATTAAATCATTTGCGAATATGAACACTACTAGCACTAAAGGAAAACCCAACAAAGCACTTATTACTCTAGTAAGTAAGCCTGTTTTCTTTTTTTCCATTACTTATACCCTTTCTTCTCTCCAAAAATATAGAGAAATTTTATCTATTTCTCAATTTTTCTATGACGAATAGAGAAAATTTGTCTATTTCCCAATTCTTCTATGACGAATAGAGAAAATTTGTCTATTTTCCAATTCTTCTATGACGATTTGAAAAATCTTCTATAGCTTTATCTATATCTTCTGTTGTAAAATCTGGCCAATATTTATCTAAGAATAAAAATTCAGAATATGTAATTTGCCATGGCAAGAAATTGCTTGTTCTGTATTCTCCGCTTGTTCTTATAAGTAAATCCGGATCTTCTTGTCCATAAGTATATAAATTATCAGAAAATACTTGTTCATCAATATCTTCTATTTTTAATTTTCCGTCAAGCACATCTTGAGCAATGTTTTTAGTTGCTCTAATTATTTCCGCTCTACCACCATAATTAAAGGCAATATTTAATTGTAGTCCTGTGTTGTCTTTCGTTTTTTCCTCCATTTTTATCATCTTTTTTCTAATGTTTTCAGGCACTCCAGCTTTATCGCCAAGTATTCTTAACTTAATATTTTCTAAGTCAGCATTTTTTAAAAATCTATCAAGGTATAATTCCAAAATTTTAATTATTGCGTCAACTTCTTCCTTTGTTCTCTTCCAATTTTCTGTAGAAAAAGCATATACGGTTAAATATTTCAATCCTATTTTATTACAATACTTTGATATTGTTTCTAAAACATCTGCTCCTTTCTTATGTCCTAAGCTTGTTTCTAACTTGTTTTCTTTTGCCCATCTTCTGTTACCGTCCATAATTATCGCAATATGCTTGATTGTATCCATAAACAATTTCCTTTCTTAATTTATATTTATGTAAACATAATTTCTATTTAAAATTACCGAATAGCTAAATTTATCAAATAACTAAATTCATTTATAGTTAAACAGACATGATTTCTGTTTCTTTTTTAGCAAAAATCTCATCAATTTTTGCAACATTTGCATCTGTTGCTTTTTGTATTTTATCTTCTAGGTCTCTTTCTTCATCTTCTGAGATTTCGCTATTCTTTAGCCTTGATTTAGCTTCATCCATTTCATCTCTTCTTATATTTCTTATAGCGATTTTTGCATCTTCTGACATTTTCTTAATATCTTTTACAATTTCTTTTCTTCTTTCTTCTGTAAGCTCCGGAAATGCTAAACGAATTACCTGTCCGTCATTTACTGGATGAATTCCTACATCAGCGATTTCAATTGCTTTTTCAATCTGTGAAATAATACTTTTGTCCCATGGCTGTATAACAATTAATCTAGCCTCTGGTACAGAAATACTTGCAACTTGATTAATAGGTGTTGGCACACCATAATATTCAACTTGTACCTTATTTAATATTGCTGGATTTGCTCTCCCAGCTCTTACTTCTTGATAATTATCTTGCAAATTCTCAATTGCCTTTTCCATTTTTTCGTTCATAACTTCTAAACTCATAAAATCCTCCTTTTAATTAAAAACGCATTTTTGAAAATAACTAATTTTTTTGAACAATTTAGATATTTTCCTTATTCACTTTCTTTACTTATTACTCGACTTTTGTTCCTATATTTTCTTCTTTTGCTGCTCTAATTATATTTTGTGGATCACTCATTGCAAATACAACAAGTGGTATTCCATTATCTTTGCATATAGATATTGCGGTTGAATCCATGACCTTCAAATCCTTTTCCAATATTTCTTGATAGGTTACATAATCTATTTTCTCAGCTGTTGGGTCTGTTTTGGGATCTGCAGTATAAACTCCGTCTATTGTTTTTGCCACTAAAATTACATTAGCTCCAATTTCAGCTGCTCTTAAAGCTGCTGCTGTATCTGTTGAGAAAAAAGGACTTCCAGTACCACAAGAAAAAATTAAAATTCTTCCTTTTTCCAAATGTCTCATTGCTCTTCTTTGAGTAAATGGCTCTGCAATTTGTCTCATTTCAATTGCCGTTTGAAGTCTAGTTGCAATCCCCCTTTTTTCAATTGCATCTTGAAGAGCTAAACCGTTCATGGCTGTTGCTAACATTCCCATATAATCTGCTGTTGTTCTAACCATATTAGGTCCATATTTACCTCTCCAAAAGTTTCCACCACCAACTACAATCGCAATCTCAACTCCTAAATCATATAATTCTTTTATGGCATCACATATTCCATTTAATGTGCCTTCATCAATGCCTGTCTTATTTTCTCCTGCTAGTGCTTCTCCACTTAATTTTAATAATACTCTCTTATACAATTTCATCCTCCTATTATTAATTCATTTTTTTCAAATTTATGTTAATTTATATATTAATTTAAATGTATTCTATCACATATAATTTAAAACTTAAAGAGAATTTTAAAAATATATAAAATAAATTTTACTTATCAAAATAAATTTTTATTATTTTACAAAGTCACACTTAGCTTTCCACTTAGCAAACATTGTTGAAATAAATAATTAAATATGATTATTAATTATATAAATTTTAAAAACAAAAAATAAATCAAAATCTCGAACAATTTTGATTTATTTTTGTATTTTATTTATTTCATCAACTAGATATCATATTTTTTTGATTTAGCATAAGCTATAGATCCTATAACTATTGCAGCTATTCCAACTACTGTAATTATATATATATCATTTTCACCTGTTTGTGGTAAATCTTTTTCTGTACCAATTTCATTAATTTTTACAACATTAGTTGGTGTTGAAGTATTTGTTGTTGGTGCAGGTGTAAGATTAGTTGGTGTAACTGTATCATTTCCGCCAGCTACGTTTCCATCTAATGTATTACTTGGTGTTGGTGTTGCAGTATTTCCTAAATCAATATCAAAAGCTTTAACTGTACCTGTTAATACAAAAAGGCTTACTAAAACAACAACTAAAGATACTATTACATTTTTACTTAAATTTTTCATCATAACGTTCTCCTCACTTTTTTCTAATTGATAATATTATTATATCTATTTTGATAGAAATTATAGCATGAAAAATATTACAATTTCATACTATAATTATTTTATACTTTTTTAATTTATAAGTCAACATTTTTTTGCATATTTTTTATATTTTTTTTTAATTTTTTTCAAAATGTTGCTATATTTGACAAATTTTGATTTTAAATGTCACTTTTTTACATTTTTATATTCTTTTTTATTTAATTTTTTGTTTTTTAATTTTTGCTTTTAGTTTTTGTTTTTTAGTTTCTTTTCTTTTTTTATATTACTATTTTTGTTTTGTTAGTTTAATTTTGTTATTTATTATTACACATTAAATTTAAATTCAACCACGTCTCCTTCTTGCATTACATAATCTTTGCCTTCTAACCTAACTAATCCCAATTCTTTCACTTTTTGATAACTTCCGTATTTCACTAAGTCATTATATGAAACTATCTCCGCTTTTATGAATCCCCTTTCAAAATCCGAATGAATTTTTCCAGCTGCTTGTGGTGCTTTAGTTCCTTCCTTTATAGTCCAAGCTCTTACTTCTTTTTTTCCAGCAGTCAAATATGACATCAATCCCAAAAGTTTATAACTTGCTTTGATTACTTTGTCTAATCCTGATTCTCCTAATCCAAGTGCTTCAAGCATTTCTTCTTTGTCGCTACCTTCTAATGCTGACAATTCTTCTTCAATTTTTACGCATAATGTTATTACATCAGCATTTTCATTTTTTGCATATTCTCTAATTTGCTTAACATAATCATTATCTTCTTTGCCAATATCATCTTCTGAAATATTTGCCACATAAAGAATTGGCTTCATTGTTAAAAGAAATGCATCTTTAATAATTTCTTTTTCTTCATCTGAAAGATCTAATGTTCTAGCAGGTTTGCCTTCTTGCAAAGCATTTCTAACTTTTTTAAAAGTATCTTCTTCTTGAATATATTTTTTATCACCTTTTGCAAGTTTTGCGGCTCTTTCTATTCTTTTATTTACTGTCTCCAAATCTGCTAAAATTAATTCTAAATTTATTGTTTCTATATCTCTTACTGGATTTACACTTCCATCAACATGCACAATATTAGAATCATCAAAAGCTCTTACAACTTCTAGTATCGAATCGGTTTCTCTAATGTGAGATAGGAATTTATTACCTAATCCTTCTCCTTTGCTCGCACCTTTTACTAGTCCAGCAATATCTACAAATTCAATAATTGCTTTTGTTATCTTGTCTGATTCATACATTTTAGCTAATACATCTAATCTTTCATCAGGTACAGGAACAACTCCAACATTTGGCTCTATTGTGCAAAAAGGATAATTTGCACATTCTGCTCCCGCATTTGTGATACTGTTAAAAAGTGTACTTTTTCCTACATTAGGTAATCCAACTATTCCAATTTTCATTTTAATTTTATTCCTTTCCAAAGGTACAAATAGAAATGAAAGATTTTCTTCCTTCAAACTAATTTTATTCCTTATATAATATTTATGTTTTAAAAGGCTACTCACAAACCCAAATTTTACTTTCTAATTGTAACAAATTTTTTGTTTTTTTTCAACAATCTTTGATGTTTATTTTATGTCAAATTTCATTTTATTTTCATAATATATATAAATATGGTTTGTTAAAACCATGAAAAAGAAAGGATTATAAAAATGGAATTAGATGAAAGAAAATTTGAACCAGTATGCCCAATAGTTGATGTTGACGGTTATATAGCTAATGGAAAACAATATGACCTAGATATTACTTTGGCTCAAGACAACAGAGATGTAATCTACGGAGTAGTAAAAAACTGCTTTAAAGATCCTGTAAAAGATGCAGTTGTAAAACTTGTCGAAGTTGATTACAAAATGGGCAAAAAAGAATTAAAACCTGTTTCTCATACTTTTACTGATGACGACGGCGAATTCGTTTTCGGACCACTTTGCCCTGGCAAAAAATATTCAGTTCAAGTTTGGGCTAATTCAGTAGATCACGTAAAGATTTGTGCAAAATGTCATCGTGAAGGAAGCTGTTTGCAAGGCGTAAAACTTGAGTGTAAATGTAAAGCTGATTTTGACGGAGATTATGATTTTGAAGATAAATTTCCATGCACGAAGGAAGAAAATCATAAGCACTGTGATGACAAAAAAGAAGAAATGAAACCTGAGTGTCCTTGTACTCCTAAAAAGGAAAGCCAAAACTGCGGTTGTGGCAAATATTAATATCGAGTACTAGTTATTTTTAATGAATATTTCAACAATTAGCCTAGTATGTTTTGAGTAATAGCCCAAAACACCTTAAAAAAGCAATAAATAATGAAATTGAAATTCAAAATCTTATTTATTGCTTTTAAATTATTTGTTTTTTCTTTATTGCTTTATATTTTTCAGTTTTTTCATTTTTGTTTTTATACTTTCATGTTTTTTACTTTGCATTTATTCTTTTATTTTTTATACTTTTATGTTTTTTATTTTGCTTTTATTCTTTTATTTTTTATTTTTTTTTTTTATTTTCATTTTTTTCTTTTTTTCTTTTATTTTTT
>CANQJG010000019.1 GCA_947624185.1 uncultured Clostridia bacterium | reverse complement strand
TCTATCTCATCTAAACCACGTTTATCAAATTCTTCTTTTGGCTTAATTACAACTGTAAATTTGGCGTTTGGCATTTCCAATTCACTTAATTCTTTATTTATTTTTTCTTCCAATATCTTGGCTGTTTTTACTCTGTGTTCATGCATTATTTGAGCTTTATCTTTCATCTTTTCTGTAACTAATTTTAATTCTTCTTTTATTTTTTTATTGACTTCTTCTAGATTATTAATCCTTTCTATTTCTGCTTCTATTTTATTTTTGTAATTTAATATCTCATCAATGCTATTTCCATACTTTCTTTTCAACGAAAATATCAAATCCAATCTTTCTTCTATTTCATTTTGTTCATCTCTGTCAAAATACATATCATCACTAATTCCTGCCAAATCTCTTGAAAATTCTTCTAGCTCATAATATATATTTTTTAACTCTGATAATTTTGTGCTATATTTTTCATCAATATTTTCAATTCTATCCATTGATTTTACTGCATTATTCATAGTTTCTATTGATTTATCTATATTGGCATTTGCATCACTCAAACTATTAGATATTTTTTCATAATTTACATATAAATTTCTTTTCTCATTTAAAATATCTTCTTCTCCTATTTTAAGCTTTGCTTTATCTATTTCGTCAAATTCATATTGTAGCAAATCTAGTCGTCTTTGCTTTTCCTTTTCATCTCCTAGATTATCCTTAAATTGCTTATTTAGCTCATTATATTTATAAAATAAATCTTTATATTCATTATATATTTTGATTAAATTAGCTCCACAAAAATCATCTAAATATTTTATGTGATACTTAGAGTTTAGAATTTTTTGATTATCGTTTTGTCCATGTATATCAATTACAGAATTCATAAACGTTTTTAATTCTGATACTGTTACTAATCTACCATTAATTTTGCATGAATTTCTGCCATTTGTATGCACTTCTCTGCTTACAATTATGTTACCTTCTATTGCATTTTCATTTTCAGGCAAATATAGATTTAGTTCAACAAAGGAATATTCTTCTCCTTTTCTGATTATTTCTTTTGAAAATCTGCCACCTGAAATAATATTTATTGCATCAATTATTAAGGTTTTTCCAGCACCAGTCTCTCCAGTAAATACATTAAATCCTGAATTTAATTCAACATTTAAATCATCAATTATTCCTATATTTTTAATATGTAATGTCGTAATCATAATTGTAACTCCTTTCATGTTTACATAAATCCAAAAAGCAAAAATCTCTTGTTAAGCAGAACTTATGTTTGCTATATTATATAAACAAATGTTCTGTTTGTCAAGAGAAATTTTAAAAATTATATAAAATTTGTTCGAGTGCTTGATAGAGCTGAGCTTGCCACCAGTCAAGTGGGGTTTCGCAAGAGTCTAGTGTATAAAATTTTGAGCTTAGATAGTGTAACCGACAAGCTCCTGAGCTTATGCAAGAAAATACAACTTTTATAAAAATACTATGGAGTGGTGCTTTGTTTTAATTCTAATTCAAAAGAAGATTTAATAGAAAACAGCGAACAAAAGGCGGTAGTATTAGTATGCACTTCCGTATTGAGATTGTAGATATGCTGAATAATCAAATGGTTCTTGAGTTTCAGGTTTGCCATAATCTACTCCATAAGTTTCAACTCTTATTGATTTTATTACTGGTGGATTTACTGGCTTATCTGCTGTTAAATCTTCGCTGCTTGAGTCTCTTGTTTCTACTTCTACATTTGATATCTCATCAACGATTTCCATGCCTTCTGTAACTTTTCCAAATGCAGCATACTGACCGTCTAAGCTTGAAGTATCTGCAGTTGTTATAAAGAATTGACATGATGCTGAGTTATAACCTTTTGATGCTAATCCTGCAATTGAGCTATAATCAGATCTTGCCATTGATATAACTCCTCTTGTATGTTTTAAAGTATTTTTAGAAAATCCATTTATGATGAATTCTCCTTTTATTGAATAATTATCTGTTGATTCTTCTCCTATATCTTTAAGAGTGGCATTTCCTGTTCCGTCTCCGTTAGGATCTCCACCTTGTATCATAAAATCAGGTATTGTTCTATGAAATGTTAATCCGTCATAGAATCCATTATTAGCTAATGCTATAAAATTTGCTACTGTATTTGGTGCATATCGTGGATATAGTTCTACTGTTATATTTCCTTTTCCTTCTATTTCAATAGTTGCTATTGGATTTTGTTCTATAAAATTTGCTTTTTCAATAACTGTATTTAATACTAATGCAATTAATCCTAGAACAACCAAAATAGCTAATACAGTTACTATTAATGTTACATTTTTTACCACTTTACTTTTTGATCCGTTCGCTTGTTTTTTACTAACTTTTTCTTGTTTTTCTTTTTTCATTTTTTACTACCTTTCCTTTCTAAAGCACAAAATTTTCAACTTTTATTATAAATTGTATTATTAATAATCATCAAATTAAGATAATTAACAAATGTTATTATAATAATTAATACTATTATTTTATACTACTAAATTATCATATTGTCAAATATAAATTGTTCTTGCATCCTTTTTAGAGATTGGACGATTGTTTTTGATCTAACTTCACCAATTCCTTCTACATTATCAAGTTCATTAATATCAGCTGATAAAAGGTTTTGAAATGTTTTAAACCTTTTTACTATATTTTCTACTATGTTATTGGGCATCCTTGGAATCTTATTTAAAATCCTATATCCTCTAGCTTTTATTATTATTTCATCTAGGTTATCAGTTTCTTTTATTCCTAAAATTGACATCAATGGATTAGTTTTTATTAAATCTTCATAACTTAATTTTCTTATTTTTTTGTATGCTTCATATACATCTTTTTTAGATATATAATCTTTTAAAATTAACAATTCTTCTCTATCTACACCGTCTATTAATTCACTAAGTTGCATTGATATAAGCCTTCCTTCTGTTCCTAACTCATAAATAGATTTCTTTACTTCATCTGTTATTCTCATTAGCATTTCTACTCTTTGTATAGTTTCTATAATCATTTGAAGTGTTACAATATCGTTGAATTCATATTCATTTAACATACTTATTTTATTGTCAAATACTTTTCTATATTTTTCAACAGTTTGTAATGCCTGATTTGCCTTAGCTGCAACCTTTGACGTATCTTCCAAAACATATCTTTCTTGTCCATTATAAACTGTTATAATTTCTCTTCTTTGTGAGATACTTATTACGACATTTCCAGTTTTCTTTGCTACTCTTTCTGCAGTTCTATGCCTTGTTCCAGTTTCTAAAGTTGGGATTGTGCTGTCAGGCATGAGTTGTGCATTTGCAAATAATATTTTTTTCAAATCTTGGCTTAAAATTATCGCTCCGTCCATTTTTGCTAACTCATATAGTTTTGCTGGAGTGAATTCAACATTTATGTTAAATCCTCCGTCCACTATACTCATTACTTTTTCGCCGTCACCGAATTACAATTAGTGCTCCAGTTTTAGCTTTTAAAATATTATCTAATCCTTCTCTTATCTGAGTTCCAGGTGCTATCATCTTTAATATCTCAAGAATTTCCATTTTGCTCTCCTAATCTACTCTCACAGTCCAATTGCATTTAATGCTTCATTAATATTTCTAACACCTATTATATCTAATTTGTACGTATTTTTCAATAGATTTTTGTTATTTTTTGGAATTATACATTTTTTTATTCCTAATCTTTCCGCTTCTTTTAATCTCTTATCTATCATATTTACTGATCTAATTTCTCCTGTTAAACCTACTTCTCCTATTATTGCCACATCTTTTGGAATATATGAGTTTTTGAAACTAGATGCTATAACCAATGCTATTCCTAGGTCAATAGCTGGTTCGTTTATTTTCATACCACTTACTACATTTAAATATATATCTTGATTACCTAAATTCAAATGTGCTCTTTTTTCGAGTACGGCAACTATAAGTGCAATTTTGTTAAAGTCTATGCCGTTTCCTGTTCTTTTTGGTATTCCATAAAAGCTTTGAGTTGATAGTGCTTGCAATTCAACTAATAGCGGTCTTGTTCCTTCTAAGCTACACACGATTGCTGCTCCTGCTACTTGTCCTTGATCTTCTGAGATTAGCACCTTTGACGGATTGGTAACTTCAATCATGCCTTCATTTTGCATTTCAAACATACCTACTTCGTTTGTTGAGCCAAATCTATTTTTTACACTTCGTAATATTCTATATGAGAAATATCTTTCTCCTTCTAAATACAAAACTGTGTCTACCATGTGTTCTAATACTCTTGGTCCTGCTATATTTCCATCTTTTGTAACATGTCCTATAATGATAGTGGTTATTTTATTTTGTTTGCAACATTTCATTATTCTAGCTGTGATTTCTCTTACTTGACTTACTGTTCCGGGTGCTGAAGTTATTTCGTTTGAATACATTGTTTGAATTGAGTCAATTACGACAAGCTTTGGTTTCATTTCAATTACTTCTGCTTCTATTGCATCAATATCTGTTTCTCCTAAGAACATAATATTATCATTTTTTATATTAAGTCTATCTGCTCTTAGTTTGACTTGTTCTGCTGATTCTTCCCCTGATACATACAATACTTTTTCATCACTTGCTAGTTTATCACAGATTTGCAATATTAGTGTTGATTTACCTATACCCGGCTCTCCACCTAATAAGATTAGAGATCCTTTTACAATTCCGCCACCTAGCACTCTGTCTAATTCTTCTACTCCTGTCTTTGTCCTTACCGCTTCTTTTCCTTCTACTTTATTTAAGCTAAGTGGTTTTGCAGTTTCTTTTAGTTTGACACTACTTCCTGATGAAGTTGTTGTTTGAACTTTTTCTTCATAAAAAGTATTCCAGCTATTACAAGCTGGACATTTGCCGAGCCATTTAGGCGACTCGTAACCACAATCACTACATACAAATATGGTTTTTGATTTTGCCATTTAAACATCCTTTCTTTTTAATCCAAAAGCATACCAATGAACATTGCATGCGACCAACCTAATCCGATTACCCAAGTTTGGTTCAAATCGCTATTTGATTGTTCAGGTAGCAATCCCAATGGATTAGCACTATTTACAATAAATTTCATGCACTCATTTGCTGATTTTTGATCTCCTATTTTCTTATAGTACATCCCCATCCACGCTGTTGCAATTATCCATGGATTATTTCCGCCAATATATTTGTCATCTTGATATCTTAGATATCCGCCTAAATATGTTCTGATTGTCATATTTATCTGCTCTACAGTATTTTTTACTATCTTTTCATCAGGCTCAAATACTCCAAATGGAATCGTTGCTCCTAATATGCTTATGTCTGTTAATCTGTCTGTTGTGTTTCTAAGCAATACCTTCTTTTCTTTATCTACTAAATTGTTCATTATGTATTGTTTTATTTCTCTTAATAAACTTTCATATCTTGCTTTATTTAATATGATGTCATCTTGCTTTAGCCTATTATTTGAGTACATATCTGCAATTTCATCATATATTTTTATCATTGCGTTAAATGCTCCAAATATGCTTGATAATGAATACAAATGGATTCCTTCATTTTCTTCCCATATATCATAACTTGGATGTTTATATATTTCGTCTCTTTCTTTATAGTTGTACTTCTTTTCAAGTTCTATTCTTACTAAATCTTCTTTTTCTTCTTTACCTAATACAAAATTGATATATCTTTCTAAAAATGTTGTTGCTAATTCTAACATTTTCAAATTGTCTTTTAGGAATTTCTTATTTTTCTTACCTGTACGTTTTTCCATTAGTTTATAGTGTTCATAGGCTTCCCAAACAACTATTGCTGTTTCATCTACTTGATAACCCCAGCATGGTGCTAATCTTCCGTCTGAATAAAATCTTTGTTCCCACATACCATTTTTGCATTGAGTATTTTTTAAAAATACACTATAGAATTTTTCTGTAAGTTCGTCAAATCCTAAATGATCAAGATTATTCAAGATAATTGCGGCATCTCTTGGCCAACAATACGCATATTTTCCACATTGGTCTCTTTCTTCATCAACTTCTAAAGATGCAGTTACTGCTCCTGTTTTCTCATTGACTAATAATGGCATGAACAAAATTGTTCTTTTATATACATTTATCAATTTATTCATGTAGTCTGTTCCGTCATTTTTTAGTTTGAAAGTATCATGTTCATCTAGGAATTTTCTCCAATATTTATCTACTTTTTCTATTTCTTTATCTACATTGATTTTCCTTAATTTTGTGATTTTTTCTGATACTTCACTCATATTTCCTTCTTCATATTTTATGTAAAGCATCAATGTAAATTCTTTTTCTTCTCCTGGTTTTATTATTCCTATATCATAACTAATTGCTGAATCTTCAGACATTCCTATATAATCTTTGTCATATATTTCTCCTGATGATATATTTCTTTCAACATTATTTATTTGGTGACTGTATAATTTTTCCTTTGAGAAAATAGCTGATGTAAAATTATAACTATATTGAATTAGAGCATCATTTTCAATCATGCCACCAGCCATATTATTATAAGATGTAAGTACACTAGAACGTACTATAAACTTTACGTCTAAGTCTATTGAATTTTCATTTTTGAAAACGTATTTCTTTAATACAACATCTTGTGTTAACATAACACAGTCTGTTTGTTTTACTTTTAGATTAAAATAGGTATTTTCAATCTCAGTATTTAATACATTTGTGCCTTCATCATAGTATTGATTATATTTATTATTTACATCATTATGTAAATAAATGATATTTGAATCATTTATTTTAACTCCTACATGAAAGAATTGTGAGTATTGTCTATAATCCGGAAGTGGATAATACAATCTTAATAATTCTCCATATTTACTAAAACTTGCTATTATATTTTTATTTCCTATAAAAGCGTCATTATAATATTTCTTTTTCATTAGTTTTCCCCTTTATTCATAATTTCTATTATTTGTTTTCTTAAATCTAGCACTCTATTATTGAGTTTGGCTAAATCATCATCTGAACTTGATTGCAATCTTATATTGTCCTTTAAAGCATGCTTCATATCTTCTAATTCATTTTCTAGTGATTGCATTTTATTAATTAATTCTATTCTTTGAAGTTCTTTGTTTACTGGATTTTGATATCTTTGTGTCATTGGTAAGTTATCATCTAGTACATATTCTTCTCCATAACTTGGGATAGATACTCCGATTCCTATTTCTTCAACAATTTTTTCTTTTAATGCAATTTGTGACTCTTCTTCTCCATGTACTAAAAATATATGTTTTGGTGCCTTTACATTAAATGATCCTATAAATGAAAGTAGTCCTGTTTGGTCTGCATGTCCTGAATAGCCTTCGATGTATTCAACTCTAGCTCTTATTGCAAATTCTTCTCCTAAAATCTTGACTTTTGGCTCTTTGTCTATTATTCTTCTTCCAAGAGTTCCCGGTGCTTGATACCCTACAAATAAAATTGTACTATTTGAATTCCATATATTGTGCTTTAAATGGTGTTTTATTCTTCCAACATCACACATACCACTTGCTGAAATAATTATACATGGTTCGTTTGATTCATTTAAAGCTTTAGATTCTTCCACTGATTGTGTAAAGTGTAATCCTGGAAAATCAAGTGGATTATCTCCTCTTGATATGAATTCTTGTATTTCTTCATCAAATAAATCCATATTCTTTTTAAATACTTCAGTTGCTGATACTGCAAGTGGGCTATCAACATATACAGGCACATTCATCAAAGTTTGAAATTTTTCTTGAAATTCTTGGTCATCTTTATGTTGATCTTTAATTTTATTTAATTCATATAAGATTTCTTGAGTTCTGCCTACTGCAAACGAAGGTATTACAACAGTTCCGCCTTTACTAATTGTTTCTGATACGATATTTAAAAACATTGATGCTTTATCATCATTTCTTATATGAACTCTACTTCCATAAGTCGACTCCATTATTAGGTAATCTGCACTACTAATCATTGTTGGACTTGCTAAAAGTGGTATATCATTATTTCCCAAATCACCAGTAAATACTATCTTTTCTTGCTTTCCGTCTTCTGTAATCCATATTTCAATTATACTTGAACCTAGCATATGTCCTGCATCATTAAATCTTACTTGAATTTCAGGAGTTATATCAACTATTGTATCATAGGTTACGCTTTTAAATATTTCCATACAGTCAATTGCATCTCTCGCAGTATATAATGGTTCTAATATTTCTTTTTTTCCTGCTCTTTTACGCTTTTTATTTTTTATATCATTTTCTGTTTCTTGAATATGTCCACTATCAGGCAACATAATTTCACACAAATCACAAGTTGCCTTTGTTGCATAAACTGGATTCCTATATCCGTCTTTATATAATTTAGGAATCCTTCCTGAGTGATCAATATGGGCGTGTGTCAGTAATACAAAATCAATTGTACTCACATCATAATCAAAAGGTTTATCATTAAGAATTTCTTCTTCCATTCTACCTTGATGTAATCCGCAATCAATTAAAAATTTCTTTCCTGCTCCTTCTACTAAAAAGTTTGAACCAGTTACGGACTTAGTTGCCCCTAAAAATGTAATTTTCATTAGTTTATTCCTTTATAATAAATTTAAGTTTTAAAGTAAACTTATAAACTTCTATTAATCATTACCAAATGACAATTTACTCAAAAATTTTTGTTTTCTTAGTTCTTTTTATTTCTACACTACTTCCTTCAGGAAGTTCTACTACATATTCAGCTTCACAATTGTCTCCATCATAAATTCTTACTTTTATTCCTTCATTACATATATTTAGCATAATATTTAGACTTTCCAAGGATATTACTTGTGTATCGAAAATTCCTTTTAATAACCTATAATCTAGGTCATCATTATTTGATATAGGATTTAATACTCTGCCTTCTATTGCCTTTGGAATTAGCTTCCTTTCTAAGTTTGTTAATTTCATTTTGCAGTTAGGTAAAAAATTCAAATATCTAATTTCATAGATTAAATCTATTAAACCTTTTCTGTCATTTGTTGCTTCTATCTTTTTTTCAAAACATTTTAAAAACTCATTTTGTAATTTAGTTATATCAGTTTTTGTTTCAAAGAATTTTATTTTTAATCTAAGTTCATCTCTATATCTTAAAAATTCATTTGGATTTTGCATTTTATTAAATAATTCAATCTTTTCTACTGCTTCAGCTCTTTTCTTTTGCAATAGTTCTTCATAATAACTTACACTAAATATTTTATCTTCATTTTTTAATTTTGCATTGTAAGCTAAATACTGTTTTTTTAATTCTTGTGGATTACTTATAATTTCATCAATCTTCTTGATTTCAGATATTCTCTGTTTCTTTTCTTTGCCAAGTTCTTCAATATATGTCTCCTGATTTTTCATTTTTGATAATTTGGTCTTATACGCTGCAAGCATTTTTAATACTTGCTCATTTTCATTTTGGTCATAAGACAAGTAAAACTGCGTTGCAACCTTTTCCAACTGATCCCATAATTCATCAGGCATATTTTTTCTTAATGTTTTTAAATTATGACTATCAATATTATTTATAAAATTATATCCGTATAAATAAATTAATAAATTATATACAATATTACATTCGGTGCTTTCAATTTCTTTTGGAATAATTGACCAAGACCAACCATTGAAATCTCTGATTACTTCTGAAATTGATATACATTTTCCTATCCATATTGTTGTTAAAATAGCTTTTTCTGTTGTTGACAATCTTTCATCTATTTCTGGAAATCCTGCTTTACTAATTGCATAAAGAAGATTTTTTTCATTTGGAAATGATATGACTCTTTTTTCTTTATTAGAATTCTCTGAGATTATCTTGCATTTGTTTTCTTTCAATTCTTTAGCAAGTTCTGTATGATGTTCTGCAATTTCTATACTATTACAATTTTTTCTCACACCGTCTACAATGTTTTTCAAGAATTCATCTCTTACTGGTACTTCTCTTTTTACGGTTTCATAGTTTGTAAAACTATCTTCTACTTTATAAAGCATACTAAGGAGAAGATTTCCAGCACTTTGTCTGAATCTTTTTTGTTCTGCAATATTAGCTAATTCTTCTTTATAATCCTTTGCTAAAATCTTGCTTCTCAATTTTTTACTCTCCTTCACTATTAATCTGTTCTTCTGTTGTTTCTTGTACTTGGTTTGGTGCCATTTTTAATTCTTGCCACCTTTCTTTTGACATCAACACTTCTCTTGGCTTGCTACCTTGATAGCCTGAAATAATGCCTCTTTCTTCCATTTGGTCTATTATTCTTCCTGCTCTTGCATATCCTACTTTGAATCTTCTTTGTATAAATGATGTTGAAGCTTGTCCTGATTCAATGCACATCTCAATTGCTTCATCTAGTAAACTATCTACTTCATCTTCTTCCTCATCTTTATTAGATACCTTTTCCGGTTCATCAGCTCTATCTATTGTTTCCATAATATGTTCATCATATTGAGCTCCACCATCTTTTTTTACAAATTTAACAATATTTTCAACTTCTTTATCTGAAACAAAAGCTCCTTGTATTCTTGTTGGTTTTGTTGCACCAGTTGGATAGAATAGCATATCTCCTTTTCCAAGAAGTTTCTCTGCTCCTGCTCCGTCTAGTATTGTTCTTGAGTCAACCTGTGAAGATACTGCAAATGCTATTCTTGAAGGAATATTTGCCTTAATTATACCTGTGATTACATCTACTGAAGGTCTTTGAGTTGCAATTACCAAATGCATTCCAGCAGCTCTAGCCATTTGGGCTAATCTACATATTGCATCTTCTACTTCTTTTGCAGCAACCATCATCAAGTCTGCAAGTTCATCTATAATTACCACTATTTGTGGAAGCTTTGGCTCTCCATTTTTTTCAGCCGCTTCATTATATCCTTTTACATCTCTTACATTTTTTTGTGCAAATAGACTATATCTATTAACCATTTCTTGTACTGCCCACGCTAATGCTCCTGCAGCTTTTTTAGGATCAGTTACAACTGGAATTAAAAGATGTGGTATACCATTATAGACTGATAATTCAACTACTTTTGGATCAACCATAAGCAATTTAACTTCACTTGGCTTTGCTTTGTAAATAATACTTGTAATTAATGTATTAATACATACTGATTTTCCTGAACCTGTACTTCCAGCTATAAGTAAATGTGGCATTTTTGCAATATCTGTTATTACTACATCTCCAGCTACATCTTTACCTAAAGCAAATGAAACCTTTGATTTTGATTGTTCGAATTTATCTGATTCAATTATATCTCTTAATGCCACTATCTCTTTTGCTTTGTTTGGCACTTCTATTCCTACTGTATGTTTTCCTGGAATTGGTGCTTCTATTCTTATAGTTTCAGCCTCTAGACTTAGAGCAATATCATCTGCTAGATTTGCAATCTTATTTACTCTAACACCTTCTGCTGGAGCTAATTCATATCTTGTAATTGCAGGTCCTACAGATACATTTTCTACTTTGGCAGATACACCAAAGCTATATAAAGTTCTCCTTAATTTTTCTGCTGTTGCTAGCAACTGCTTTCTGCTTCCTGAATCGTCACTACCTTTTCCTGCAGCTAATAACTCTATTGGTGGGAATTCATAATTTTCATCTTCTACTGTTAAAGCATGCTCTAATTGCAAAACTTCTTTTGTCTTTGTTTCTTTTTCAATTTCTTGACTTGAGAATAATCCTTCTTCTGAAGATTTTTCTCCTTCTTTATTTCCAAGTTGTGCTGATTTATTTTGTAAATCTTTTGATATTTTTCCTGTTTTAAAATTTGGTACATCAAGACCGTCATTGGTATGATCATATTTTTTAGGTTCTCTTAAATTAATAGTAATTTGCTCTTCTAAAGGTTCTTTATTCTTTAAGGCTTCTTTTTCTTGTTTTTCTCTAAGTTTTCTCTCTTTTCTAGTCTCTTTATGTTCTTCCATTACTGTTTCATTGCCATCTTCATCTTCTTTCTCTTCTTTTGTTCCAAATAATTTATCTATTATACCTGAAAGCATATCTGCAGGATGAAGACTGAATATAAATACTATCAATGTAAGTGCTAAGCCAATTGCAGCAATTATTGTTGCTGGCGTTCCTATAAATTTAATTAATGGATATGAAATTAATGTTCCTATAACTCCACCACCAATATCTGTGGTTCCTAATTGATATCCCCTTGAAAGTGCGTCATCTATTGATCCATTTATATCTATATTACCTTTTGAATACTGATAACATGATAAAACCACATCAACAAGCACCAAAAGAGTTAAAAACATAGTAAGCTTAGTTGAATAATATTTGGTGTCTTTTTCATGTGCTATATATAGTCCCATACATAATAAACCTACTGGAATTAGATATTTTATGTATCCAAAAATACCCCCAAGAGCTGGACTTAAGGTTTTTCCTAAATATCCTGATTTTGTATAAATAAGTATTGCTAAGATAATACTTACTACTATTAATATCATAACAGTAATATTAAGTTTTCTTTGCAATTCTCTTTCCCTTCTCAATTGTTCTTTTCGAGATTTTGCACCTTTTGTTCTTGGCATTTTATTTCCTCCAGTTTATAGTGTATAATTTGAAATAATATTTTTTCATTTACATATTATAAAAATATTTTTTTACATATAAATTATAACTTATTTAATTTATAAAATCAATAGCAGAAATGTTTTTGAATAAAATTAAATTTACTTTTTCAATTGACCACATATTTTTGATTTTTTTGTAACAATTATATGTAGCAGAAAAAATTTTTGTGAATAATATATGTATAATAAGTAAATACTAAGGCTAACAAAAATGGAGGATTTATGATTTCAATTTGTATTAAGGAAAACAACATAGATTTACAAAATTATTTAATCAATGAAATTGACAAATCAAAGATTGGCAATATACTGTATTCAAAGCGTTCTTTTAAAATATATGATAATCTAATTGTTCATTATAAAGGTGAAAATAACGAGCTTTTTTATAATTTTATATCAAAAATTTTGACAAAAGCTTTTATAATTTATTACGAACCTGTTAAGGTAAAAAGGCTAATATATTATGAATACTTTTATTTTGACAAAAATGATAAAAATGTTATTTTTGATGAATATAAAATATTATTAAAAAAAATTTCTAGACAAGAGAAAAATTTAAAGTTTAGAAAAATATATAATCCTTTGAAAAAATATTTGCACAAAAATAAGACTATCATATTAGAAGGTTTTCTTAATTTTAGATTGCGTAATTATATTGAATACCTTCAGGAATTAATACAAGAATCTGTTAATCAATTTATAATTGATAAAGAATATATTGAATTTGTGAATTTACTTAAAGGATATGTAGATTCAAAAGTTCCAAATAAAGATGTTGTGAATTTAGTATATGTTTATGATCAAGCTATCCTTTTGTCTGAAGAGGGTGAGTTTCTTGAGCTTGATAAATTTGACTCAAAATATCTTTCTGACATAACTTTTTGCAATAATGATTATGTGCTTAATACTTTGGTTGGTCTTTTACCAAGACAAATCATTTTGCATTTATTCTCAGGTCACAAAGATAATTTTATAAAAACAATTGAGCTTATTTTTGGTAACAAAGTTAAAGTGTGTGATGGGTGCGGGATGTGTGACGCTTACAAGACGTTGTTCTTAGAATAAATATGAACCTTAGCAAATTCTTAACTAATTATAAAATTTACAAACTTAAATAATAAATAAAATATAAATATAAAATAACTATAACTAACTATAACTATAAATATATCTAAAAATATAAATGTCAATATATCTCAACAAAAAATAAAATAATTATAGTTTTTGCTCCTTGTTGTCGCAAATTCCATTATGCCATTACGGCATATATACAGATGTAATTTGCTTCATTCGCCCTTCGCTTACGCTTCGGTTGATCGCTACGCGGAGCTTTTAACTATAATTATTTTATTTATTATTAATTTTAATTGTTGATTGTTTTATTAATTATCAATTTTAATTATTTCATTAGTTATTTTATTTTAATAATTACTTCTAAATTTAATAAAAAAAATCAAAGGAATCTATTGAATTCCTTGATTTTTTAATAAATTAAATTAATTTTAAGATTACAGTTTCGGCAGAATCTCCTCTACGTGGACCTTTTTTAATTATTTGTGTGTATCCACCTACTCTTGATTGATATTTTGTAGCTAATTCGTTGAATAGCTTATCTGTTAAATCAATCTTATTTCCTTCACTGTCTTTTACTTTGTTTAATTTTCTTATCATTTTTCTTCTAGCATTTAATCTTGATGGCTTATCTTTTTGTCTTTTTTCTGTCTTTTCTTCTTTAACAACTTTTAAGAATTCTTTGCCATTTTTGCTTTTTACTAATTCTGTTTCTTTATTACCTTTACTGTCTAATTTATCTTTTACAACTTTTACTTCAACTTCGTCGAAGTTATCTTTTTCTTTAACAGCTAATGCTATTAAACTGTCTGCAATAGATTTAACTTCTTTAGCTCTAGCTTCAGTTGTTTCTATTTTTTCGTGCCAAATTAAATCAGTTGTTAAGTTTTTTAACATTGACATACGAATATCAGTTGTTCTTCCTAACTTTCTATTTGCCACTTTTTTCACCTTCCTTTTTTCATTTTTCACAAAATCATCATTATTTTATATTGTCTAATCTTATATCTAATTATTTATTAATTTATCATAATATTATAATTAGTTTTTGTTATAAAGTTTCTATTCTTCTTCTTTTCTTAGATCTAATTCTAAGTCATGTAATTTTTCAATTACTTCTTCTAATGATTTCTTTCCAAGATTTTTAACTTTCATCATATCATTTTCAGTTTTCTTTGTTAAATCTCCAACTGTTGATACTCCTGATCTCTTTAAACAGTTAAATGATCTTACTGATAACTCAAGTTCTTCTATTGGTTTTTCTAGTATTTTTTCTTTTTTGTCTTCTTCTTTTTCAACCATGATTTGAGTATTTTTTGCAGTTTCTGATAAATCTACAAATAATTTTAAATGTTCAGTCAAAACTTTAGCAGCCAAGCTTAATGCTTCATAAGGCTCTAAACTTCCGTCTGTCCATA
>CANQJG010000018.1 GCA_947624185.1 uncultured Clostridia bacterium | reverse complement strand
GCACAGAGTCAAGAAGAAGAGAGTTTAAAGGAATTAAATAATAGTATTTATGAATCCTTATATGAAGGAAAAGATGATTCAACACCCGGAACAATGGCGGGAAAAGGTACAGGAGAAGATCCATATCTAATAGAAAGCATAGAAGATTTAATGTATTTGTCAGAACAAGTAAATGCTGGAACAACATATGAAGGTCAAGAAATAAAACTTATGGTAAATTTAAATTTTAAATCTGATAATTCATACACAAATCCAATAGAAAATAAACCTAAAATGACAACAGGAGCAGGATTTACTCCAATCGGAACAGAAAGTGTAAGATTTCAAGGCGATTTTAATGGTAATAATAAAGAAATAAGCAATTTATATATAGAAAATGACACAAATCGTGATTTGGGATTATTTGGAGGTATAGAAAATAGTTCAATTCATGATTTGAATGTTAGTGGTAATATCCACACAACTGTAACATCTGAATGCTCAGGAATTGTTGCTAATGCTTATGGAACATGCAACTTAAATAATCTTAAAAATTATGTTAATCTTATAAATGATTTGGGACTCAATACCATAGGTGGTGTTATAAGTGAAAACTATGGGACATTAAAAATAATAGATTGTGTAAATGGAGGCATTATTAAAAACTCAAAACAAGCTGGAGGTTTACTTGGCTGGAATAGTGGTACGCTTTTAATAGAAAATAGTTATAATATAGGAGAAATTATTAACGAAAAAGGTCTAAGTATTGGAGGACTATTAGGAAGAGATAACGCTACTACTAGTATGACAACAATAAAAAATTCATATAACAAAGGAAACGTAACAAGTAGCGTAGAATCAGAAAGTGAAATATGTGTAGGAGGATTAGCAGGCAGAATATATGGAACATTAACAGTAGAAAATAGTCATAATGAAGGAAACATTACCCAAACTAGAAATAATTTTTCTGACTTTTTATATTACAATGTCGGTGGGTTAGTTGGATTAATGAGTAAAGGAACTGAGACGGAAATTAATAAAATAGAAAATTCATACAATAAAGGCAAAATTGAAGGTGGAATATATGCAGGAGGATTAGTAGGTAGAACTGAAGGAGCAGGAGCATTAATTATTAATTTAAGTTATAATTCCGGAGAACTAGATAATTCGAATTTAACTTTTACAGATTCTAGTCGACATCTATATGTAACAATAGGAGGAATAATAGGATATACAACCATCAATGATAGCAACCATAAATCAACAGCTAATAATTATGCGCTAAATACTTATAATGTAGGGGCTATAATAGGATATGAAAGCGTAGCTGGAATCATAGGATTTGGGCGGAACAGGACATGCAGACTATATAATTAATAGTTATAACACAGGAAATATATTACAGAAAAATGGGTCATTACCAAGACGCTCTGCCTGTGGCATTATGCATTACACAATAAGCAGTACCAAGATAATTAATGTATACAATATAGGAGAAATCGTAGCTAATTCAAGGCAAGGAATAGCATATAGTAAGGATGGTTTTACTGAAACATATCCAACTGCGTATTACAAAAATGATGACGGAATCAAAGGGGGAAATTTCGAAGATGTAGAAATAGGAACAGGAATGCTCTTAGCTAATATGAAAACAAACGCATTTGTAAGCACTTTAAATAGTAATTTAAATAACATAAAGTTAGAAGAAATAGATGCAATATTAAAAGATTATAATTTAAAAAGTTGGAAATTAGGAGACAATGGATATCCAATATTAGAATAAAATGTAAGCTATGTTACTAAAATGAATTGATATAAAATCAACATTAAAATAGTTAGATTAATAAAAATTAAAAAGAAATGTAGACATATTAATGTGTTAACATTTCTTTTTTTCATAATTTCCTTGTTTATATAAGCAAATTGTGATATTATATGGTATATAAAATTATCGCAGTTTGAGATTATTGAAAAGACAGCAAAATGCGGATTTTAAGCGAAGAAAGGACGAAGTGTTGATTTTTTTAATCAACATAATCTAAGAATATGCCAAAAGTTAGTGTAATAGTTCCGGTTTACAATGTGGAGAAATACCTAGATAAATGTTTGAATTCTTTGGTAAATCAAACTCTAAAGGATATTGAGATAATTGTTGTAAACGACGGCTCTAGGGATAATTCGAAAAAAATAATTAATGATTTTTTGGACAAGCATAAAAATATTATTTATGTCGAAAAGGAAAATGGTGGTTTATCTGATGCTAGAAATTATGGCATGAAATATGCTAAGGGAGATTATGTAGCTTTCCTTGATTCAGATGACTATGTTGATGTTACCATTTATGAGAAAATGTACAATAAAGCTGTTGAAGAAAAGGCTGATTATGTAGAGTGTGATTTTTATTGGGTTTATCCAAATAAAGATGCAAAAAGTGAGAAAAGGAAAATTGATGCAGGGGTAGTTTATAAAAATAAAAAGGAAATGCTTACTTATGGCAGAGTGGTTGCTTGGAATAAGCTAATTAAAAGGGATATTATAAAAAGTGAATTTCCGGTTGGTCTAAATTATGAAGATGTTGAATTTTTTTATAAACTTATTCCGCAAATTAATAAATTTAGTTTTGTGAAAGAGCCACTGATTTATTATATACAAAGAGAAAATTCTATTGTAAACAAGCAGAATTACAAAACAGGTCATATATTTAATGTGCTAAATAATGTTTTAGATTATTATAAGAAGGAAAAATTATATGATGAATACAAAGAAGAGCTAGAATATACATATACAAGGATTTTGCTTTGCAGTTCTCTAAAAAGGATGGTTCAAATCAAAGACAAAGTGGCTAAGCAAAGGCTTCTTGATGAAACTTGGCAAAATCTTAATACTAAATTCCCTGAGTGGAAGAAAAATAAGATTTTGTCTCAAAAATCAGGGAAAAATGTATACATGAAAACTGTTAACAAACATACCTACAAGCTTTATTGCAAGATTTTAGGTTTACTTACTTTGATTAAATAAAATAAACACACATCCAAATTTAGTCTTACTTATTTCGGTTAAGTAAATATAATTAAAGTATTAAGCTTTAAATAACTAAAGCAAAAAATAGAATAACATAAAAATAAAAAGAAAACAAATCATGGAAAATACAGAAAAAAATCAAAATAAAAAGAAAACAAATCATGGAAAATACAGGGAAAAAATCAAAATAAAAAGGAAATAAATCATGGAAAATGCAGGGAAAAAATCAAAATTTTCAAAAATAAAAAGTGGATTTACTACGCAAAATATTTTGTGTTTATTTGTGATTTTATGTCCAATATTTGATATAGCAAGTTTTTTATTTAGAAACGCGTTTGAAACTAACATATCAATATCAACATTTCTAAGACCGATAATTCCCATTTGTGTGTTATTGTGTATTTTCATAAAATCAAAAAACAAAACAAAATTAAAATTATTTCTAATTGGATTGACATATATTATTTATGCAATTTGTCATCTTCTAATAGTTAGACCGCTTTTTACAGGTTGTTCGTATGGAAGCATGATGACAGAAATTCAATACATTTGCAATTTTACATTTATAATGGTGGATTTAATTGCATATTATTATACTTTTAAAATTCAAAAAGATGATACTGCTCAGCAGATAGAGCAGAAAAGGCTTGGAATAGAAAATTTGAAAAAGTCGATAGTGATTATGCTTGCAGTGTACATTTGCTCGATTTTACTTGCAATCATAACTCATACTTCTTCTTATACTTATGGGGAAACAAGCACTGGATACAAGGGTTGGATTGAATCGGGAAATAGCTTAAGCGCAATACTTTGTTTATCAACATTTGTAGCTTTTGGCCAAGTAAAGTCAAAGAATATTAAATGGCGTATTTTCTCAATAATTACTTTGATTTTAACAGGAATTTATTTATGCTTTATTATTGGCACAAGAGTAGGATTATTTGGATTTTTCCTAAGTCTATCTGCATTTATTTTTTATGAAGTTATATTTAGTAAAAATAAAAAAGTATTGATAGCAGGTGGTACAATTTTTATTGTTGGGATTTTAGCAGTTGGCTTGCTTGGTTCTAAGACATTGCAAAGGAGAAAGCAAATTAACGAAGCTGCTGAAAATAATTTAGATCAATCAACAGGAGAAGTGCTACATATATCTACAAGTATGCTTGAAATCTATAATAGCATAATGGATAATACAATTGAAGAAGGCTATATGTCAGATGCTCAAAAGCAAGCAACTGTTGATTTGTACAATTATACTAAAGAACATAACATTGCAAGTAATGATAATAGGATGCAACAATTAATATATAACTTATTTTTAGTAAAATATCAGAAAAATCCAGTAACAATTATATTTGGAAATGGATATAATACGAATTTTAGAGAAATGCGTATGGAAAATGAAATCCCATGCTTTGCTCTAAACTTTGGAATAATTGGATTTGTGCTTTTTATTGGAGCTTTTTTAGCAATAATCGTATATGCAATTGTACAAGTGATAAAACACATTAAAAATCTTAATTCAGAATTAATGATGTATTTGTCAGGATGTGCTTTAAGCTTAATACTTGCCACAGTTTCCGGATTTGTATTTTTCGCATCATCTTGTATGGTTGTAATTGTTGTAACCAATGTATTAATGTTGGAAAATATAGAAAGCATAAAAAATAGTAAAATGCATGAAAAGAAAAATAAACAAACATAAAAAATTTGCAAGATAAAAATCAAGACATATTAATATGCACAAAAAAAGTAAAAATTGAAAGGAGGTGCACATTTGAAAAAAATATTGTTTGGAATTACTAGTCTTACCATTGGTGGGGCAGAAAGAGTATTGGTGGATTTGGTCAATGAATTAGTAAAAGATTATGAAATAACTGTATTTACGATTTATGACGGTGGCGAATTGAAAAAGGATCTTAATGATAAAATAAAAATAATTAGTCTTTACAATAAGCCATATAAAGAATACAGCAAATTACAGCATTTAATGATTTCATTAAAATTACTTTTTTCAAATAAAGCACCTGAAGGATATGATACAAGAATAGCTTTTTTGGAAGGTCCGATTACAAGGCTGTTTGCCAAAAAAAGTAAAGATGACAAAGTAAAGAAAATAGCATGGATACATACAGATTTAACAAGATTTTTCTCTAAAGGAATTAAAGATAAAATAAAAAGCAATTTAGATAAAAATCTATATAAAAAATATGATAAGATAGTTTTTGTAAGTGAAGATATAAGAAATAAATTTAATGAAAAATATGGGGATAATTTTAATGAAACAGTAATTAGAAATTATCTTAATTATGAAAGTATAATAAAGAAATCAAATGAAAAAGCTACAATACCATACAATAAAAATGACATTAATATTGTAAGTGTTGCAAGATTAGTTGAGCAAAAGGCAATTGATAGATTTATAAATGTTCATTTGAAACTGGAACAAGACGGAATTCATAGCAAAGTATATATTATCGGAGACGGTCCACTTAGATATCAATTGCAAAAACAAATTGACAATTTGGGAGAAACGGAGAACTTTTATCTTTTAGGTGAAAAGTCAAATCCGTATCCTTATATAAAAAATGCTGATTATTTTTGTTTACTTTCATATTATGAAGGATATGGCATGGTAATTGAAGAAGCTAAGATACTTAATAAAAAGATTATAATAACTGATATTCCAGCAAGAGAGTGTGTTCAAAATTATGACAAGTCAATTGTTTTAGAAAATACAGAAAATGGTATATACAAAGGCTTAAAAAAGGTACTTTCTGAAGATATTATAAAAGAAAATGAAACTGACAATGAATTCAACAGTAGTGAGTATCAAGCAATATTAGAACAAGTTAAAACGATTATTTAAAAAACGGAAGGAAAATTTAACATGAAAATATCAATTTTGACAGCTACATACAATAGAGCAGACGATTTGGAAAAACTTTATACAAGCTTAGTAATAAACAACAATTCAGGTGTGGATTATGAGTGGTTAATCATGGACGACGGCTCTACTGACAAGACGAAGTTAGTTGTAGACAATTTTATTAAACAAGGAATAGTTAAAATTAAATATTTTTCTCAAAAAAATCAAGGAAAAATGGCAGCAATAAACAATCTAATGCCACATGCTACAGGAGAGCTTGTCATGGACTGTGATTCAGATGATTATTTTGTAACAGGTGCATTTGACATAATAAAAAAGTATGCAGACAAATTGTTAGATGATGATAAAGTGTATGCTTTAGTTTTCTTGAAAAAAAATGAAAATGGAAAAATTAGCGGAAATCTATTTCCTGAAGAACTTTACAGAAGTGATATGTTTAGTTTGTACTTTAAGGAAAAAATAACAGGAGAAAAAATTTTAGTTTTCAAAACAGAAATTAGAAAAAAGTACAAGCACATCATAGAAGCTGATGAAAAATTTGTCACAGAAGCAAGGATGTATAACCAAATGGACATGGATTATGATATACTTGGAGTTAATGAGGCAATAATTATAGGAGATTACAAAAATGACGGTTATACGAAAAATATAAATAAAGTTTTTGCAACAGCTCCTTTGGGATATTACGAGTATTTTAAAGAATTATTTAAGCTTGATTTTAAAGGAGTAAGTTTCAGCAAAAAAATGTACATTTATAAGCATTATATCTTATTTGCAAATTTGGCAGCAAGGGAAAATGCAATAAAAAATGTTCACGGATTTTTTAATAAACTTATGGTGCTTATTTTGTGGATACCGGGAAGTATAGCAACCAAGCGAAAATTTAAACATGAACATAAAAGAGTTGACTTCATGGATGAGGGGTACTAAAATTTTGACAATAAGCAAGTTTTATATTATTATATAGATACATATAAATAAAATTTATAATTTTAAGCAATCAAGTGCAAACTAAACATAATTCAGTAAAGTTAGAACTTGAAAAGGTAAAATATTATAATAGTTAAGTGATTTAGTTGGAAAAATAGAAAGTTTTAATTAAATAGAAAGGAAGGTAAATAAATGCAAGATGACGAAGATAGAATAGTTGTAGAACACGTTTATAAAACATTTAATGTATATCTTGATAAGGCAAATAGCATAAAAGAAAAAGTACTTTTTTGGAATAGAAACAAAAAAGAAAAAAGAGAGGTACTAAAAGATATTAATTTAACAATAAAAAATGGTGAAGCTGTGGCACTTATTGGGGTTAATGGAAGCGGAAAGTCAACTTTGTTAAAATTGATGACAAAAATAATATATCCTAATAAAGGTAAAATTACTACAGTAGGAAAATTGACATCACTATTGGAGTTAGGAGCAGGTTTTCATCCTGATTTTTCAGGTAGGGAAAATATATATTTCAATGCTTCTATATTTGGTCTAACTAAAAAAGAAATAGATAATAGAATTGATAAAATTATAGAATTTTCAGAGTTAGAACAATATATTGATAATCCAATTAGGACATACTCTTCAGGTATGTATATGAGATTAGCTTTCTCAGTTGCCATAAATGTTGACGCAGATATTTTATTGGTAGATGAAATATTATCTGTTGGAGATCAACACTTTCAAGAAAAATGTCTTAACAAAATGAAAGAGTTAAAAAATGAAGGAAAAACTATGGTATTTGTAACACATGGATTAGGATCAGCAAAAGAATTATGTGATAGAGCAATATGGCTTAATAATGGTAAGATTGAAATGGATGGTAATACTAGTGACGTAATTGATGCTTATGTAAAACGCACAACTTAAAATTATTAAAAATTAGAGAACTGTAGGAGGAATTATAATGAATATTTTTACAAATATATATCAATATAGGGAATTATTAAAAACTAGTATAAAAAAAGATATTGGTGGAAAATATAAAAAATCATTTTTTGGAATTTTATGGTCTTTTATTAATCCACTTTTACAAATAACAGTTTATGCAATAATATTTCCAATAATAATGAAAAATAATATTGAAAATTACACAGTTTTTATGGTTTGTGGATTGATACCTTGGACTTTTTTTTCAAGTGTTATAAATAGGAGTTCATGTGTTATTGTGGATAATGGCAATATTATAAAAAAGGTTTATTTTCCACGAGAGATATTACCAATCTCTCTCGTAACTAGTGAAACTGTAACATTTGTTATATCATCAATTATTATATTAGGGTTTGTTTTAGGATATGGAATGGGGATAAGTGTATATATATGTTTTTTTCCACTATTGCTGATTGCACAATATATTTTGTCAATAGGATTATCTTTTATTGTGTCAAGTATTACAGTATATTTTAGGGATATTCAACATTTTATAAATGTATTTTTACAACTTTTGTTTTATGGTACACCAATAGTATATTCTTTACAGACTATTCCGGAAGAATTTAGATGGATTTTACATTTAAATCCAATGACATATATAATAGAAGGGTACAGAAATATATTTTATTATCAACAAAAGCCAGATGTAGGACATATATTTGGAGTAATTGTACTTGGAATTATAATAACAATAATAGGATATTTTATATTCAATAAGTTACAAAAGAAATTCGCAGAAGAGTTATAATAATAGAAAAATGAAAGGAATAAACAACAATGAAAATTTGGTTTTTGACAGGAGAATTTGCACCGGACTTTGGTGGAGGAATAGGAACATATGTAGAAAATTGCGCTAAAATGTTTGCACAACATGGAGAAGAAGTTACAGTAATTGTTAGGAGCTTGACTTCCAATTCGGATAAAATGACAAAAGATGGATATAGAGTAGTAAGATTTAAACAAGAAGTAGGAGAATACTATAATTATTTAGGTACGAGTAATGCCTTGGCTTATCAATATTATGAGGTTATAATGAAGTTAATTGATAAATATGGAAAACCGGATGTTATAGAAATGCAAGAATATAATGCTTATGGGCAATACATTATTCAAAATAAATTAGTATTAAAGGAAAAATTACAAGATATTCCATTAGTTGTTCATTTACATACACCAAGTTTCGAAACATTAAAAATTAATCAGTATAATACATACGAAGCGCCAGCATATTGGGTAGGAGAAATGGAAAAGTTCTGTATAAAAGGAGCTGATGCATTACTTTGTCCAAGTCAATTTTTGGCTGATAAACTACAATATTTAACAGACAATAAAATTAATGTAATAAATTTGCCATTTGAAATTGAACAAAAAGAAATAGATAAATATAAAAATTCTAAAAAAATTGAATCAGATAAAAAAACACTATTATATTTTGGAAGAACAGAATATAGAAAAGGTGTTACACAAATGTTAAAAGGTGTTGAAAAATTATGGAAAAAAGGATTAGACTTTAAATTAAAGATAATAGGAGGAGATACATTATTAGAAACAAAAGGAAAATATATTGGTAAGGAAATAAAAGAAAAATATAAAGAATATATTGAAAGTGGAAATCTAGAAATGTTAGATTCAATTCCACATTTAGATTTAATTCCACATATATTGTCTGCAACAGCTGTCACAATACCATCATTATATGAAAACTTCCCTAATACTTGTATATATGCAATGTGGTTAGGAAAACCAGTATTAGTATCAAAGAGTGGTGGACAGGCTGAAATGGTTGAAGAATCAGGGAAAAATGGACTTATTTTTGACTGGGATAAAGAAGGTGATTTTGAAGAAAAGCTTGAAAAATTGTTAACTATGTCAGACAAGCAACTTGAAAAAATGGGAAATAATGCAAAAGATAGAATACGTAAATTATGTAACATGGAAGACAATTTTAAACAAAGAAAAAAATTCTTTGAAGAAGTAATAAAAAATAAGAATAATAAAAAGGTAAATTTTCCTTTTGTAGAAGAAATGCCAATAGAACCATACAAAAAAGAGTATAAATCAATAAAAAATTTACTATCTGTAGTTATTCCTTATTATAATCTAGGAATAACTCTGCCTGAAACTATTAAAAGTATTAAAGAAACAGAATATAAAAATTACGAAATTATTATAGTAAATGATGGCAGTACAGATGAAGACAGCTTAAAGGTATTAAACAAATACAGGAAGGATAAAAAAATAAGAATAATAGATATTGAAAATAAGGGATTAGCTAATGCAAGAAATGTTGGAGCGGAAGCAGCAAATGGAGAATTTATAGCTTTTCTTGATGCAGACGATAAAATAGATAAAACATTTTATAATAGATCAATTGATATTCTACATAGATATAATAATGTTTCTTATGTATATAGTTGGGTTAGATATTTTGAAGGAAGTGACGCAGTGTGGCCAACATTTAATATTCATATTCCATATCTTTTATGTGCAAATATGTTAGCAGCATTTGTTGTTATAAGAAAAAATGACTTTTTAAACTTTGGAAAAAATAGACCTATGATGCAATATGGCATGGAAGATTATGACTGTTGGTTAAATTTGGCGGAACATGGATATTTAGGAGTTTCTATACCAGAAGAATTGAATTTCTATAGAGTAAGAAAAGACTCAATGGCAAGACAATTCAACAAAAAATCTAGAATTTATTTATATGAAACCTCAATGGAAGGTCATGAAAAAATATTTGAAAAATATGCAAAGGATATATATATGTTATTGCTTACTAACGGACAACCATTTTATTGGAATAATCCTAGTACACCATCTTATCAACCTTCAACAGAACAAAATGAAAGACTGTATAGATTAGAAACAATATTAAATACACTACCAGGAAGAATTGTAAGAAAAGTATACAGGATATTAAGAAGAATAAAACACTTTTTTATTAGACCAAAGCCAGTAGAAGAGTAAAACTAAAAAGAAGGATGAAGATTTATGCAAGAATATTTTGACTTTAATTTACAGCCAGGAAGAAAACTAAAATCAATTAAATATAAGGATGAAAGTCCAAAAATGTCTGTAATAGTACCATTTTATAATGATAAAAAATACATAAAACAGACGGTTATTAGTGTATTAAACCAAACGTATCCATATTTTGAATTATTAATTATTGATGACGGATCAACTGATAAAGAAAGTTTAGAAAAACTTAAGGAAATAGAAGAACTAGATAAAAGGATAAAAGTTTATCATAAAAAAAATGGAGGATTAGCTGAAGCAAGAGACTTTGGAGCATCAAAAGCTCTCAAAACAACAGATTATTTAGTTTTTCTGGATGCGGATGATTTAATATCAGAAACATACCTAGAATGTGGATATTGGACATTAGAAACAAATAAAGATGCAAGCTGGGCATATTCTGACACAGTTGGATTTGATAAATTAGAATATACATGGAATAAACCGTTTAATTCAGAAAAGATGAAAAAAATAAATGATTTAATTGCAACATCAATTGTTAGAAAAAGTGCATTTTATAAAGTAAATGGATATGAGCTTAGAGAAAAATATGTTAATGAAGATTGGAACTTTTGGCTAAAATTAATATCAAAAGGTATGTATCCTGTACATATAAGTTGTTATGGACAATGGTATAGAAGAAAAAATGAAGGAGAATTAAAAAAATCAATCGAAAATAAAAAAAGATCATTAGAAATAATAAAAAATACTTCAAAAAAAATAAATCAACCAGTAAAGGCTATAGAGTATCCAAAACAAGATTATAACTATGAAGAAATAGCTGAAAAAATGGAAAACATGGTTTTGCCTGAAAAAATAGATGAAAAGAAGAAAAATATTTTATTTATATTACCATGGATGGTAGTTGGGGAAACAGATAGATTTAATTTAGAATTAGTCAAAGGACTCGATAAAAATAAATATGACATTACAATAATAACAACAGAATGTGCAGTTAATTTTTTAAGACAACAATTTGAAGAATATGCAACAGTTTATGAACTTGGAAGTTTCTTAAACCAAAAATATTGGTTTGCATTTGTTAACTACATTATAAAGAAAAATAAAATAGATTTAATATTTCTTTCTAATAGTGAAATTGGATATTCATTTTTACCATTAATAAAAGCCAATAATCCTAACATACATATAATTGACTATGTTTATAATGAGGAATTGTACAATAGAAATGATGGATATTTAAGAGATTCAAATAGTGTAAAATCTGTAATTGATAAAACTTTAACAAGCGAGTTTGATCCAAACAAATACAATAAAGATAAATTTTCAATGGACAGCGTGATAAAAAAAATGTCAGATATATTTGATCAAACCATAAAAAACACAAATAAAGAATTAATAGAAAATGGAAAAGATTTAGAAAAACATATTGATTTATGTAAAGAACTAATAACAAAAACTTTTTTGATAATGAAAGCAAAATATACTTTGGAAACAGATAATTATAAATTAAATTATGGTTATTCAGATAATTATAAGTTAAGTATTTTTAAAGAAAAAATGTGGAAATATGCACCTTATAGAGCATTAATAAAAATTGCACAAAAATTTAGAATAATAGAAATAATAAAAAAAATAGGAAGTAGGGGAAAATGAAAGAAAGAATAAAAAAAATAATATTAAATAAAAATTTATATTATTTTATTATGATAACATTTGTGTTTTTTGGGACATTTGCAAAAATGGAATATGCAACAGATACATATTGCACTTTGGCATTTAGTATAAGAGAAACGATAACTCAATTTGCTGCTCTTGGAAGATATATTGTAATTTTATTTTTGGGAATATTAAAATTAATAAAGTTAAAACCAGAATCAATATATTTTATATCATTTGCATTAAGTTTAGTATGTATGATTATAAGTTTATTTAAAGTATATAACATGATAATGGAAGATGTAAAAGATAATATACTAAGAATAATAATACCAGTTCTTATCATACTTAATATATTTTCAATAGAACTATTTCTATTTATTGAAAAGGGAGTAATGCTATTTTCAATACTAGCATGTGTATTGGCAGCAGAAAAAATGAAAAAGTGGCTTGAAAATAAGCAAAAAAGATACATTATACAGGCATGTATTTATATGTTAATTGCAAATTTTTCATATCAAGGTGTGATAGGAATTTTTGTAGCTATATCTCTAATATATATTTTAAAATATTCAAAAAACATAAAAGATTTTATTGTAAATAATATAGCTGTTGCATGTACATACGGAATACCAACAATTATAGATTACATACTTGTAAAATTTACAGTCAGGGGAGATAGAGTAAACGGAGAAATTATATTATCAGAATCAATTAAGAAGATAATGGCAAATACACGGAAAAATGATAAGTGACACCTATGCGATTTTACCTAAAAATGTTTTCTTAATTAGCATAATTCTTATTACAATATTAATAATTTATCAAATAATTAAAAAGAAAGAAACTATAAAACTAAAAGTAATGGAGTTATTAAAGATTTTATATATTATAATTGGAATAATATTTGTAACAATAGCTCCTCAATTTGTACAAAATACAAATGTAATATGGATGGTACCTAGAAGTACATATCCATTTGCATCTTTACTTGGAATATTAATGCTATATTTAGTTATGAATTATAACACAGAAGGAAAAGCAAAATATGTCAAATATACTTCAATGATAATAGGCATAGTGATTTTAATAATGCAATTTCAAAAATTCAATATTATTGAAACAGATAGATATAAGGTAAATGCAATTGACTATGAAATAACAAAAAGTATATGTAATAAAATAGATGAATATGAGGAAAGTACAGGAAATAAAATTACCAAGATTTCTGTATATCAAGATAAACTTATGGAGTCTACATATACGGGAGTATTTACAACAGGAGATATTAACACAAAAGCATATTCTAGTGATTGGGGAACAACTAGTATACTTAAGTATTACTTTGGTAAACAATTAACCTTAATATCAAATAATCAAGAAATACAAAAGCAATTTGAAGATAAGAATTGGAATAGTTTTAACGAAGAACAATTAATTTTTGACAATGACACATTACATTTATGTAGATATTAGAAAATATGTTAAGTTTTAAATAATAATTTTGTACTATATTAATTTAAAAATAAGGAGAAAGAAATGAAAAAAATATCACTTGTTATACCAATGTATTTTGAAGAACAAGTTGCTGAAGAGTGTTATAAAAAAGTTACAGAGGTAATGAGTTCATTAAAAGAAAAATATGATTATGAAATAATTTTTGTAAATGATGGTTCAACTGATAGAACATTAGAAATACTTGAAGGAATTGCAAAGCAAGATAAGAAGATTAAAATTATATCTTTTTCAAGAAACTTTGGACACCAAGCAGCTGTAACAGCTGGGCTAAAATATGTTACAGGTGATGCAATAGTAATTATGGATGCAGATTTACAGGATCCACCTGAGCTTATCCCTGGAATGTTAGAAAAATGGGAAGAAGGATATGAAGTAATCTATGGAAAAAGGTCATCAAGAGAAGGAGAATCTGCTTTTAAACTAATGACAGCTAAGGCTTTCTATTCATTTATTAACAAATTATCAGATATTGAAATTCCAAAAAATACTGGGGATTTTAGATTAGTTGATAAAAAAGTAGTAGATGTGGTAAATGCACTTCCTGAGCATAACAAATTTTTAAGAGGATTATTTAGTTGGGTAGGATTTAAACAATATGCTTATGAATATGAAAGAAAAGAACGTTTTGCAGGAAAAACTAAATATCCACTTAAAAAAATGTTAAAATTAGCTTCTGACGGAATAATTAGTTTTTCAACAAAACCACTTAAAATAGTAGGAGGTTTAGGGATACTTTCAGTTATAATATCAATAGTAGTACTTATTTATTCGATTCTATCATTTGCATTTAAATGGAATAATTTAACTCCAGGATGGACTTCACTTATGTGTACAATGACCTTTTTAGGTGGAATTATACTTATATCACTATGGATGATAGGAGAATATATTGCTAGGATATATGATGAAACAAAATCAAGACCACAATATATAATTGATAAAACAATAAATATAAAAGAACCAAATACATAATTGATAAAGTAAAAACATTGATAAAATTATGAATATAAAGGACAATAATTAATACTAATTTTTACGAAACGGAGGTAAAAATGAAAAAAGTAACAATCATTATTCCAGCCTATAATGAGCAAGACTCATTACCATTTTTATACGAAAGAATAGAAAAATTGATTAATAGTATAGAAAATTATGAATTTGAAATTCTTTTTGTAAATGATGGTTCGAAAGACAATACAATTGAACTAATAAAGGAATACAGAGAAAAAGATAAAAGAATATCTTATGTTGATTTTTCTAGAAATTTTGGAAAAGAAACAGCAATGATAGCAGGTATGGATTATGCAAAAGGTGATGCAGTTATATTTATGGATGCAGATTTACAAGATCCACCAGAGCTAATTCCAAAAATGTTGGAATATTGGGAACAAGGATATGATGATGTTTATGCTCAGAGAAAATCAAGAAAAGGTGAAACATGGCTAAAAAAATTCACATCAAAAATGTATTATAAAGTTTTGCAATCACTTACAAATGTTGAAATACAAAAAGATACAGGAGATTTTAGACTTTTAGATAGAAGATGTGTAAATGC
>CANQJG010000017.1 GCA_947624185.1 uncultured Clostridia bacterium | reverse complement strand
GCTCTATTTTTGTTACCATTTGTTTCAACTAATTTTTTAATAACTTGATATTTATATAATTCATTCATTCTTAATTCTACCTTTCTCATTTGTACCTCCAATAAAAACAACTCCATAATTATATTTTTTATTGGGTAAACAAACAATATATTTTATTAAATTAAGACATTTTCTAAAATGATTTATTAAGACATTATCATAAATGAATTATATTTATCTGAAAAATATTAGTAAGATACTTGCCGTAATTTATTGTAAATGATATAATAGCATTAAATTTTATAAAAAGAGAAAGAAGGAAAATTTATGAAAGACGAAAGAGGAGTAACAATGATTGCACTTGGGGTGACAATACTTGTTTTATCAATAATAACTGCAGTATCAATTAGCCAATTGGTTTTAGGCAATTCTGTTTTTGTAAAACAAATGGTTAATGAAACTGATTATCAAGAAGAAATGATAAGAGAAGAAGAAGATAAAATTAATAACGTAATTGATGAATATGAAGAAGAATGGGGTTTATCATAAGGTGTATAATTTTTTTATAGGTAGTAGTCAAATAAAAGATAAAAATGTAAAAATTACTGGACAAGATGCAAAGCACATAAGCTCTGTTCTTAGAATGAAAGAAAAAGAGAAAATATATATCAGTAATAAAGAAACGCATATAAAATATTTAGCTGAAATAAGTAGTATAAGTAAGGATGAGATAGATTGCATATTATTGAATGAAGTTGAGTCCACAGAATCTAATATAAAGATTACTTTATTTCAAGGATTACCTAAATCAGATAAAATGGAGTATATTATTCAAAAAGCAGTTGAATTAGGAGTATATGAAATAGTACCAATAAACATGAAAAATTGTATTGTTAAATTGAAGGACGAGGAAAAAAAAATTAAAAGGTGGCAAGCTATTTCAGAAGCTGCGGCTAAACAAAGCAAGAGAAATATAATTCCTCAAATATGCAGATTAAAAAATATAGAAGATGTAGCAAAAAGCATAAAAGATTTTGATTTTATGATAGTTGCGTATGAAAATGAAGATAAGATAACGTTAAAACAAATTCTGCAAGAAAATAGAACAAAATTTTCTAATAAAGAGAAAAAGGAATGTAAAATAGCAATCGTTATTGGTCCAGAGGGTGGAATAGATGAAAAAGAAGCAAAGTTTCTTGCAGATAAAAGTGCGACAATGGTGAGTCTTGGCAAGAGAATATTAAGAACAGAAACAGCTTCATTAGCAATGCTTAGTATGATTATGTATGAATATGATTTTTAATATATAATTAAAAAGGAGGATATGTTAGCGATTTATTGCTGACATAAAAGTTAAAATGGAAAAAGAAGTAACAAACAAAAAAGGTATGAAATCAGCCAAAGCAAGTGTTAATACTGCAGAAACAAGCACAAAGAAAAATGCCAAAACGACCAAAACAACTGAAGGAGCAACTACAAAAACAAGTACCAAGATAGCTAAAGCAGGTACAAAAACAACAGCCAAGACTACTAAAACAGGTACTAAGGCAAGTGCAAAGACAGATACAAATGTGGCTAAAGTAGATGTTGAGTCAAGTAAAAAGAAAACAGGAACAACTACAAAAACTAGCACGAAGACAACTAAAGCAGGTATAAAAACAACAGCCAAGACTACTAAAACAGGCACTAAGGCAAGTGCAAAGACAGATACAAATGTAGCTAAAGTAGGTACTGAAGCAAGCAAAAAGAAAGCAGGAACAACTATAAAAACTAGCACGAAGACAGTCAAAGCAAGAGTAAAGACAGATACCAATGCAATTAAGACGAGTGAAAAAGCAACAGAAGCAAATGAAAAGAAAATTTTACAAACAGAGAAGGAACTTGCTGATGATATGGATTCTGTTGATAATGAAATAATAGAACAAGAAAATATTATAGCACAAATTGAGAATATAAATGAAGATATAGAAATTGATGAAAAGCTAAAGGATGAAAATTTAACAAATTCTAATAATAAACCAATTGACTTAAATTCATTAAAATATGAAGAATTAGATGCTATAAAAAATGAAATAAAAAATAATAAAAAGTCCAATAGTTCTAAACAAAGAAGACAAACAAAATACAAAGAAATATTGAAAAATACAATAATATTTATCATCATACAAATTTACTATATTATACTTACGATTGCAAGATTCCAAATGAGTGATATTCAATATTTATTTAGCTTAAAAGTGTTAATATTAATTGAAGCTATAACTTCAATTGTACTTTTTGAAATTGCTTATAAAAGAGATAGCGGAATACTTGGATTGCATGGAGTAGAAATGCTAGCACTAGGAATGTCAACAATTCTAATATTGGATCAAGTTAATAGAAAGAGTGAATATATAAAATATGTATTAGCAACTATAATTGGAGTATTTTTATTATATTATTTAATTAAAATTTTTGTAATATCTATAAAGAAGAAAAAAATTAGAAATATTTGACTTTGAACCAAAAACGTGTTAAAATAATAAATATATTTACGAAAGGAACGGATTTGTTATGATAGTTAAACCTACAGTTGTAGAATTGCTTGATAAAGCAGAAAATAGATATAGTTTAGTTATAGCAACAGCTAAAAGAGCTAGACAAATTTCAAGAGGAAGCAAGCCAATGACTGATAAAGAAGATGTATCTCCAGTAACTTTGGCAGCAGACGAAATAGAAGAAGATAAGATTAAGATATATAACCAAGCACAATGGGATGAAAGAGAAAAAGAAAAAGAAAATAACACTAATGGACAAAATTAAAAATAAATAGAGGGTTGTATGGAAAAAAAGCATATTATATCAATTTCAGGAGATTTAGCAAGTGGAAAAGGTACAGTTTCAAATATACTAGTAGAAAAATTGGGGTTTGAAGTATATAGAAATGGTACATATTTTAGACAGCTTGCAAGAGAAAAAGGAATGGATGTTACAAACTTTGGAAAATATGTTGAAAAACATCCTGAAATAGATGTTCAAATTGAAAAGAGCGCTGCCGAATATGCTAAACTCCATGATAATCTTGTAATTGATGCTAGACTTGGTTGGTATGCAGTTCCAGAATCTTTTAAAGTTTATTTGAAAGTGGATATTGATGTAGCTGCTAAAAGGGCATTTTATGACAATGATAGAAAAGATACTGAGAACTTTGCAACTATTGAAGAACAAAAACAAGATATGATTCTGAGATATAATTTAGAAAACAAAAGATATTCTAAGCTATATGGAGTTGATAGAAGTGATATGTCAAATTACGATTTAGTAGTGGATACTTCAAACATTGCTCCAGAACAAGTCGCAGATAAAATAATAGAAGAATATAAAAAATGGATTAATTAATGTGGGGGACTAATTTAATATAGTCTCCTTTTGTTTTTATAGATAAATAGATATTATATAATATAAATATAGGTGCTAATAAAAATTAAATTTAATTAAAGCGAGGTGAAAGTTATTAAATACGATATAAAAGAAATTAAAAGTACAGAATTACAGTTTCCATATCTCTTGAAACAAATAAATGATTGCCCCAAAATCTTATATGTTGTGGGCAATGTAGAATTGCTGAGAAGGAATTCGGTAGCAATAGTTGGTAGCAGAGATTGTACAAATTATGGAGTAAAAATTGCAGAAAAATTGTCCTACAATCTAGCTAAGCAAAATATAATTATAGTAAGTGGCTTGGCTAGAGGAATAGATACATTTGCACATATAGGCTGTCTAAAAGCTGGTGGGAAAACAATAGCAGTTATGGCAAACGGGCTTGACACTATCTATCCGACAGAAAATAGAAATCTTGCAAAAAAAATAGTTTTAAGTGGTGGTGCAATTATAAGCGAGTATCCTGCTGGAGTTAAGCCAATTGCCGAGAATTTTCCAAGGAGAAATAGAATAATAAGCGGATTATCACAAGGAACAGTTATAGTAGAAGCCAAAGAAAAAAGTGGAGCACTAATTACTGCAAATTTTGCTTTAGAGCAAGGAAGAAGGTTATTTGCAGTACCACGGAAGTATTTTTTCAAAAGAATCTAAAGGTACAAATGCATTAATAAAACAGGGAGCAGAAGTAATTACAGATGAATTAAATATTAATGATATAAATTAGTTAAAAAGTTAAATTTAACATTATAAAAAATTGATTTAATGATATAAATTCATTTTAGTTCTTGTATTATTAGAATATTTGTAATATAATATATTTATCAATTACCCTTTAGGAGGTATATATGAAAAGAAGAAGTAAAAAAAGTAGTCATGAAAAGAGTAAAACAAAGAATTATAAAGAACAACATATAAATGAAGATGAGAACGCAGTAATAGTTGACGGTTCAAAGAAGAAGAAAAAAAAGAAGAAAAAACATCCAAAGTTAAGACTATTTCTAAAAATATGTTTAATAATATTTGTTATTTTAGTTGTAGCTGGAATAGCAGGAGTTGTGGCAATATTTAAAACCGATAAATGGGCTTTAACAGAAGAGCAACTTTTACTTGATTCAGGTGGAGCTGTTATTTATGATGGAAATGGCGAGCTTATTACAACATTAACAGGTGATGAAATTAACAAAAAGATTACTATTGATGAAATGGGCAAATTACCTGATGCCTTTGTTTCAATAGAAGATGAAAGATTTTATGAGCATAAGGGAATTGACATAAAAAGAACTGCGCATGCAATCATAAATTACATATTTAGTCGTGGAAACGGAACATTTGGTGGAAGTACAATCACTCAACAGCTTATAAAAATCACAATGAAAGATGATGAAAGAAGCGGTTTCGCAGGAATTGAAAGAAAAATAAGAGAGTGGTCAAGAGCTGTTCAAGTAGAAAAAATGCTTGATAAAGACCAAATTTTAGAGAGATATTTAAATAGGATTTATCTAGGAAGTTCAGACGGATTAGAGGTTAGAGGAGTAGAAGCTGCGTCAATATATTATTTCAACAAAGATGCTAAAGATATAAGTATTGCACAAACTGCATTTATTGCTGGTATAAATAATTCACCTAATTCATATAATCCTTTCTCAGAAACAGATAATAGTGAAAAAATCAAAACAAGAACTCTTAATGTATTGGCTAAGATGAAGGAATTAGGAAAAGTATCAGAAGAAGAATACAATCAAGCAGTAGAAGAAACTAATAATGGATTAGCATTTACAAAAGGAAGTCAATCAAATGGAAAAGGTGGTTTATCTTTCCACACTGCAGCTGCAATCAATCAAATTGCACAAGAACTTTCTGATGAAATGGATATAAGTTATAGTGAAGCTAGAGAAATGGCTATTAATAGCGGTTATAGCATATATACAACAGTTGATCCAAGTATTCAAACAAAAATGGAAGAAGAATTTGCATTATCTAAATACATTAAACAAGGAACAAGTGATGACGGTAGGGGAAAACATGAGCCAGGACAATCAGCAATGGTAATAATTAATCCTACAAATGGTTATGTTGTAGGAGAAGTAGGTGCTCTTGGAGAAAATCAAGATACACTTGGACTAAACAGAGGATTATCAGAGCGTCAACCAGGTTCTTCATTTAAACCATTGGTTACAATTGCACCAGGATTAGAGAACAAAATTATAAATGCTTCAACATTATTTAATGATACACCAACAAGTTTTGGAACTTATAAACCACGTAATGATAGTAACAGCTATGGTGGAATAGTATCAATTAGAGATGCTATAAAACACTCATATAATGTTACAGAAGTAAAACTTCTTTCATTGTTAGGATTAAGCAAATCACAAGACTTCTTATCAAGAATAGGAATAGATGTTGATAGTAATGAGTTGGGATTAAGTATGGCACTTGGAGCACCAAGTGTAACACCAGTCCAAATGGCAGCAGGATTTGCAATGATAGCAAATAAAGGCGTATATATAACACCAACATTTTATACAAAAGTTGTAGATAAAAATGGAGCAACAGTAATTGAAGCTAAACAAGAAAAAACAAGAGTCATGACTGAAGAAAATGCATATATTGAAAGTACAATTTTACAAGGACCAGTTACATCAGGAGGAACGGCAGGCGGATATGCAGGTGTATTAGGTGCTATGGATGTTGGCGGAAAAACTGGAACATCAGATAGTGCAGTAGATAGATGGTTCTGTGGATTTACACCATATTATGCAGCAGCTTGTTGGTATGGTGCAGATGATGGATATGATTATGACGGTCAAGGTCATAGGATGAGTTTTTGGGGCAGTACTAACCCAGCAGCAGCAATATGGTTCCCTGTCATGAAAAAAGTTCATCAAGGATTAGAAGCAAAGAAATTTGAAAAACCATCAAGTATTGTTACATTAACAATATGTAGGTCAACAGGTAAAAAAGCAAAAGAAGGTTGTACAAATACATATCAAGAAATATTTGCAGAAGATAACCAACCAGCAGACTGTGATGGTCATCAAACATTAAATATTTGTAAAGAGACTGGAAAGATTGCAACCGAATTCTGTACAGATGTTGAAAGTAAAACTTTTGGAGTTGTAATTGACACAGAGAAAAACGGAAGTTGGTCTCCAAGACAATCGGCAGCTGAAGCTCCAACAGAAACTTGTGATGTTCATAAAGAAGCTCCAAAAGTAAAGGTACCAAATGTTGTAGGAAAGAACGAAGCAGAAGCAAAAAAAGAGCTTGAAGATGCAGGATTTATAGTAAAAGTATTAAAAGATAATGATAGAAAGAAGAAAAAAGGCGTTGTATTAAAGCAAGATGTTTCATCTGAAGCACCTAGGGGTTCTACAATTACTATAACAGTAAATCAATATAATGGTGGAAATACATCAGGTGGTAATACAACTACAGGTGGAAACACAACTAGTGGAAATACTACAGGTGGTACTAATAAAGATAATACAATTACAGGAGAAAATACAACTGTAGACGAGGACGCTGATTAATTAGGTTTATAGATAAAGCCTACATAATAAAAATCTAAATAAGTTTATAAGGAGATATGATTTTTATCATACAAAAAGTACATGCAAATTAAATTATATAGTACATTAACTCATAAAAAAGAAGAGTTTATCCCTATAAAAGAAAAGTATATAAAAATGTATAGCTGTGGACCAACTGTCTACAGCTATGCCCACATTGGAAATTATAGATCATATATATTCATGGACAATCTAAGAAGGATGTTCAAATATAATGGTTACAAGCTAAATCATGTAATGAATATAACAGATGTAGGACATTTAACATCAGATGCAGATACTGGCGAAGATAAAATGGAAAAAGCAGCGAAAAAAGAAGGAAAGAATCCTTATGAAATAGCTGAATTCTACACTAAGGCTTTCATGGATGATTTAGATTCATTAAATATAGATAAGCCTGAAATAATAACCAAAGCAACAGACAATATTAATGAAATGATACAAATGGTAAAAGAAATAGTTGACAATGGTTATGGGTATGAAACAAGCAAAGGGATTTATTTTGATGTGTCAAAATTAGATAAATACCCTATTCTTTCAAATAATGATTTATCAGGAGAAGAACATGGGGCAAGAATAGAAGTAGATCCTGAAAAAAGAAATCCTTATGATTTTGCAATATGGATAAAAGCTCCGGAAAATCACTTGATGAAATGGGATAGCCCATGGGGAAAATCTTATCCGGGTTGGCATATAGAGTGTTCAGCAATGGGCAGAAAATATCTAGGAGAAAATTTTGACATACATACAGGTGGAGTTGACCATATTCCAATACATCATGAAAATGAAATAGCACAATGCAAGGGCTCTTTTGGACACAACCCAGCTAATGTATGGATGCACTGTGAGTTTTTATTAGTAGACGGCGGAAAAATGTCAAAATCTCTTGGAAACACATACAGACTTAAAGATTTGCAAGACAAAGGAATCGAACCATTAGCATATAAGTTATTTTGCTATAGTTCACATTATAGAAATAAGTTAAACTTTACATTTGAAGGAGTAAAATCATCACAAATAGCTTTAAATAGACTAAGAGAAGGTTATTTGAAAAATCTAGAATCAAAAGAAATTGAAGATAATATAGATGAAAAAATAACAGAATTCGAAAATAGATTCCATGAAGCAATTAATGATGATTTAAATATGCCTGTGGCAATGGGCGTTGTTTGGGAGATAATTAGAAATAATATAAAATCAAAAGAATTTGCAAAATTATTAGAAAAATTTGATGAAGTATTAGGATTGGACATAAAAAAATCAAAACAATATTTACAAAAAGAGATTGAAGTGCCACAGGAAATTAACGAGATGATAGAAAAAAGAAATAAAGCAAAACTAGAAAAAAACTGGGAAGAAGCTGATAAAATTAGAGATGAAATAAAGGAAAAAGGATATATTATTAAAGATACAAAAAATGGAGTAGAAATAGAAAAAATATAAAAAAATACAGAAAGGTAAAGAAAATATAGAATCAGAAAGGAATAATGGAAATGCGAGAAAAAAAGATACCATTTTTCAAAAAGATATTAATGAGTATAAAAGACTTAGATAAATACAATATCTTAATATCAGAAAAATTTAGTAGAGCAATATTTTATTTTCTAGGATTAATGACAATATTTACATTAATTCTATCAGCAGTGCTTACGTATAAAACAAATCAATATTTAGCAGAATTTTGCGACTATACAAATACTAACATACCTAATTTTACAATAGATTCACAAGGACTAAATGTTGAAAGCGAAGAACCTGTTATATTAAGAAATGACAAAGAATTTGAATATAAATTAATATTAGATGAAAGTACAACTGATGAAGAAAAATATATTAGTGAAATGACAGACTATAACGGAATTATAGGATTAGCATTACAAGATAGATTTATTGTTATAGCAGATTCAACTCAAACAGAAGTAAAATACGAAGATTTATTATCAAATTTTCAAACAGAACAAATTACAAAAGAAAGTATGTTAAATCTAATAGAAGATAATATTGCTGTAATAAACTCAACTATATATTTGTCTATATTTGTTGCATCATATATAATATATACAATAAGCACATTAATAGATGTTCTAGCATTGTCATTATTGGTTATAATTATTAGTAAAATGGCAAAAATATCATTAAAATATTCGCAATGTCTAATGATAGCAATATATTCAATAACATTGCCAATCATAGTAAATTTAATATACTTAACGGCAAATATACTTACAGGATTCTATATGCCATATTTTCAAATTATGTACACATTGATTTCATATATTTATATTGTCGCAGTAATATTAATTATGAGATCTGATTTAATAAAAAAGAAGGAATTAATCAAGGCAACGATAGAAATTAATAAATTAGAAAAAGAGCAAAATAATAAAGAAAATCCTGATGAAAAGAAAAAAGAAGATGATGAGAAGAAAGAAAAAAATGATAAGGAAAAAGATGATACATTGGGAGAAGTCAAAAAAAGAGTTAAAGGAAAATTAAAGGAAGATAAAAATAATCCGGAACCACAGGCAAATATTGAAGGAGGAAAAAGATAATCATGCAAAACAACAAAAATGAACAAGAAAACATTGAAAAGTCAAATGAACAAAATGTGAACAAAAACAAAAATAAAAACAACAAAAAATTATTATGGATAATAATTATATTAATAGTAGCTTTAGCAGGAGCATTGACATATTTCATATATACAAAAAATAATGACGAAAAAAATAAGATAGAATACACAGAACTAATAAGAGATATGGATCAAGGTAAAATTGGAAAAGTGGAAATGACCATTGGAGGTAGCTCTGCTGTTGTAACATATAGAGACGAAAATGGAGAGTTATTAGATGAAGAAAATCCGGAAAATAAAGAAAAATTAAAAGAACTCACAAAAAAGGTTATTATACCAAATTCACAAGCCTTTGTAGAATTAATACAAAAAAAGGTAGAAGAAGGAAATAATATAAACTTCAACCCAAAAGAACAAAATGTATTATTATCAATTGGTTCAGGAATAATCACATTTTTACCAACATTAATTATGATAGCATTAGTAGCTGTGTTATTCCAAATGCAAGGTCTAGGAGACAAAGGAAAAGTATATGACCCAAGTGTATCAGTTGATAAAATAACTTTTAATGATGTTGCAGGATTAAAAGAAGAAAAAGCTGAAATGATTGAAATCGTTGATTTCTTAAAAGAACCAAAAAAATATTCAAAAATGGGAGCAAAAGTACCAAAAGGCGTATTACTTTGTGGAAAGCCAGGAACAGGAAAAACCTTAATAGCAAAGGCTATAGCAGGAGAAGCAAATGTTCCATTTATATCAATGAGTGGATCGGAATTCATTGAAATGTTTGCAGGACTTGGAGCTTCAAGAGTAAGAAAATTATTTGAAAAAGCACAAAAAATATCTCCATGTATTGTGTTCATTGACGAAATAGATGCAATAGGATCAAGAAGAACAAGCAATAGTGGAGCAGATACTGAGAATAACCAAACACTAAATCAATTATTAGTAGAAATGGACGGATTTGAAACAGATGGATCAGTCATAGTTATAGCAGCAACAAATAGACCTGAAATGCTTGATGAAGCATTATTAAGACCGGGAAGATTTGACAGAACTATAACAATAGGTCTACCTGATATAACAGATAGGGAAGAAATTTTAAAAATACATGGCAAAAATAAAAAAATAGCAGAAAGCGTTAATCTAAAATCAATAGCAGAAGACACCGCAGGATTTAGCGGAGCAGAACTTGCAAATATTTTAAATGAAGCAGCCATATTAGCAGCAAGTAAAGGTCATAAAGAAATAGAAAATGGCGATATTGAAGAAGCTGTAAAGAAGGTAACTGTTGGACTAGAAAAGAAAGATAAAGTTATATCAGAAAAAGATAAAAAATTGACAGCATATCATGAAGCAGGACATGCAGTAGTAAGCAGATATTTGGAAACTCAAGACAATGTAAAAGAAGTATCAATAATTCCAAGAGGATTTGCAGGTGGATATACAATGTATAAAACTAACGAAGATAAGTTTTATATATCAAAGACTGAAATGGAAGAAAAATTGATAGCATTGCTAGGAGGAAGAGCAGCAGAAAAAATTGCCTTAAATGATATATCAACAGGAGCAAGTAATGATTTAGAAGTAGCAATGAAAGTTGCAAGAGATATGGTAACTGTTTATGGTATGAGTGAAAATGTTGGACCAATGTCAATGAATCTTGACAAAGATCCATATCAAATTCAATTGTTAGGAAATAATTTAGAAGATGAAATTGGAAAAGAAGTAAGAAGTATATTAGAAAAAGCTTATGAAAATGCCCAAGAATTATTAAGACTTCATAGAGATAAATTAGACCAAGTAGCCGAAAGATTATTACAAAATGAAAAAATAAATGAACAAGAATTTAACGAAATATTTGAATAATTAGAAGAAATATAATAAAATATTTTAATAGTAATTATATAGAAAAAATAAAAAATAGTAATATAATAAACAATAAAGAGGTTATAATGAAAAAAAGTATTGTATTTGTATCAGTTTTATTAATTATCTCGATAGCGGTTTTAGCAAGTTTGATTTATTATAATAAAGACACATTAATTGCATCAATAGATGCAAAAAAAGATGAAAATTCAAATAACGAAGAAGTTGTAAAAGAAATTAGTGAAGAAGAAAAATACCTAGCACTAGGAAAAGAAAAATTAGAAACTTTAACTTTAGACGAAAAAATAGGGCAGCTTCTTCTAGTTAGATATTCTGATGATAGCACGGCAGCTCAAGTAGCTAAAGAAAAGTGTTTGGGTGGCTATGTTTTATTTGAAAAAGATTTTAAGAATAAAACTGTACAACAAGTACAAAATATGATAAGTAATGTTCAAAATGAAGTTAAAATACCAATGATAATGGCAGTTGACGAAGAAGGCGGAACAGTAGTAAGAATAAGTAGTAATAGTAATTTATCACAATCAAAATTCAAATCATCTAGACAGTTATATAAAGAAGGTGGATTTGAATTAATAAAAGAAGATACAATAAATAAAGGAAAATTATTGTCAAATTTAGGAATTAATCTAAATTTAGCACCAGTAGTAGATGTATCAACAAATTCATCAGACTATATGTATAAAAGAACGTTAGGAGAAGGAGTAGAGCTGACAAGTCAATATGCAAAAACAGTAATAGAAGCAAGTAAAGAATCAGGAATATCATATACATTAAAGCATTTTCCTGGTTATGGAAATAATAATGATACACATAAAACAAGCTCAAAAGATACAAGAAGTTATGATGAAATTATCAATACTGCAATACCGCCATTTAAAGCGGGGATAGAAGCAGGGGCTGAAGCGGTTCTTATAAGTCATAATATAATTCAATGTATAGATGAAGAAAATCCAGCTTCAATTTCTAAAAGTGTCCATGACATTTTAAGAAATGACCTAGAATTCAAAGGAGTTATCATAACTGATGATTTAGCCATGAACGCTGTATCAGGTATTAAAGATGTCAATGTAAAAGCTATTTTAGCAGGAAATAATATGATAATAACTTCTGATTATGAAACAAGCATAACTTCTATAAAAAATGCAGTAATTAATGGAACAATTACAGAAGAGCAAATAGATAATTTGGTAGTAAGAAATCTTGCATGGAAGTATTACAAAAATCAATTACAATAAGCATATTAAATTAATAAAACAATAATCGAAGTAATAATTTGAAAATAATGTTAAAAAGTAATATTGAATGTTAAAAAATAGTGTTAGAGATAAATAAAATAATAAATATTAAAAATAATGTTAAAAGTATATTTAGTTAAAAAATATATTAAATAAAAGGCAAGGTAAAAGAAAATGAAGTATATAGTAAAAGAAAAGCATTATAAATCAAAAAAAATAAATAAAAAACGTGTTTGTATTACTATAATTATATCTATAGCAATAATTTTATTTGCAATATTTATTATAACAAAACAAGTTAAACCTGCTGAAGTTGCTGAAGTAACAGAAAATAGTACAAATATTATTGTCGTTGATAAAAATCAACCTAATGAACAAGAAGCAAAGAATCAAAATAATACAGAAAATGAAGCAAAAAATGAAGTACAAAATCAACAACAAGCCAATGAACAAAGCGTAGGACAACCAAATGAACAAAAAAATAATGAAAGCAATCAACAAATAAGTAATTCCCAAACAAGTACAGAAGTTAAATTACCAACAAATTTTTCAGGATTAACAACTGATGAATTACAAAGATTTGATAAAATATATAGTCATAGTGATCCAAAAAGAATATTTTTAACATTTGATGACGGCCCAACACCACAGGTAACACCATATATATTAGATTTATTAAAAAATGAAAATATAAAAGCATCTTTCTTCGTATTAGGAACAAGGGTAGAAGCCAACCCGGAATTAGTAAAAAGAGAATATGAAGAAGGTCATTATATAGCTAATCACGGCTATTCTCATAAATATAGTTCAATATACCAAAGCTCTAACACTGTGTTAGATGAATATAATAAAACGAACCAAGCAATTAGAAACGCAATAGGTAACCAACAATATAATTCATTAGTATTTAGATTCCCAGGTGGATCAGTAGGTGGAACTTATGACTCTCTAAAAAAAGGCACAAAGCAAATATTAAGAGAGCAAGGAATTGCATCAGTAGATTGGAACGCTTTAGTTGGCGATGCAGAAGGAATAAAAACAAAAGAAGGTTTATATAATAGATTTGTTCAAACTGCAAGCATGTATACAAGTGTAGTTTTATTAATGCATGATGCAGCAGATAAAATTTTGACTTATGAAACCTTACCTAGCATAATAGCTTATTGCAGAGAAAATGGATACGAATTTAAGACAATGTATGATGTTATCTTGAGATAGATAACTTTAATGCCGGTGTAGCTCAGTTGGTAGAGCAGTGAATTCGTAATTCAAAGGTCAGCAGTTCAATTCTGCTCACCGGCTCCATTAACGAATCTGTTCGAACTTTTTAGGAACAGTAGATACAAAATCAATCAGAATTAAACTGGTTGATTTTTTTGCGTCAAGAGAAAAAGTAAATGCAATTCTGTAAAGTAAATGCAAGTTGTATTTGTAAAAAATGAAAAGTGTTGACTTTTAAATAAAATCTATGTATAATAAATATAGGAAATGACAAACCACATATGTGGTCTTGCCAGGATAAAGATTTAAAAATAAACCATTAGCCTAGTACAGCAGAATGGTTTATTTTTTATTTATGTAGTTGCTTATCAACCCAGTTCTTATACAGAACTGTAGCCAAGGCAACGTTTTAGTTTTAATATTGAAATCTATACCAATTATGATAAATTAATTATTGCTCCAAAAGGTAAAAAAATATAGTATCCAAGAAATTGAAAAACTAGTATATTTTAGTGTAAATTAGAAGTATAACGAATAAAATAAACAAAAAATTATCGTCAAGTTATTTACTTAATGATAAAATTGTTTGTCTAATTTAAACGTATAGATCAAGGTTTTGCAGATTTTTCTCGATTATTTTTTCTTAATAAAAAATTTTTTTGAAGTATTGATTTTATTTACTTTTTAGTATAAAATATGTACATAACATGTCGTTAAGTAAATAACTTAATGATAAAATTGGAGGTTTAAAAATGCAAAAGATGATGAAAAACAAAGGAATAACACTAGTATCTTTGGTGGTAACAATAGTAATTATGTTAATTTTAGCGGGCGTAACACTAAATTTGGCATTAGAAGATAATGGATTATTTAAGATGACTCAAGAGGCGTTAAATGAATATGAAGAAAAATCAAAAAAAGAAGATAACACATTACAAGATATAGAAAAACAATTAGGAGTATATTTATTAGATAGAAGTATGATAAAAGTAGGAGATATAGTAAACTATACACCTCAAACAGATACTACATCCTATGAATTGGTGCGGAGAAAAAAGTGGATATGGAGATTACGATAAAAGTAGTGCACCATATATTATGCAAACCCCAAAAAAGCAAATAATAGAACAAGAAATATACGAATGGAAAGTATTAAGTGTAGATAACAAAAGTAAAGAAGTAATAATAATTGGCATACCAACAACAGACCATCAACTAATAAATTTCGCGGGAGCAATGGGATACAATAATGGAGTATGCTTATTAAATGATATATGTGCAAAATTATACAGTAATACGACCTTAGGCGTAAAAGCAAGAAATATAAATATAGAAGATATAGAAAGTAAGATGAATGATAAAGGTAGGCAAGCAAAGGAAGATTATTTAACTAGTAATCAAGGAGCAAGAGAATATACAAAAGGTAATGCTTACTATCCTGAGATTTATAAATATGAAAAAGATTCAAATATAGACGGGACAGAAAACACAAGTGGAATCAGCAAAAGTGATGATGGAACAAAAACAGGAGCAGGAATACCCATGACATACTCAGCAACTGAAGATGGCTATACAAGTTCAAATAGTATAACAATAAAAGGAACAAATTATACTGCATTACCCCAAACTGAAGAATACTATGATGATAAGGATTTTTATAGTTTAATATTTAACATAGAAACAACTTATTGGTTAAGTTCTCGTGGGTTACAATTGGACGCAGATCGCTCTTATGCTTTTTTTCGGGCTTTGCAGGGCAACTCAAAATACAATAGCCGATAATTGGATGTTTGGCTCATTTGGTAGTTCTTACGATAATCGGCCATCAAATCTGTCCAATAGTTTCGCTAGATTCTAATATCCAATTTACCAAAAAAAATGATGGCTCATGGGATTTAAGCAAAATGAATGATTAAATATAACTGCGCCATTATGAAAATGTTACAATAAATAAAAAAATTAATTGGCCATAAAAGGCCAATTTTTTTTATTTTAAATTGTTGTTCTATTGCAAAACAATCAAAAAAATTGTATAATAAGTTATATTTAATCAAAACAAATATCATGAAAGGTAAAAGATAAAAATGGAAGCAAATAT
>CANQJG010000016.1 GCA_947624185.1 uncultured Clostridia bacterium | reverse complement strand
ACTATAATATTTTTAAGAATTACAAATTATAATTATCATTGTAATATTTTAACTAATTTTGAAAATATTATAGTATGATAGCACCGCTCTAGCTTCCAACCGGAGCGTCAGCGTAGGGCGTTTGAAGCAAATTACATCTATAAATGCCGTATGGCATTAGTACAAATATATAACATTAGCAAGATATAAAATCTAAAACTGTTCCATACACATAAAAACTACCTACTACAAATGTAACTCTATCTTGATATTTTTCTTTTACAACTTTTAGTGCTTCTTCTAATTCCATAGCATATAAATTTGTATTATTAGTATATTTTTGTGCTGTTTTTAATAATGTTTCTTTTCCTACATATCTTTCTTTATCATTTCCGTCTGTGAAAATAAATACTGAATCCTCGTCTTTTGCAAGTTCTTTTAGCATTGAGTTATAGTCTTTAGTTTTTAATATCGAAATTATGTATACTTTTTTATCTTCTTTATAATACATTTCCATACTATTTAAAAAATTTTCTATTGCTGGTTTATTGTGTGCTCCGTCAAATATTATTAATGGTTCTTTACTTATAGTTTCAAATCTACCTTTATGTATTACTGTTTTCAAGCCTTCTCTTAATGCTTGTTCTGATATATCATAAGACATTTCTCTAAGTATTTCTACCGCTTCTATACAAATACTTGCATTTCCTATTTGTTTTATGCCTTTTAAATTTACCAACATTTCTTTATGATTTTTGTAATCAAATTTTTGAAATTCATTATTATATGAATAATTTGATATATCTTCTTTTTCTATTAAATGTAATTTATTATTCTTTTCTTCACAAGTTTGCTTAATTACATTATTCACTTCTTCTTCATCTTGCTTTATGAATACTGTTTGTGAGTTTTGTTTTATAATGCCAGCTTTTTGGATTGCTATTTCTTCTAAAGTATTACCTAGAATTTGAATATGATCATATCCAATGCTTGTAATAATTGATATTAGTGGTTTTACCACATTAGTACAATCATATAGTCCACCTAGACCTGTTTCTAAAACTACAAAGTCGCAATTATTTTCATAGAAATATAAAATTGCCATTGTAGTTTCTAATTCAAATAGTGTTATTTTATTGTCATTTACACTATTATAATATTGAATTTTGGGATCTATCTTTTTTATTAGTTCTTCCATTTCTGCATCACTAATATCTTTATTGTTTACGCTTATTCTTTCGTTATATTTTACCAAATGCGGACTTAAAAATTTTCCCACTTTATAGCCTGCTTTTATCAATATATTTGTTAGCATTTCTGTACAGCTACCTTTACCATTAGTTCCTGCTATATGTATTATTTTCATATCTTTTTCCGGATGTGAGAATTCGTCCATAAAATATTCCATTGCCTTTAATGTTGGATTTTTAGTTCCTTTATAATAATTTGATAAATATTTTTCTATATCCATTTTTACATTTATTCCTTCTTGACAATAATTTTTTATAATATTCTTATGATATTAGCTTTCGTGCTTTTAATATTTTATCTTCCTAATATGTGTTTTCTTGTTATTTCTAGCAAACCTAATTTAGTAAATTCGAGCACTTGAACTTTTGACCTGTCTTTTTTTGTTGCTTGTCTCATTTTTTCTTTAATTTTAATTCTGTCTTCTTCTTTTTCCATGTCAATATAGTCAATTATAATAATCCCGCCAATGTCTCTTAATCGTATTTGTTTTGCAATTTCTTCTGTTGCTTCTACATTTACTTTTAAGATTGTGTCTTCTAATGTGCAGTTTCCTGTGAATTTTCCTGAATTTACATCAATTGCAGTTAAAGCTTCACATTTATCAATTGTTATAAAGCCACCACATTTTAACCAAATTTTTCTTGGCATTTCTGATAAGTCTCTTATTGGTTTTACATTTATTTTCAAATTTTCTTGCAATACATCTAAAAGATATTTTTTTGTTTCTTCTGAGTCAGCGTAAATATCTGATCCCATTGGGTTGAAATCTCTTATAAGTTTTCCTATTAAACCATTATTGTCATATAATTTTAGTGGTGCATTGTTTTCCTGTTTCTTCAATATATTTTTCCATGTTTGTTCTAATTGTTTTATATCTTCTTTTATTATGTATTCGTTCATTTCATTTGATGATGTTCTAACTATTGCACCAAAACCTTTTGGCAGATATTTTTTTACGATTTTAGTTAACCTTTCTTTTTCCTTTGAGTCTTCAATTTTATTAGATATTGTTATAAATTCTGTAAATGGCATTAAGACTATGTATTTACCTGTCAATTTTATGTCTTTTGTTACCCTTGAACCTTTTTTATCATCACAATCTCTTTTTATTTGTACCAATATTTTTTCATTTGGTTTTAATAAATCTTGTATTTGATATTTTTCAGTATCAAGATTAACATTTCCAGTTACATTACTTTGTTTTGGCAAAATATCTTTAATGTGTATTAAAGCATTTTTTTGTTCTCCAATATCGATAAACGCTGATTGCATGCCTTTTATAACATCTTTAACAATACCAAGATAGATATTTTCTTCTAGTCTTTTTTTATTAATATCTTCTTGATAAACTTCTACTAAATTATTTTCTTCGTATATAAATATTTTTATTTTATTTACTTTTTTTAATATTTCAATTCTATATTTATTCATCTAATTTTACCTTGTTCTAAACCATTTATGACAATGCCATAAATAATTAAGAATTCATTTTATTCATGGCATTGTCAATCCCTTCTTTTATAATTGTTTCTGCTGACAATGCAGCTTTTTCTATTGCTGGGATTAGTTTTTTATATTCTTCTTCATTTACCTTACATATTACATAAGATATAAGAATCTCTTTAAATTCCGGCTGTCCTGTACCAATTCTAATATGTGGAAATTCTATTGTTCCTAATTGAGAGATTACTGATTTCATGCCATTATGAGTTCCCGGTCCGCCTTTTTTTCTAAGTCGCACTGTTCCAACATCTAAATCAATGTCATCATAAATTACAATTATATTTTTATTATCAATCTTGTAAAAATCTCTTACTTGAACTATTGATCTTCCACTTTCGTTCATAAATGTTTGTGGTTTTAATAATATAACTTTTTCGCCTTCTATTGTCCCGCTTCCATATATTCCTTCAAAACCCTTTTTGTCAAGGGCAATCCCATGTTTTTCTGCTAACAAGTTAATTGTGTCAAATCCCATGTTATGCCTTGTTTGGCTATATTCCGGTTCCGGATTTCCTAATCCAACAATTAGATACATATATTTTTTGTATGATATATTTAAAAACTTAAATAATCACACACTCCTTTCTTTTTAATCTATTTATATCAATTTTAATTATAATAGATTAAATCACAAATTTCAAGTTATTTCAACATTATGAAATTTGTCTATTTTATTTCTAATTAAATTTTGCTTGACATATTGCTAAACTTTCACTTAATATATTTGTTTAAATACATATTATCTAAACATTGCTTTAATTTTTATAGCTGCAATTATTAATCCTATCATAATACAAGCGATTACTATAGCTACTTTTTTTACACCTGTTCTTGGCATTATTACAACTTCGTTTGTATCTTCATTGTCTTCTAATGTAGTTTCTTCAACATCAATAGAATTAACCGATACTTTATTTTTTATAGTACCGCTTACGTCAACACCTTCTTTTTTAGTTAGTATTACTTCATATTCCCTTGTTTCACCTGGATTCATATTACCCAAATCTATATACATTGTGTCAGAACTAATAGTCCATAGAGGATTATCTTCTTGAAGTGCCATATATCCTTCAGGAATATAATCTAATAGCCTTCCTGCTCCTTCTCTTTCTTGGTCATTAGTTACTCTTACTATGAAATGAATTTTACTACTAGAGTTGCTATTTGCTTCGTTTAAATTTAATTCTACTTTTCCTATTTTATTTTTTAGTTCATGATGAGTTTCATTAATAATTGCTTCCTTTAGATTCATTTCTACTTTTAAATTAAATTTTAATTTTTGATAATAGAAATTTACTTCTATGTCTTCTCTTCCAATTAATATATTTGAATAGTCAGGTCTTTCAACTAATCTATAATATGGAAATGCTTTTTCATCTAGTTCATATATTGTACCTTCTGAAACCGTTTCTTCAATTCTATCTAATCTTTCGTTCGTATCTTTGTCTATATAATTTACAATTATCTTACTTTGATGCACATAATAATAATTTATTACTTGTTCATCTCTATCTATTGTATGTTCATTAGTTTCAGGTCCACTAAAGAATACATAATTATCAAAGTTCTTTTGTTCTGAAGTTACTTTATCTCCTTCTACTCCGTTAAATTCATTTTTATCCAGTAAATCTTGGGTAGCTTTATCTACATAATTTACTGTAATTTTTCCTTTATGTTTATAATAATATTGTACATTTACATCATTATGTGGCATGATTCCTGAAGCATTGCTTGGAACTTCAACCAATATGTAATCTTCTATAGTTTTATTCTCTGTAGTATATGGATCGTCTTCCGTTACTTTTTCACTTGTTGAATCTGCAATCTTATTATGACTATAGAAGTCCAAATAATCAGCCGTTAAATTATATTTATTTTTATAGTAAAAATAAAATGTTTGTGGTTCTTCTGTCAAAGTTACAGTAGTTTCTTTTGGTCTTTCACACAATACCTTATCAGGAAATTGCTTTTCTTCAAGTTCAACAGTTTGTCCAATTACTCCAGTTTGAGTTTTGCTTGCTAATTGTTTATTTGTATATTTTTCTACATATTTTGTTTCTACACTTGAACTTTGTAAATTAAATGTTGCAAATAAATTCGATATTCCACCAGCTCTTTCCATGTAGAATATTTTTAAAGTATGATCTCCTTGAGATAATTTTCCGCTTTGAAATGCTGTCTTATATACATCACTATCATCTCTAGCCGCTTGTGCGTTATATACAGATGAATAATATACTTGATTTGTAGCAAAATTAATATTTCCTGTTTGCTTTATGTGAGGTCCACCTAAATCAACAACTAGTGTATCATCTACAAATATCCATACATCATCATCTCCTGAGAAATTGAACACCATATCTTCTGATTGACCTGTTTTTGTATTTTTAACTTTTCCGTCAGATGTCATGTAAAATGGTATTTCCATTTTTACTGTAAAGAATAGATTTCTATTGCCTTCTATTGCTGTATCATCACTACATTGATTAAATGGATAAAATCCATTTCGTGCACCTTTATGTAATGTAAATCTTTTATTTGCGTCATCTCTGCACAAGTGATATTCATCACTATTAAAACTATAATATCCATTTTCATTTTTCAAAAATGGCATTTTATAATTTGCTAAAATTTCATCATATCCATGATCAGCAACAAATGTATCAGGAAATAACGTAGTTCCGTTTTTATATTTATTTACTACTTTAAGATTACCATTTACTAATTTATTTTCAACTAGTCCTTGTATTACTCCATGACAGTTGTTTGGAACATTAGTACCTATAAATCCGTTTTGAATTCCGCCTACTACCCTACCTTCAGTAGAACCAAAATATATTCCTTGCTTATCAATGTTTTCTCTTTCTTGCATTGGTTTTGGATAATAAACTTCTGAACTCATTTCTCTTATTCTTTGATTATACCACTCTGGTTGAATATCTACAAATGTAGCATTTACATATTTTACATTTTTATCACTAATTTGTGTACAATCTGTTGAAGCTATACTTTTTAAATTGTTTCCAAAAGAAAATAGTGAAATAATTGCAGTTGTAGCAATTAGCCCATTTTTTAAAATTTTTGTTTTATTCATTATTACTCCTTTTCTAATAAATGTATTTTTTCATTTATTTATAACCTTTTTGATTTTCATTAAGATATAATTTTTATGAAAAAAATTATTGATTTTAAATTTTAATAATTTTTACAGAATTATTATTTTTAACTTTTAATAATTTTACAAAAATTATTATTTTAAATTTTAATAGATTTAATATAAAAAATAAGAATAGAATATTATAATTCTACTCTTATTATAACTGGTAATTTTTGTCATGTCAAGAAAAATCGTTCGACAAAATTCGACAAAATAGTTATTATAAAATTTAAGCTCACATATATAGTTATTTTTGAAACTACCGTGCAGAGCGTTTGAATCAAGTTATTCAAACTCCTTTTCAAGACATTTATTTAGATAAGTTTTTGTTAAAATTCTTAATTCTTGCTTATTCTCATCAGACAAATCAAATGAAAATATTTTTTTTGGCTCAGCCCAAATTATATATTTTATTGCTTTTACTGTTGAATCTGATAAACATATTGCCCCTTTATCAATCTTTCCGCAGCTTTTGCATTTCAATCCATTATCTTTTAAACTGAAATAATTTAGTTCTTCCTGCTTTCCACAGTTTACACATTTTTCAACAACTGGTCTAAATCCTATTATGCTTAGTAATCTTAATTTAAAAATCGATAGTATTAATTCTAAGTCTTTATCTGATTCTGATATCATATATATTGTATTTAAGGTTAATTGTAATATTCTGTATGTATTCTGATTTTCATCTGTTACATCATTTACAATTTTAGCCACTTGAGATGCATATTTCAGCTTGTCAATATCCAATCTTATATTATAAAAAATTTCCATTGGCTCTGCAGAATTAATATTGTAACTGCTTACTCCTTTATATATTAAAAATTCCCCAAAACATAGGAATTGCGTACCAGCCATAAGAGCACTTTTCGGTCTTCTTGCTCCTTTTGCGGCACATCCAATTTTTCCTAAGTCCGGGGTGAGCAGAGTTATCATTTTATCATTATCACCCATATTACTTTGGGCTAAAACAATCCCTTTAGTTTTTATAACTCCCATTTTTGTTATCGTTCCTTCTTAGCACAAATTCTTAATCACACAGATTTATGTCTGATGTTCTTAAGTATAATGTACTTCTAAAATAATTTAATCCTTTCATTTTTTTGTGTTATGTCTACATCTTTGATTAACTTTTTATCATTAGCATCTTCCATTGCTTTATCTACTTCTAATAATTCCATAAAAGTATTGATATTGCCCGTATTTTTAAAAGTATTCCATGCAATTTGTTTTAACATAAGTCACTCCTATCCTTCAGTCTCGAATTTTTTCTAAATTACAGTTATCTAAAAACTATTATTGTTTTTAGATGAAGAAATCTTACTTAATCTTTAAACTTGTTTACAAAACTTTCTTGATTTATCCAATCTTCTTTTACCTTTATCCAAAGTTTCAAATTTACTTTAGTTTGAAGCATTTGCTCTAAATCTTGTCTTGCATAAGTTCCAATTTTTTTAAGCATTTGACCTTGCTTTCCTATTATTATGCCCTTATGTGATTCTCTTAAACAAAAAATTGTAGCTTCAATGTCAAAAAATTTTTCATCATTTTTTGTTTTTCTTGTTTTCATTTTTGTAGTTTCAACTAATATTCCATGTGGTACTTCATCTTGTAGAAGTTTTAATGCTTTTTCTCTAATTGTTTCCTCTACCATTTCTCTTAAAGACTGGTCTGTATACTCTTCTATATCATAATATGCAGGACCTGCTTTTAAGTTTTTTTCTATTTCTATTACAATTTCATTTAGATTCTTTTTTTGAGTTACTGATACTGGTATTATTGCTTTAAAATCATATAAATCTTTATATATATCTATGATTTGTGCAAGCTTTTCAGCATTAACTAAATCAATTTTGTTTATAACTAATATTGTTGGCTTTTTAGCTTCTTTTAATTTTTCTATAGTTTTTTCATCTATCCTTGGCATATCAGCTTCAATCACATAAACTACGACATCTACATTAGGAATTGAGCCAATTGCTGATTCTATCATTACATTTCCAAGCTTTGATTTTGGCTTGTGAATTCCTGGTGTATCTATTATTATTATTTGCGATTTTTCTCTATTTATTATTCCTTTAATAACTTTTCTAGTAGTTTGTGGTTTATTTGTAATAGCAGAAATTTTTTCGCCTACCAATTCATTTATAATGCTTGATTTTCCAACATTTGTTCTGCCTATTACTGTAACAAATCCTGATTTAAATTCTTCCATTTTTAATTCCTTCCTAATGCACAAATTTAGTTGGAAAAGTATTTTTCAACCTTGTCATCTTTTTTATTTAACTTTCGCTACCTTGTTCTTCAACATTTCCTTCTATTTGCACTTTAGCATTTATTGGTACAATTTGAACAAATGTAGTTCCGTCATTTACATCAATTTCATTTCCTGATAAATCTGTATATACTGTTTGTCCACTTCTTGATGTTTTAGTACATTTAATTTTTATAGCTTTTCCATTTGTAATATAATAACCGTCTTTAGATCCAATTGTTGTCATTGTTTGTCTATCTTTATTTTCTCCGTCGTATAAAGTACTATTTGCTATGAATTCTATTATTATATTTTTGAATCTAGCTGCTTCGCCTGTATCCCACTCAACTTCTTGTATATTTCTTGAATACCTCAAATAATTTTGATTTTCAGCATCATATACCCATTTTACAGAATTCCAGTTAGAATATGGAATTGTGATTGTATCTGCTTTTTGACCTTCTTCAAGATTTACATCATCTACTATATATTTAAATGGACTATTTTTGCTTGATGTTGTTCTATATTTTTTAGATTCTGCCATTTTTAATATATTAGCTGTTGATGTTACTGCATTATGTGGAGCATATTTATCTTTCACTCTCCAAAAGTCTGTGCTTGATTGTGCAATACCATTTATATTATTAACTCCTAAAATTTTAATATCTTCTTCTGCCTGTGGACTCCAACCAAAATGAACATATATTGCATCATGTTCTAAGGCATAGTCTAGGAAATAATGTCTTGCACTTCTTATTGGTCCTATTTTAGGTAAATCTTGTCCTTTGAATAATGCCATTAATCTTGACTCTCCACCTTCAACAATTATTTCATAAACAGCATAAGCTTTTGTTATACCTGCGTGTGGCATAGCCTTCACATTATTATCTATCATAACAGCAATTGGTCTATCATCTCCTACAAAGGTTTGCAAAGATTTTTGTTCAACCACAATTACATTTTCTTCAACATTATTCACATCAGTTGAGACATCTCGTCCACTAAAATAAATCTTATACACATAAGCTCCAGCAACTGCAAGAGCTGCTATTATTAAAATAATTACAGATATAATGATAATTTTTTTGTGTTTTTTATTTGATTCTCCCCTTTTACTTCTCATCTTTGTAGTTTTTCCTTTCTATTTTACATTTTAAAAATTGTTAAACCATATACTAATACAACTATTAAAACTCCCATAAATGCACCAAATAATATTTCGCCAAATGTTTTTTTGTCATTTAATCTATTTCCTGCAACCATTATAGATAGAGTTAAAGCTAGGCAAAAGATTATAATATTTCTTGAATTCATCCAAATAGCGGTTAATAATGCAAATGCTAAAGCCGATTGCCCACTTGGTAAAAATGTGTCATCTTTTACTCCCCTTGAAATCTCTCTTTTTTTGAAAGCCCCTTTCATTGCTAAAATTGCAATTACAGTTAGTATTATTGCTACAAATGCCAAATGACTTGGTGATGATACTACATGGTTAAATAGCGAATCTGTAATAGTAAATATTTCTGTTTCTCTAAAGAACAAAAAATATGCTACAATTATTGCATTTATAGCTGTTAGCACTACTGCACCAGCACCTACATCTTTTGCTATTTTTGCTTTTGGATGATATGTATCTACATAAAGGTCAACTATTGTTTCTATTGCTGTGTTTATGAATTCTGCAAAAATTACAAAAAATACTGCAAATGTTAAGCATAAAAATTCCGCTGTTGTGAAATTGTAAAATAAACTTAATATCATGACTATTGTACCTAATATTAACTGCTTTGTTATATTAGTTTGCGTCGTGGCACAATATAATATTCCATTTACTGCATTGCTTACTGACTGCAAAAAATTTTTATTATAGAGCCTACTATCTTTTTCTACATTTTCACTTTTCATTTAGTTTATTTTCTCCTTTTAAGTTAAATTGTATTTTATTTTCATTTAATTTTTCCTTATTTTTTACTGTTTTTGTATTTAATTAATTATTCAATTTTGTAAGGTTTAATTAATTATTTAAATCTAGTAATGTTTAATTGGTTTAGAATTTCATCTTCTTTTGCTCTCATTACAACTTTGTCTTCATCTTGTATGTGATCATAACCCATTAAATGATAAAAACCATGTACGCACATATATGATAGTTCTCTTTCAAAACTATGTCCATATTCTACAGCTTGCTGCCTAACTCTTTGTATAGAAATTACAATATCTCCCAAAACGTCATCAATATCATAACCTTCCTGTATAATCTTATCAATTTCGTTTTTTTCAAACATTGGGAAAGATAATACATCAGTTTCCTTGTCTATATTTCTATACTTATTATTTAGTTCTTTTATTTTACTTGGGCAAGTTAAAGTTATACTAATGTATAACTTTAACTCAGACATTTTTTCATTTTCAAAACATTTTTCAATTACTTTATTTATAATGTTTTCATAGTCTTTATTTTCTTCAATCCCGTCATAAATTATTTCAACATGCTGTTTCATTTATTAATTCCTTTTTAGATTCTTTAATTATTTCGCTTAGATTTTGGTTAGCTTCAGCTGACATTACTGGAAGATTTTCAGTTCTATATGTGCTTATTTGCTTCATATCTCCAAGTTTTACTAAGCGTCCTTTATAGAATTTAATTATTCTATAATATTTATCATTATATTTGCTCAATATTTTCATGTCTTCTCTGATATATAATATTTGCTTTTTGATGTCATACTCGTGAAGACCTTTTTCTTCTCTAACTTTTTCTAGTTCCTTGCATTTATTAGCAAATTTGTTATATTCTGCCTTTTCTTCATTATTGTTCCAATAAATTTTTACTGACAATAATTTTTGATTGTATTGATCTATTAATCTTAATAATAATTGATAGGCATTTTCTCTTTTTCTTGAAACTTTAGTATCCACTATCAAATTCCTTGTGTCTTTTAAAAGCTTTACATAGCACCTTTCAGCCACTATAAGTGGTAAACTGTGAACAAACAATTTTCTACTAATTCCAAGCAAAATCATCCTTTTATCAAGTACATCAACCTGGTCAAGTTTACCTACTTCGTATGTTTCGAATAAACTACACTCTTTTATAAGTTCTTCATCTTTTATGTCTTTCAACGGAATTATATTTGTAACATATTCTTCAAGCGTGTCAAATATTTTGTTATACATATTTTCTTTATCAGCTGGTAATTTTTGCTCTGGCAATCTTATAGAATAATGTTTTAATAATCCTTTGTATAATTGTTCCATTTCATACAAATATACTTGTGTATATTCTTCTAATTGTTTCGTTTTATTAGACTCTCTTAAGCTATTATAATCAAGACTTAAAAGATATTGTTGCTTTTTATATTTGTATTCAATTTCATCTACTTCTTTTAGATGAATTACATTATAATATTTTGATAATGCATCTTTTTCAAAGTCTGAAGCAGTATTTATTATTACTTTTTTGTAAATAGTTTCAACCAATAATTGGTCAATAGACTCAAGATATAATGTGTAAAAATCTTCGAATTTCTTCTCTGCTGCTTCCTTTTTGTCTTCTTTGCAATTTATCATATTTTTGTAGTTTTTCATCATAGAATTTCTTTTTATGTTAACAACTAGATTATTAAAACCAACTTTGGTTGGTGCAAATATTTTGCTTACAGTGCTTCCAATTCGTGCAAAAAATGTCTTTCTAGTATCATAAACTCTTATACTTTTCTCTTCTGCTCCCATAAAAACCATCCTTTCAAAACTCAATTTTTTCCTTTGTGCCTATACTCTCTATTACTGTATATGTCACGTTAACATCATAATATCTGTCGTATTCCATAACTTCAGTTTGTTTGTCAATTACTTCGCCATTAATTAGTTCGTCTAACTTTGCCGAAGCCTGCTCTTGCCCAAGATTTGTGGCATCTTCCTTATTATGCTCGATATCAACTTCACATATCTCATAATTGGTGTATTTTATTATTTCAATAGGTAAATAAAAATTAAAAAATAATTTAACTTTTTTACTTGAAACTATTGTATCATATTTTTCAAATTTTGAAAGCCTTTTATAAAAATTTATTTTAAAATTATTAAATTTTATTGAATATTTATTATTTATGTTTCCTGTTTCTTCTTTTTTCGTCTCTTTTTTGTAAATTTTTTCATTTTGTGCATAAACAATTTTTGCTTTAACTTCTCCATTGCTGTTTACATAATATTTACCAGTATATTTTCCTTCCATCCAACCTGCAATTAATATATCTCCTTTTTTTACTTCTTGCCCCTTTTCTACCATTATTGTTCCATTTTGTGCTGATATGCTGGTTATTACACCGTCTTTAGTAGCTACAATATTGCTAAAACTATTTTCATCAACAATCTCAGGCTTTTCATCAGCTTCAACTATTCTTATAATTGCATTTGTGCCTTTTAACTCGATTCCAACCCACGCTATGTCTTCTCTGCTCAATCTAATCTTATTTACTATATCATTAGTATTTACTTTCCCCTTAAATTTTCCAATTTTTAATCCATTTTCTTTAGCTATTTCAATTATTTCAGCGCTATCAATATTTTCTGTACCACTAACTTCTATATTCCATATAAATCTCGAAAGAGCAATAATCATCACAATTAAAACGAGTAAAAGAATAAAAAATACTTTTCTTTTTTTATATTTTTTTATTAAAAATGGAACTCCCTTTTTATTCTTTATAGTTATCAAACAGCTATGTTCTCTAGCAATGCTAACCGCTTCTTTAAAATCCGCAACTGCCACTTTTGCTTGAATTATACTACCCTTTTTTCTAGTTATACTCCATAAAAAAATCCCTTTTTTCATGCATGTATTTATAAATCTTTCAATATAGTATCCTTCAATTTCTATTTTTATATATCCATTTATGTAATTAGTTAAAATTTTAAACCACATCAAGAAATCTCCTTATAAGTTTTTGTTTAGTGTGCATTTTCATTTACTTAATAAGATCATTTTTTTCAAAATCAACACTTTCAATTATTCCAGTTATAATTAAGTCATCCTTTGTCATTTCGTTCATCAGCAAATTAAAACCATTTATATTTATGAGTCCTGTTGCCATTTTTATCCTTATAAAAAAATCTTGATATTCTAGTATACATTTGTAGTTTTCCACAAGTAATCTGTCAAAACCAACTATTGTCACTTTTGGAATATCGCTTGCTATTTCTTCCGGAATTCCAAATAATTTATCAAACTTGCTCATTATAAATTAAATCCCCATACAATAGATTTAGATTTTTGAAAGGCTACCCATAAACCTTCATTTTATCATCTTTCGAATTCGTCAATTGATTTAAATTCATATCCTTGTTTTACAGTTTCTTTTATAATATCCTCTAAAATATTAGCATTATCTTTTGAAGTAGCGTGTAATAGCATAATCTCACCATTATGAAGATTATCTAAAATTTTCTTTTTCCCATAATCTTCTCTTCCTTGTTTGTTATTATCCCAATCATCATAAGCAAATGACCACATTACTGTTTTGTATCCTAAACTATTAGTATATGCTATTGTTTTTTCACTATATTCGCCTTTTGGTGGTCTTATATATTTCATTTCATAATTAAATTTTTCATATACTTCTTGATGTAATGTCATCACATCTTCTTTTATCTTTTCTTCGCTAATATCAGGCATCGAATTGTGCTTGGAAGTATGATTCCCAATCACGTGCCCTTCATCAATCATTTGCCTAACTAAATCTTCGCTAGTTTTCACAAATTGACCTGTTATAAAAAATAATGCACACACATTATTTTCTTTCAATACATCTAAAATTTTACTTGTGTATCCACCTTCATATCCAACATCAAAAGTTAAATATACATAAGGTTTATCTTTGTTCCCCATTGCATATCCATTAAATTCATCTATTATTCTTTTATTTTCAGCACCCAAATCAGGTTGTTCATGGTTATCAGCTCTTTTAATTCCCCAACCTATTTTTTTAGTGCTTAACACCGAATTACTATTAGCTATGATGCTTGGACTATTGCTTCCAATACTTGCAGCCAAAATTATTATAACTACAAATAATAAAAAAGCTGCAACTACAACTAAATTTATGACTTTATTCATGCACCATTTTCTAATACACTCAAAATTAAACCCTTTAAATCCCATACAAAATATTCCTTTCTGAAGGTATACATAGAATAAAAGATTTGTTTCTTTTAAACTAAATATACCATTAATTAATAAATAACTGTTTAATTATATTAAATTGGTATTTTAGTTATGAATAAAAAAAGAATACCCTTTTGCAAGAGTATCTTTTTTCTTATTTAATTTTTACTTCCTGTCAAATATTTATGAAATGCTGTTGTTACTTTATAATTATCTCTTACCTGTCCTTCAGTTAGTGCTTTGTTATACATCCTAATAGAATAACATAAACCTTTTGTATATGACCAGTTAGCAACAGTATCCATAGTACATCTACCTATTTCAAGATAATGTAAATCTTTAACTTGTTTAACAAATTCATTATAATATTTTTCTCCAAGAGCTCCACTTTTAAATTCTTCTCCATTTATATATACTGATTGCATTGGTGAACTTTGACTTCCATTACTAGGTGAAAATGTAACAGTAATAAATAAATCGTTCTCTCTCACGTCAGAATCCAATACGCAGTTTTGATTCCAAGGGTCCTTTGTAGAACTAATCCAATCCCCATACGCACTAGACTCAGTAATATTATTATTGTTTTCATCCTTTAAATACGTTGGATGAATCAAATTATACATAACTCTACTTGATGGTAAATAAACCCCAAAACGTATAGATGCCTGTCTAGAATAAGTACCATTCCACAATCCAAACAATCCACAATATCCAGAACTGTCTTGTATTGCGCAGACAGAACCATCAATTTTACCATAAAACTCATAAGTAAAACCTTTGCTAAAATCAAAGTCTGATTCATTATATATTTCTATATAATTATTTCCATTAAATTTAAACGCATTTGTTTCAGCATCTATATAATCTTGAGCATCACTAGATTCGCTTCTGTCATATCCTACTACCTCAACAACTGTATGACCTTTTTCATATGTTTCATAAGCTGTTTTTCTATCTTCTTCAGTTGGATATTTTTCTGTATCATAATAATATAACTTTGCATTTTGACCTATAGAACCTTCACTTATATCTAAATTTGCAGAATCAAAGTTAAATACCATATCATCCTTTACCGCAACTGTTGAACTAGAATCTAAATAATCATAACTTTCTTTCTCTAGTAATATTGTTTCTCCTGTTTTATAATTTACCACCCAATTATAATTTGCCTTTCCATATTCTCCTATTGCTGTTCCTTCTTTTATATAATTCCAATCTGTTCCATATGGTTGTTCACTCCCATTTCTTAGTACTATTATATTCCATATATCACTATTATCCATATTTCTATTGATTAAAGATATACCTAGCTTTTTTATTGTAGTAACAGAATCTTCTGTCATTTCTTCCATTTGATATGCTAAAATATTTTGACTAATAACTTCTCTTTCTGCTTCGATTTCATATTTTGATCTTGCTTGTGCTGTTTTGCTAATTAATCCATTATCACTTAACGCTAAATTCAATGCCACTCCTGCAAGAATTAGCATTATAACTATAGTTACTACTAGAGCAACCAAAGTTACACCATATTCATTAAATCTTTTCATCTGTTTTTCTTTCATTTTGGTCTCCTTTTCATTATTAATATTTGATTATTTATTTTATTAATCTAAAATGTTATAGTTACAACGTCAAAAAGCCATGCATTCTAGCTCTCACTAAAACACATAGCTTTTGATTTCTATGTTTCCATTTATTTCTATTAATTTTAAACTAATTGTGTGTGTGTGTGTGTGTGTACTCTCGCAACGCTTTCAAGCTTTTTCATCTTTTGTTTTTGCTCCTTTTTCTTGTATTTTTACCTTACTGTTTTTATTATTAATTTTATTACTTTTATTTTACTATATCTGATTTCTAATTGTCAATAATTTTTTTCTATTATTTTTGTTTCACATCAATTGTAACACTACATTTAATTTTTTACTTTCTATAATCCATTTAATAAAATTCATGACTAATAATTGATTTATGAAAACACTTGAGATTACAAATCATAATCTCAAGTGTTTATAAATTATTTAATTATTAATTTATTTAATAATTGTTCTCTACATTTTTCTTCAAATGTATCGTCTAATTTCTTTAGTTTAATTTCACCA
>CANQJG010000015.1 GCA_947624185.1 uncultured Clostridia bacterium | reverse complement strand
AAAGATGAAAAAGCTTGAAAGCCTTGCGAGAGTACACACACACACACACACACACACACACACACAAATAGTTTAAAGGTAATAGAAATAAATGGAAACATAGAAAACAAAGCTATGTGTTTTAGGAGTGACTAAAGCATATAGCTTTTTTGTGGTGTAATTTGCTTCAAACAATCTATGTTAATACTTTGAGTGGATGATAGTGCGGAAGCTGTTCAATTATAACATTTTTAAGATTTATAAAATAAGGAATAAATAATAAATAATTAGCAATCAATAATCAGCAACAAACAATAAATAATTAGTTAATAAAAATAAATAGAAATAAAAAAATCAAGGAGGAAAACCAAAAATGAAAACAAAACAGATGAAAAATCAAGAAGGGGAGAAAGAAAAACAGATGAGACAAAGTAATATGAACGAAAGGAAGGTAAAAGAAGGAAAAATGAAAATATTGAGAGAACATGGTATAACGCTAGTTGCATTGGTAGTAACAATAATTATAATGCTAATCTTAGCAGGAATAGTATTGAGAATGGCAATAGGAGAAAATGGCTTATTTGAAATGTCAAAGAAATCAACAAATAAGTATAAGGAAGCAGAAGCAAATGAGTCAAGAGAAATGGGAAAGGCAGGAAATGAGATATCAAATATAATAGAATCATTGACACCACCAGCTCCAATAGATGCAAGTGAAATGGCAACAAGTCCAAAGAAATATTATGGACAATATGTAAACTATGGAGTAGATTTAAATGGAGACGAAGATTATACAAATGACTGGAGATTATTTTATGTAGGTGGATCAGATGAAAATGATAGTGATGATGTAAAAGGAAGGATTTACTTAATAGCAGCAGATTATGTGCCAATGGAAAATAGCACATTAAAAGGTGCAATGGGAAACGGAACAAGTAAAGCAATGATGAAGCCTGCAACGTCATCAGGATATGAAACACTTTCAGCCAATTGGCCAAGTGCACCTGCGTACCAAGAATTAACAGGACTAAAGACTGATCCAACAAAATTATTTATGCATGAAGGATATGATTTATCAAGAAATAAAACAGTAGAGAACTCAAGATGTGTATCAATATTATTGAATACAGATAATTGGTCAGGATTTGTAAATAAAGAATATTATGGAGAAGTAGCAATAGGCGGACCTACTGTAGAAATGTGGTGCAAAGCATGGAACGCTGTTGTAGATGAAGAAGACGGATTTAGGAAGATATTTCCGAATGGAAACGGAACAAGTGGATATTATGTAGGAGTAGATGCGACTCAAACATCGACATATGGTTACTATATAACATCAAGTGGCTCAGCTTTTAATACAACTGAAAAAGACACCATAGCAAAAAATTACAATGTATTTTTTCCACATACAGAAAATACGAGTGTAACTGCAAATGGAGCTACAGGCAACTGTTATGGCTATTGGTTAGCGTCGCCTTCTGCCGGTACCACTACCAATGTGATGCTCGTGAACTATAACGGCGGCGTGAACTACGGCAACTATAGCTACACTAACGGCTATGGGTTGCGTCCAGTAGTTTGTCTACAATCTGGAGTCAAATTGCAAAAAAACACAGCAAAGTCAGATGACACAAAGACTGTGTACGATATCGTGAAGTAAATTTAGGGCGTATTTTCCGTGAAGCTGGGCTGTGGTCCAGCCACGGAATCGCTAAAAAAATAATGTAAGCATAGATAGCGTATTATATAGTGTAAATTTTAAAATAATGAAAGAGCTTGAGAACTTGCAGGATAGTGTGTAAATTTTACCGCAAACACGGATGAAGTTTTGGAACGAAAAGAAAGGATAATTATATATGAAAGTAAATGAAGCAGTAAAAACAATAAAAGAACTAAAAAAGGATACAATATGTCTTTTCAAGGTAGGAACATTTTTTCATTGTTATAACAAAGATAGTTACATTATTTCATATTTATTTGAATATCAGATAAGAAACCTTGAAGAGCAAATGAAAGAGTGTGGTTTTCCAATTAATTCAATCAGTAAAGTGAAAGCAAAATTAGAAGAAAAGAAAATTAATTATGCAATTTTCGATAGAAGAAATAATTATGATGAAGAAGAAAAATGTGATTTCAAAAATCTAAATAACTATAATAAATATTTTGAAAAATCAAGAGATATTATAAATTATAGATTAAGAATAGATAGAATAAATAAAAAGCTCCTTTCTAATGTAGATACCAAAGATTTAAAAAATATATTAAATAAAATTGAAAATATATTATTTGTTTAATTAGAGTAATTGAGTTTGAAAGAAAGCAATCTCTCGTTTAAATATGTAATTTCAGAAAGGAATATAATTTTTAATGAAGGAAGAAAAGTTTAAAGTAATTCAATTTATTAGAGAGATGATAGTAGCAATTGACGGTCAATTAGAAAATTTTTCAAAGAAAGATATTGAGCTCAAAAATAGAATAAGGATGAATACTTACGATTTATTAGAAATTGCATATCAAGCTAATACAATTGAAGATATTGATGAGAAAAAAGAATTGATAGCTCTTATGATAGCTAAAATAAAGGTAATAGATTTTCTACTAAATTTGAGCCTTCAAAAGCAGTTGATTACACAGAAAAAGTACATAAAATTAGGACAAAGAATTGATGACATTGCAAAATATTCAAATGGTTGGTTAAAAGCCTTAAGACCAAATTAAGTTTTTAAGATTGGGGCATGGTTGTGTGGAGCCCGTCAGTTGTCGTGTTTATCTTGTTTATCCTTAGGGTTGGTTGGCGTCGCCTTCTGCCAATAACACTAACAATGTGATGAACGTGAACTATATCGTTCAAGTAAAAAATGGCTAAAATCTGACTAGTCATGTTTCCAATGCACAATCCGTCAGGAAAACTATCAATTATGTCAAAAACTATTTTTAATGCATCTTTATCTTTAATCCTTCTTTTTAATTTATCTTTTAAAATATCATGGTCAATACTGGCAAAGAATTTGCTAATATCAGCTTTTAATATATAATATTTTGAGAATTTTATAGTAGACAGTAAATTATATTTATTAAATAACTCCAAACCTTTCTTGGTTCCCATGTTTTTTCGACTAGCAACATTTACATCTAGTAAACAGGGTAAAATTGCAGGATACAATATGTATCTGCTAACTAAGTGATTGACTACTTTATCTAACATATTTTGACTCACGATGTGTCGCTCTTTAGGCTCATATATTGTGAATCTATTGTATGGCCCAACTTTATATGAGTGGGATTTTAAAATATTATAAATCCTTGATATGTATGCAGCACGGTATTCTTGAAATTGAGCTACTTTTCGTTTGTTTTTAGTATTTCTACAAACTTCTTGATATGCATCAAAAATATTTTCTATTTTATATATGTTTTGGTACAAATTTGATTTCCTTTTCAATTCCTCATTATCTCCTTCCTAGAGTGGACGTTAGATATTATGGTAACTTAAAAAGTGTATTTGATACATTTTTATGATACCATAAAATGGAATAAAAAACAAAATATAATAAAAGGTAACAAAAAAGTAAGAAATTGTCGATTTCCTATTTACATTTGTGAAAATTATGTATAAAATAATATAAATAGTAGAAAAATAAAATATCACACGAACAAAAATAAGAACAAAATAAACTACCAAAGAAATGTTGAAAGGGGCATAAAATTATGAAAATTTTAATGCTATCATGGGAATATCCACCAAGAATAGTAGGGGGAATGGCAAGAGTTGTACATGATTTGTCACATAGATTGATAAAAGACGGTCATGAAGTTACAGTAATAACTTACAGAGATGAAAACACATCATATTTTGAAAATGATAAAGGAGTAAAGGTATACAGAGTAGACAATTATATGATTCATCCAAATAATTTTATCGATTGGATTATGCAGTTAAATTTCAATATGGTTTCAAAGGCTTCTGAAATTATAAATGAAGAAGGAAAATTTGATGTTATTCATGCTCATGATTGGCTAGTTACTTATGCCACAAAAGCACTAAAGGAATCTTTTAAAATTCCAGTAGTTACGACAATACACGCAACAGAAAATGGTAGAAATAGTGGAATACATGATGAAGTTCAAAGATACATAAATGATTCTGAGTGGCTTCTTACTTATGAATCTACAGAAGTTATTGTTAATAGTAATTTTATGAAAAATGACCTTCAACGAATTTTTGGTTTGCCTTTTGAGAAAATAAATGTTATACCAAATGGAATTAATTTAAATAATTTTTCTGGAGTAGATAAAGATTATGATTTTAGAAGGCAATTTGCAATGGATAATGAAAAAATTATTCTTTATGTTGGAAGACTTGTTTATGAAAAAGGAATTCAAAATCTAATTGCTGCTATGCCTAAAATATTAGATAATTATCACGATTCAAAGCTTGTTATCTGTGGAAAAGGCGGAATGATGGACGAGCTTAGACAAGAAGCTAAAAATCTAGGAATAGAGAATAAAATATATTTTGCAGGATATTGTGATTCTAAAAAAGTACAAAAAATGTATAAATGTGCTGACATAGCAGTATTTCCAAGTACTTATGAACCATTTGGAATAGTTGCGTTAGAAGCAATGCTTGCGGGAATTCCAACAGTTGTATCAGATGTTGGTGGATTAAATGAAATTGTGGAACACGGATATACTGGAATGAAGAGTTATGCTGGAAATGCTAATTCAATTGCAGATTCGGTATTGGCACTATTATTTGATCCAAAGCTTTGCGATACTGTTTCAAAAAATGCTGTAAAAAGAGTTAAAGAATTATATAATTGGAATAAAATAGCTCAAGATACACATTATGTATATGAACAGGCAATTTGTCAAACCGAAGCACAAAAGCAAGAAGAAAAAATGTTACAAGAAAAAGCTCGTAAGACTAGTAAAGCTAAAAATACACAGGGCGAGATTACAAATCTATTATCATTTAGAAAACGTAATGCATACGCTTAATGTCTAAAATTATAGGAAGTGAGTCAATAATGGAAATATACGATACAGCGAATAAACTTGCAGAAGAAATAAAAAATTCAATCCAATACAAAAATTTAAAGAATTCTAAGGAAAATCTTTTTTCAGATCCAAAGAAAAAAGATTTAATTGAAGAGTTTGAAAAATTAAAACAAGAAGTACAGCTTATGGAGATACAAAGAGCCAATAATCAAGAAATAGACGAAGAAGACAAAAAGTTAAAAGTAGCTAAATTATATAATGTGTTAATTGAAAACAAAGATATAAAAGAATATTTTGATTATGAAATTGAATTTAGCAAAATGATGACTGATATAAATAAAATTATTGGGGATGCTATAAAAGAAGTTATTTAATAATGGATTTCGTAAAATATAAAATTTTAATAAATAATTTTTATAAAATAGAAAGCCTTTATCAAAAGAAAGGGTTAAAGTGAAAATGAGAAAAGAAAAAGGGATTACCTTAATTTCATTAGCTGTTACAGTTATGATAATGATTTTACTAGCAGGGATATTAATTACTGCTAGTAATTATAATAAGATTGTACAGGAAAAAGATGCTGCTGAAAGCGATTTTGAAGAAGAAGTAGAGCAAACTGACCAAAAAATTGATTCAATTCAAGAGCAATGGGGAGACGTATTAAGCAAGTAAATGCAGATACTATATCCAAATTCAATATATAGAAAATATAAAAAATATATAAAATAATGATGAAAAAATATTATAGTTTAAGTATCAAATTAGTAGCAAACAAGTTACTTTTATAAAATTATGATACAAACTATAATATTTTTTTTAGATTTAGCGATTATTTTTAAACAGTTTTTTAACTTTTTAGTTTAATATAATATAACCTAATTTAATTTAGTAATCTTAGTAAATTGAAGTTTTATAAATTAGAATTCACAGTTCTTTGGAGTACGTGGATAAGGTATAACATCACGAATATTTTGCATACCAGTTACATACATCATAAATCTTTCGAAACCTAAACCAAATCCTGAATGTGGTACACTTCCATATCTACGAAGGTCTAAGTACCACCAGTAATCTTTTTCATCTAAGTCAAGTTCCTTCATTCTTGTAGTAAGTTTTGAGATATCTTCTTCTCTTTGGCTACCACCAATTAATTCACCAATGCCAGGAACTAAAAGGTCAGCAGCTGCGACGGTTTTACCGTCGTCATTTTGTTTCATATAAAATGCTTTTATATCTTTTGGATAGTCTGTAACAAATACAGGCTTTTTAAATATTTTTTCACTTAAAAATCTTTCATGTTCTGTTTGAACATCAACACCCCATGAAACTTTAAATTCAAATTCATCATTATGCTTTTCTAATTCTTTGATTGCTTCTGTGTAAGTGATTCTGCCAAAAGGCTCATCCATAGTAACCTTTAATTTTTCTAACAAGCTAGGTTGAATAAATTTATCAAAGAAAGCCATTTCTTCAGGTGCATTTTCAAGTACATAAGATATTGCATATTTAATCATTGCTTCTTCAACATCCAAACAATCTGATAAATCTGCAAAACACATTTCAGGTTCCATCATCCAAAATTCAGCCGCGTGTTTTACTGTGTTAGAATTTTCCGCTCTAAATGTAGGACCAAATGTGTAAATATTTCTAAATGCTTCAGCATAAGTTTCACCTTCAAGTTGTCCACTAACTGTAAGGTGAGCATTTTTTCCAAAGAAATCTTTTGAAAAATCAGCATGTCCATTTTCATCTTTTGGTATATTGTCAAAATCAAGAGCTGAAACTGAAAACATTTCTCCAGCACCTTCACAGTCACTTCCAGTAATAAGCGGAGTGTTTACATAAACGAAACCTCTTTCTTGGAAAAACTTATGAATAGCAAAACTCAATAAGCTACGAACTCTAAAAACAGCACTAAAAGTATTAGTTCTAGGACGTAAGTGAGCAATAGTTCTTAGAAATTCAAAACTAGTATTTTTCTTTTGAATAGGATAGTCTGTATCAGATAATTTATATATTTCAACTTCACTTGCGTGAATCTCAAATGCTTGCTTAGCATTTTCAGTTTTAACAACTTCGCCACTAACTATAATTGAAGAGCTAATTGTCAATTTACAAATATCTTCGAAATTATCTAATTTATCATCAAAAACGATTTGAATATTATTAAAAAATGTTCCATCATTTAATTCTATAAAACCAAAATTTTTTGAATTACGTAGGGTTTTAACCCAACCTGAAACCTTGATTTTTTGTCCAATGTATTTTTCTGTTCTTTTGTATAAATCTTTAACTAATGTATAATTCATAATAAATATCATCCCTTTCTTGAGGCAAATATAAAATAAAAGATTTTTTAACTAAATTGCCTAATTGAATATAAATACATGACAAATAGATTTAATAAAAATTTATTTATCTTAAAAATTCTCCTAATGCGGAATTGTCGTTAGCAAGTGTATTTGTTACACTTGCTATAACTTCATTTCCATAAGAAGTAAGATTTTCATTTACTTCAGTTACGTTAGAAACATTATTAGTTGTAGAATTTTCAACTACTTCATTTGCAGTTTCTTCAGCAATATCATTTTCAGCTAACACATTAGATGTAGCATCTGATATGCTGTTATCTATATTATTTCCGTCAGTCTCTTCTGTTTCTTCAGTTTCCATATTTTCTTTAGATGCACTTGTCAATATTCCAATTACTTCAGCATTTGTTAATGAATCAATTGAAGTGTCATTAGTTGATAAGATGAACTGGAATAATATATCATCATCAGGTATTAAAACTAGATAGTATCTTGAAAGCGATTCTGCTGATTCAACATCTACATAAGAATAGTAAACATTAGGTAATGATGTACCAGTTACAAAGTTACTTGAACCTGCTTGAACAGTTACGTTTAATGCTGTTGCTTGTGCTTCAAATGAGCTTGTTAAAGTACTCAAAAGTGAAGATCTACCTGGATTTGTTGTTAAATCATATCCATATACTGCATGAATATCCTTAAGAGACTTATCAGAATATGTTAATGAATAACTTCCTTTAGCTAGTGCATCGTTGGCTTCATCATAGAACCAAGTTATTGAATCATATTGTACAGAATATTCATCGTTAAATTGCCAATATTGATAATCAAACTCATCTTCATCAATAATTTCATTATTTATCTCATTAACAGCTTGACCAAATGAAGACATCAAACTACCAGATAAATTCAAAAGTCCAACTGTCATCATTAATCCCAAAAGCAATGTGGTGATAATTGGAATAACTATACAATATAAAACAACTGCAAGTACTGAAGTTCCACCTTTTTGAGATGCTAAGTTGATTAATTGTTGATTGTCTGTTGTAGTCTGTTTACATTTATTTAATTTATTTTTAACAAAGTTTCTATATAAAGGATAGAATCCAAAACCAAAAATAAATAAAAATGCAAGTTCAACTACTCCTAATATTGCAAATGATGCCACACCGATTTTTGTAAGTAAGAATAGTGATAAAAATATAAGTAAATATCTTAAAATGAGAAACAAAAATCCAGTTAAATACATTTTTCTATATAATAGATATATTTCACCAAAAATTGCAGCACTCCAATTAAATTTCTTCGAGTGAGCTTGATTAAATAAATTTCCCATCCATGCTTGAACGAAAGCAGTATTATAATCTTGATTTGTATTGTTATCTTGATAATTCATATTAGGATCATTAAAGCCATTATCTTGATAACCACCCATATTAGAGTCATTAAAATTATTATTTTGGTAATTCATGTTAGGGTCACTAAAATTATTATTTTGATAATTCATGTTAGGGTCACTAAAGTTACTATCTTGATAACTCATATTAGGATTGCTAAAGTTATTATCTTGATAATTTGTATTATTTAAATCTTCCTGATTTACATTATTATTAGGCATACTTTGACTCAAAATAGGATTAACTACCTGATTATTATTTTCTACATCATTAACATTCATATTAGAGTTAGACTGATTAAAATCAGGATTCATATTAGCGTAAGGATCTTGGAATCCATTTTGATTAGAATCAGTTTGGTTAAAATCAGGGTTCATATTAGCGTAAGGATCTTGAAATCCATTTTGATTAGAGTTAGTCTGATTAAAGTCAGGATTCATACTAGCGTAAGGATCTTGAAATCCATTTTGATTAGAGTTAGGCTGATTAAAGTCAGGATTCATACTAGCATAAGGATCTTGAAATCCATTTTGATTAGAGTTAGTCTGATTAAAATCAGGGTTCATACTAGCATAAGGATCTTGAAATCCATTTTGATTAGAGTTAGTCTGATTGAAATCAGGATTCATACTAGCAAAAGAATCTTGTCCTTGATAAGAATTATTTGTACCATTAGAATTTTGGTTATTTAATTCGTCATCCATTTATAAAATCTCCTTGAATAATATATTTAGACTTTTTAAGGCAAATCTATAAACCTATTATATCCATAAATACACATCTATTATAAATGAAAATCAAAGATTATACAAGACCTAAAGCAAAATGTAACAAAAATGTAAAAAAATAACTAACCCATGCTTCTCCCTTGAAAAAAATGTTATAGTGTAATATAATGGGAAAAAGTGAAAATTTAGAAAATGGAGAAAATGATGACTAATCTAAAAAATGAAGTTCAATATGTGAAAGGTGTAGGACCAGCAAGAGCCAAAAGCCTTAATAAACTTGGAATATTCACATTGGAAGATTTAATTACATATTACCCAAGAGATTATGAAGATAGAAGTTTGATAAAGCCAATCGCAAATGTGCAAGACGGAGAAAAGTGTTCAATTGAAGCGGTGGCTGTTTCTAGTGTGAATTTAAGGATGCTTGGAAGATATAAAAGCATTGAAAAACTAATGGTTAGAGATGAGTCAGACACTTGTATGATTACATGGTTCAATCAACCATACATAAAAACGCAAATAAAAAGGGGAGAAAAATATAGATTCTTTGGAAAGATGACAGTTAAAGGCGGGATTAAAGAGCTGAATTCTCCTGTTTTTGATGTGATAGAGAAAAATAATAATACTGGTAAAATCATACCAGTATATCCATTGATTTACGAGATTAAGGCAAATGCAATTAGAAAAGTTATTCAAAATGGTCTTACGCTTGCAGGACAATTAGATGAGATTATGCCTAAATACATCTTAGACAAATACAAATTAATTGGATATGATGAAGCAATTAAGCAGATTCATTTTCCAAATGATTTTGAAAGTTTTAGAAAAGCTAGAAGAAGGCTTGTATTTGATGAGCTTTTAACAATGCAATTAGGATTATTAAAATTAAGGGGCGAAAATGATAAACAAATAAAAGGTATTAAATATAGTAGCAATGTAAATATGTCAGATGTAATAAATGATTTGCCATTTAAGCTAACTAGAGCACAGTTAAATGTATTAGAAGACATAAATGCAGATATGGAAAAGGAAAAGCCAATGAATAGATTGCTACAAGGAGATGTTGGTTCAGGAAAAACAATAGTAGCAATGATTGCAGCATACAAGGCAGTAAAGAGCGGATACCAAGTTGCAGTACTCGCTCCAACCATGATATTGGCAAAGCAACATTTAGCAAATTTTGAAAAAATATTAGGACAGTATGGTATAAAATGTGAAGGTTTAGTTGGTGGCATGACTGCTAAGCAAAAAAGATTAGCCTTAGAGAGAATTGAAAAAGGAGAAGTGGACATTGTAATTGGTACACATGCTTTATTAGAAGAAAATGTTGTATTTAATAAGTTGGGATTTGTTGTAACTGATGAACAGCACAGATTTGGCGTAAAGCAAAGAAGTTCAATAGTTGCAAAAGGAGAAAATCCTGATGTATTAGTCATGACAGCCACTCCGATACCAAGGACTTTAGCTTTGATTTTATATGGAGATTTGGATATTTCAATAATTGATGAATTACCACCAAATAGAAAACACGTCGACACTTTCGCAGTTTCAAGAAAGTTAGAAACGAGAATAAATGAATTTGTAAAAAAGGAGATTGATCAAGGAAGGCAATGCTATGTAGTTTGCCCATTGGTAGAAGAATCTGACGACCCGGAAGCTCCAAAATTAAAATCAGCAGTTGAACTTGCTGAAAAATATAAAAACGAAATTTTTAAAGATTACAAAGTAGAAGTATTACATGGAAAAATGAAGTCTAAAGAAAAAGACGAAATAATGGAAAAATTTAAAAATGGAGAGATAGACATATTAGTTTCAACAACTGTTATAGAAGTTGGAGTTGATGTGCCAAATGCAAGCTTAATGATAATAGAAAATGCTGAAAGATTTGGATTAGCACAACTTCATCAATTAAGAGGAAGAGTCGGAAGGGGCGAATACAAGTCATATTGCATATTAAAATGCAATGGTGGAAATGATTTAATAAGAGAGAGAATGGAAATCATGACCAAAACCGATAATGGATTTGTAATTGCCGAAAAAGACCTTGAATTAAGAGGTTCAGGAGATTTCTTTGGAACAAAGCAACACGGTATACCTGAATTCAAGATAGCTAATTTATTTCAAGATATGGAGATACTAAAAGAAGTGCAAGCTTTGGCAGTACAAATAATAGATGATGATTTATATTTACAAAAAGAACAAAATAAACTTCTAAATAAATTAGTAGAGAAAAACTTCTCGTCAAAAGCAGAACTTACAATTTAGAACAAGCCACACTTGGAATAATAGTTCACACAAAATTCACAAAATAAATTAGCAATCTCTATTGACAATTGCTAAAAATCGATATAATATATATAAAGATTAGCAATCTATAATATGGAGTGCTAAAAATATAATAATAAAATTAGAAAATATAAATTGGAATAGAAGTAAAAGTTAGGAGAGATTCAAGAATTAAAAGAAAACAAAATTGAAATAGAATCGAAAATCCAAGTCGAGGTGATAAATTTGGAATTAGATAGTAGAAAAAAGAGAATATTACAAGCAATAGTAAACGAATATATTGACACCATTGAGCCAGTAAGCTCAGGAAGTTTAATAGGAAAATATGGCTTAGATTGCAGTAGTGCTACTGTTAGAAATGAAATGGCAGAGCTTGAAAGAGAAGGATTTTTAGAGAAAACGCACACATCTAGCGGAAGGATACCTTCATCAAAAGGATATAGATTTTATGTTGACAAACTTCTAAATGAAAAAAATTTAACTCTAAATGAAGTTAGATACATTAATTCAAAATTACAATCAAAAGTAAATGAAATGGAAGAGCTTACAAAGATTGCAACTAATACTATTTCAGAAGTTACTCATTATACAACAGTAGCAATCGAACCAAATGCAAAGAAGCAAAAAATTAGTGAAATAAAATTTGTACTAATCGGCTCAAGGATGCTTATGGCAATAATTTTGACAGAAGCGGGAATAATTAAAGAAACCATAATAAAATTTGATAGAGATATTAATCAAGAGCAAGTCGATACTTTAAATGTGATTTTTAACAATAAGTTAAAAGGACAGTATTTATCACTTATTGATTTGCCAATTGAGCAATACATCATGAGCGAAATGTCATATAGAGTAGAATTAATAAAACCAATAATAAATCAAATTACAAAATTGATAAATGACGAGTCAAATCTATATTTGAAAGGTGCAAATAGAGCATTAGACAATCCGGAATTTAAAACCGGGGATTTGGCAAAAAGATTTTTAGGACTTTTAGACAGAAGAGACTTTATAGAAGATATATTAGATAATGACGAAGATTTTAATGTTTATATAGGAAATGAAGAAAATGGTTTAAAAGATTTAAGTATAGTAACATTTAAAAATATTGTCGCAGGCAAAGACCTAGGAACCATTGGAATTATAGGTCCAACGAGGATGGACTATTCAAAAGTAATCTCTGTTCTTAAATATATAAATAAAGAACTAAATAAAGATATAAATAGAAGTCTAGGAGACGGAAAAGAGGGGAATAATAGTGGAGGATGAAAATTTAAAACAAATGAATAATGAAGATATGCAAGAAGTCGATATATTAAATGCCAAAATAGAAGAACAAAAACAAGAGCTTGATGATAGAGAAGACAGGATAAAAAGGCTAATGGCAGAGTTCGAAAATTTCAAGAAAAGAAGTGATAAAGAAAGAACTGGGATGTACACATCAGTTATGGGAGATGTAGTAATGAAGCTATTGCCAGTGCTTGATAACCTAGAAAAAGCTGTGGAAAGTTCAACTCAAGATGAGCAATATAAAAATGGCATAGAGCTTGTTATGAAGCAATTTAAAGATGTGCTAACAGCAAATGGAGTAAAAGAAATTGAAGCAGTTGGAAAGCCATTTGACCCTTCTATGCATGAAGCTGTAAGCTTAGTAGAAGATAACAATTTAGGCAGTAAGATTGTAAAAGAAGAGTATAGAAAAGGCTACATGATAGGCGATAGAGTTCTAAGACACTCTATGGTCGTAGTAGCAAATTAAATCAAAATGGCTCACTAGATTAGGATAATTTAATATAGTTATTAATTTTTAAATGATAATAGAAATTATCATAAAATTATATAAATAAACCATTAACAATTTTAAAGGAGGATATTTAAAATGGGAAAGATTATAGGAATTGATTTAGGAACAACAAATTCATGTGTTGCAGTTATGGAAGGAGGAGAACCTGTTGTAATACCTAACTCAGAAGGAAACAGAACAACACCATCAGTTGTTGCATTTTCAAAAGACGGAGAAAGATTAGTTGGACAAATAGCAAAAAGACAAGCTGTTACAAACCCTGATCATACAATAATGTCTATAAAGAGAAAAATGGGAACAGCTGACAAAATATCAATAGACGGAGACAAATTCTCTCCACAAGAAATATCAGCAATGATATTACAAAAAATAAAAGCAGATGCAGAAAGTTATTTAGGAAGTACTGTAACTCAAGCAGTTATTACAGTACCAGCATATTTCAATGACTCACAAAGACAAGCAACAAAGGACGCTGGAAAAATAGCAGGATTAGATGTATTAAGAATAATCAATGAACCAACAGCAGCAGCTTTAGCATTTGGTATGGATAAAGAAGACCAAGACCAAAAAATAATGGTATATGATTTAGGTGGTGGAACATTTGATGTATCAATACTTGATATTGGAGACGGAGTTTTCGAAGTATTATCAACAAATGGAAATACACACTTAGGTGGAGATGATTTCGACCAAAAAATAATAGATTATCTAGTAGCAGAATTTAAGAAAGAACAAGGCATTGACTTAAGTTCAGACAAAATGGCAATGCAAAGACTAAAAGAAGCAGCAGAAAAAGCAAAAATAGAATTATCAGGTATGCAACAAACTCAAATTAATCTACCATTTATTACAGCAGATGCAACAGGACCAAAACACTTAGATGTAACTCTTACGAGAGCTAAATTTGAAGAATTAATCCATGATCTAGTTGAATCAACAAGAGAGCCAGTTGAAAATGCATTAAAAGATGCAGGAATAACTGCAGATGATATTCATAAAGTATTATTAGTTGGTGGTTCTACAAGAGTACCATGTGTACAAGAAATGGTTAAGAAAATAACACAAAAAGATCCTGATAAAGGAATAAACCCTGATGAGTGTGTTGCAATTGGTGCAGCTATTCAAGGTGGAGTTTTATCAGGAGATGTAAAAGATTTAGTATTATTAGACGTAACACCACTTTCACTTGGAATTGAAACTTATGGCGGTGTTTCTACAAAATTAATAGAAAGAAATACAACAATACCAACTAAAAAATCACAAATATTCTCAACAGCAGCAGACGGACAAACAAGCGTTGAAGTACACGTACTTCAAGGAGAAAGAGAAATGGCAGCTGATAATAAAACATTAGGAAGATTCCAACTTACAGGAATTGCACCAGCTCCACGTGGTATACCACAAATCGAAGTAACATTTGATATAGATGCAAATGGTATTGTTCACGTATCTGCAAAAGATATGGCAACAGGAAATAAACAACAAGTATCAATTACAGCAAGCACAAACTTAACAGACGAAGAAATCGATAAAGCTGTAAAAGATGCAGAAGCACACAGTGCAGAAGATAAGAAGAGAAAAGAAGAAATCGAAGTTAGAAATAATGCAGAAAGTTTAGTATATAACTGCCAAAAAACTCTTGATGAATTAGGGGATAAAATAAGCAGTGAAGAAAAATCAAAAGTAAAAGAAGAAATAGATAAAGTAAATAAAGCATTAGAAGCAAAAGATGTTGAAGAAATCAAAAAGACAACAGAAAGTTTAACACAAGTATTCTATTCAATATCGGAAAAATTATATTCACAAGCTCAAGGAGCAGCTAATGCACAAGGGGCAAATGCACAAACAGGAAATTCCGAAGAAACAGCACAAAGTGATGCATCATCAACAGACGGAGCAACTGAGACAACAAGTGAAGAAGAAGAAAAATAGTATTTAGAGCTATATAAATTAGTATAAATATAGATTAGAGGTTGGAAAACTTGAAATCCAACCTCAATCAGATTATGTCTTAGATATCTACTCTGTTAATATAGAGTGTGAATTTTAAGCAAAGAAAAGGAGGAGTATGTTAGGCATTAAGACTAACATAAGCTAACAAATATGGCAAAAGATTATTATAAAATATTAGAAGTAGACAAAAATGCCTCTGATGATGAAATAAAAAAAGCATATAGAAGATTAGCCAAGAAGTGGCATCCTGACGCAAATCCTGACAATAGAAAAGAAGCTGAAGAAAAGTTTAAAGAAGTAGGAGAAGCATATTCAGTATTATCAGATCCACAGAAAAAAAGAAATTATGACCAATTTGGCTCAGCAGAAGGCTCACCATTTGGTGCCGGATTTGGCGGTGGAAGCGGATTCGGTGGATTCGGAAATGGTTTCGGTGGATTTGGTAATGGCTCCTATACATACACTACAAGTGGATTTGGATTTGATGATGTAGTAGACGACTTTGTATCATCTATATTTGGTGGTAGCTCAAGAAGAAGAGCAAGAGCAACCAATTCTCCACAAAAAGGTCAGGACTTAAAATATGATATTGATATAAGTTTTGAAGAATCATATAGTGGAGCAAAAAAAGAATTCACCATTAATAAAAATGTAAAATGTGAAGATTGCGACGGAACAGGAGCAAAGCCAGGAACTAAGGTAGAAACATGCCCAGTATGTCATGGAACAGGTCAAGTAAAGAAAACTCAAACATTAGGTGGATTCGCATCATTTCAAACTGTAGGACCATGTGAAAACTGTAGAGCAACAGGAAAAGTCATAAAAGAACCATGTGACACGTGTAAAGGCAAAGGAACAGTTAGAAAAAGTGTAAAAGTAAAATTTGATGTCCCAGCAGGAATAGTAGACGGTCAAACCTTAATATTAAGAGGAAAAGGCGAACCAGGAAAAAATGGTGGCGAAAATGGAGACATATATGTTGAAGTAAGAGTAAAGAAAAGCAACATATTCACACGTGTTGGAGATAACATAGAATTAAATATACCAATAACAATGACACAAGCAACATTAGGAGCAAAACTAAAAATACCAACAGTAGGTGGAGAAAATGTGGATTATACTATTGACGAAGGAACACAATC
>CANQJG010000014.1 GCA_947624185.1 uncultured Clostridia bacterium | reverse complement strand
ATAGATATTGCAACAGATAATGACGAAGGAATAAGAATTGAGCTTTGGGGAGATGACATAGATTCTATTAGGAAATTTAAGATTTCGTCTCAACGTTCCACAGAAACTGTAAAAAATGTGGAAATCTTTCCAGCAAAAGAGAACATTTTAGATAATAACATAGAAACAATCTGCAAAAGAATAGAACAATTAGATGAATATTCTGCTAAGGATGTTGAAGAGATTAGAGAAGGAAATTTTGAAAGCAAAGTAGAAAAATATTTTAATGAGTTTTATGAAAATAGCCAAAGTATCATAGATTATGCGGAAAATTTTAAAATATTTATTGATGAACCGGATAAAATAGAGCAAAGAATAAATGGAATTAAAGAAGACAATAAAAATTTAATTAAAGAGCTAAAAGAGCGAGAAAGAGATGTGCCGGAAGCTTTATACAATGTAATAGATTATGTTTTCAATTATAAAAATGTGATTAATTTAAAGGAAGCGGATGAGAGAAGAAATCATTTTGATTTTAGAGAAGTAAACCTTTTCAGGGGAGATACTAAAAATTTTGAAATTGGGATTAGTGAAGCTTTAAGAAATAAGAAAAAAGTCATCATTTTAGCTGGAAGCAGAGAAAACAGAAATAAAATTGCTAAATTGTTGCAAAAAAATGTTGAAGACAAAACTATAAAAAGCATTGTACAAGTGGATGATTTAGATAATATTATGTTAAAACCAGGTCAGATTGTTATTTCTACTGGTGCTCTTTCTAGTGGCTTTGAAAATAGAGAAACTAATCTGCAAGTAATTAGTAGTGATGAATTTTTAAATGTACAAAAAAGAAAATTAAAAAGAGCTAATGATACTTTTAAAAGTGGAGAGAAAATCGTTTTTGCAGATTTAAAAGTAGGAGATTTAGTTGTACATATTAATCACGGAATTGCAATTTTTGACGGAGTTAAAACGATTAGAGCAGACGGAGTTACAAAGGATTATATTATTTTAACATACAAAGACGGAGATACTTTGTATGTGCCTACCGAAAATTTAGATAATGTTAGAAAATACATTGGTGCTCAGGACGGAATAAAATTAAATAAACTTGGAAGCAAGGAGTGGCAGGAAACAAAAGCTAAAGTTAAGGGAAATCTAAGAGCAGTTGCGAAAGATTTAATAGAACTTTACGCAAAAAGAGAGCATTCAAAGGGTTATGCGTTTTCTAAAGATACACCTTGGCAAAGGCAATTTGAAGATAGTTTCCCATATCAAGAAACAGCTGATCAGTTGAGATGCATTGAAGAAGTAAAAAAAGATATGGAGAGCGAAAGACCAATGGATAGGCTTTTATGCGGAGACGTTGGATATGGAAAAACGGAAGTTGCCATAAGAGCTGCATTTAAAGCAATAGTGGACGGAAAACAAGTAGCATATCTTGCTCCAACTACAATATTGGCAAACCAACAATATCAAGAATTTAAGAAAAGGATGAAGGAATTTCCAATTACAGTTGAACTTTTAAATAGATTTAGAACAGTAAAACAACAAAGAGAAATTGTGCAAAATCTTAAAAACGGAAAAGTAGATATAGTAATTGGAACTCATAGGATGCTTAGCAATGATGTAGCTTTTAATGATTTAGGACTTTTAATAATTGATGAAGAGCATAGATTTGGAGTAAAAGCAAAAGAAAAAATAAAGAAATATAAAGAGACAATTGATGTATTAACAATGACTGCAACACCAATTCCAAGAACCTTGCAAATGTCTATAATTGGAATAAGAGATATGTCAGTAATTTACGAACCACCACATAATAGAAGACCAATTCAAACTTATGTATTGGAGTATGATACAGAAGTTATAAGAGAAGCCATAACAAAGGAATTGGAAAGAGACGGGCAAGTATTTTACATACATAACAATGTTTCAGATATTGCCACAAAGGCAATAGAAATAGAACAGTTAGTTCCGGAAGCAAAAGTTGGATATGCACACGGAAAAATGTCCGGCAGTGAGATAGAAGAGATAATGCAAGATTTCATTGATAAGAAAATCAATGTTTTGGTTTGTACAACCATATTAGAATCAGGAATTGATATACCAAATGCAAATACTATAATAGTTGAAAATGCTGATAGATTTGGATTAGCTCAGCTTTATCAGATAAGGGGAAGAGTTGGTAGAAGCAATAGACAGGCATACAGTTACATAACTTATAGAAAAGATAAAATGATTAATGAAGATGCAAGCCAAAGATTAAAAGCAATTAAAGAATTTACAGAGTTTGGATCAGGATTTAAAATAGCAACAAGAGATTTGCAAATAAGGGGAGCAGGAAGCATATTTGGTGAATTCCAAAGTGGACACATTGAGCAAGTTGGATATGATATGTATTCAAGACTTTTAAATGAAGTTATAAAAGAAGAAAAAGGAGAAAAAATTGAAGAAAACGTTGATATATCAATTGACTTAGGGATTTCTGCATATATTCCGGAAAATTATATTGAAGACAGTAGCCAAAAAATTGAGATATATCAAGACATAGCAAATTGTAAAACAGAAGCTGATTTACAAAATATTATTGATGAAATTATTGATAGATATGGCGATATGCCGGACGAAGTAAATAATTTAATTGAAGTTGCAAGAGTTAAAAATTTAGCACGAGAAAAACAGGTTATAAAAATTCAGTTAAGACCAATGGGTATGGTATTTACATTTAGCGATTTCAAAAAAGAAAATGTTGAGATTTTATTAGAAAAATATAAAAATAATATTAGATTTTCAGCTACTGGAAAACCATACATTACATTAAGTGTTGAAGATGACGTAATAAACAAAACGAAAGAATTTTTGAAATCATTAGTGTAAGGAGAGTAAATTAATGGTAATTAGCAGTAAAGAAAATGAAACAATAAAAGAGATTAGAAAGCTTAAAGAAAAGAAGTACAGAACGGAAAAATACATAATTGAAGGAATAAAAATGATAGAAGAAGCAATAAGCGAAAAGCAAGATATTGAGCTGATTGTGGTAAAAGAAGGATTTGAATTTAAGGAACATTTAAATAATAAAGGCACAAGAAAAAATGAATATCAAAATGATAAAAGCACAAGAAAAAATGAATATCTAAATGAGAAAGAAGTAATAGAATCTGAAAATAATTTAAATTTTAAAATCGTAACTGTAACTGAAAGTGTTTTTAACATTTTGACAGATGTTGAAACTCCACAGGGAATACTTGCTGTAGTAAAAAAGAAAGAAAATATGACAATTGATAAAAATGCAGATTATATTGTTGCATTAGACGGCATACAAGACCCTGGCAATTTAGGCACTATTATAAGAACTCTTGATTCTGCAAATATAAAGCAAATTATAGTTTCAAAAAATACAGTAGATAGCTATAGCCCAAAAGTTGTAAGATCTACTATGGGCTCAATATTTAGAGTAAATGTAATTGAAACTGATAATTTAACTGAGACTTTGAATAAATTAAGAGAAGACAAATTTGAAATTATTGTCACATCATTGGACACAGATAATAGTATCTATGATATTAATTATGCAAAAAAGATAGTTGTAATTGGAAATGAGGCAAATGGTGTATCAAAAGAAATACAAGAAATAGCAGATAAAAAGGTAAAAATACCAATGCTCGGAAAAACAGAAAGTTTAAATGCATCAGTTGCAACTGGAATAATGATTTATGAATATGTGAGACAAAATTATGTAAATTAGCCAAAAATGTTGAAATTTAGGCATAAATATGGTAAAATATAATAAGAGACAGATTGTCTTAATATTAATTCTTATCAGAACGAAGGGAGAGCATTTTATGAAGTTACAACAAGAAATGAGTGAGTTCGAAACACGGTTAGTAATGGAGAATATTAAGTTGGTTCCATATCTTGCCGGAAGAAAGTTAGGAATACCATATGATTCACCATATTACAATGATGTGTTAGAAGCAGGTCTTGTAGGTTTGAATCAAGCAGCCCGGTTTTTTAAACCAGAGCTCAAAATTTCATTTACAACATATGCGAGTAAATGCATAGTAAATGAGATGCTTATGTTTTTAAGGCAAGTTAAAAGGTACAAACGTGAAGTATCTTTTAATGAACCAATTTATGAGCAAGATCATGAATTAAATGTTTTGACTAGGGGAGATGTGATTGCTGATAAAAGAGATTTCTATGGTGAAATAGAAAGCAAGGATCAGCTAATAAATACAATTAATGCCATTTTGAATATGTCAACAATGTCAAAATTGGTATTATTGTATAAAATGGGAAACATAACCCAAAAGCAAATTGGGAAACAGCTGAGAAAATCACAATCATATATCAGTCGATTGCAAAAAGATTCAGGTAAGCAATTGGCTGAACAATTGCAAAATGGAATCACGGATATGGTTCATACGGATACGGCATGGTCTTTCGAAATCATAAAAGACAAGTTTTATAGGTTCATCTACAAAACGAAGGACGAAGAAGATTATAGAAAGGCATGGAAAGTATTTGATAGTGTTCGAATAGAATGTTCCATAGACTTTGAAAAGTATAATTATGTTGCAATCCAATTCTTTATTGATGATGATGCTTTTGCGGTCATTGCAGAAATCATCCGCAAAATGGAATTGGGCTGGTAAGGATTTTGTAGGGGCAAATAAATTTGCCCCTATTTCTTGACCTTAGTATGTGTAAGGTGCTATAATGTAGATATTATATTATGATTTTAAATCAAAAGGATTAAAATAAATGGAAAAAGATAAAATAAAGGGAATAATGGAAGCAATTTTATTTTCATTAGGAAGAGTTGTGAAAATAAAAGAATTTATGACCATATTGGAAATAAGTTCAGATGAAGTAATAAAATACATTGAAGAATTGCAAGAAGAATATAGTCATGAAAATAGGGGATTAGAGATAATTAGAGTAGAAGATGGCTATCAACTTGCGTCAAAAAAAGAATATTATGAATACTTATACCCAGCATTTGATAAAAGAGTTACACCAACATTGTCACAAGCATCTTTAGAAGTATTAGCAATTTTAGCCTATAATCCAAGAAGTACAAGAGCCGATATTGAAATGATAAGGGGTGTTGATTGTAGTGGAACTATGTATAGATTATTAGAATATAATTTGATTGAACAAAGCGGGAAAGCAGATCTCCCCGGAAAACCGATGACATATAAAGTAACATCAGATTTTATGAAAATGTTTGGATTAAAATCATTGAAAGACTTGCCGGATTTACCAAAATATAAATTAGATAGTAACAGACAAGTTGTAATAGACGAACTAGTTGAAACCAATCCTAACGAACAAACAGAAACAGAGCAAGAAGAAGTAAATCAAGGAGAAATAGAGCAAGCAGAAGGAAGTCAAACAGAAATAAATCAAGTAGAAGCAGAACAAGCAGCAAAAAATCAGACAGAAGCAGATAAAGTAGAATAAAATTAAGTAGAAAGAAACCACGAAGAGTTAAATCAAAAAGAAGAAAGCTAGATAGAAAGTATAAAGAAAGGAAATAAAAAAATGAAGTTATCACAATCAGGAATAGGAACAATGAGAGTAAACAATTTAGACGAGATGTACCCAGCCCAAGACATCTTATTACAATCAGGACAGTTAGTGCAATATGGAACAGGTGTATATGCATATGGAAATGTAGTTATGCTTGTAAAAAGAAATCTTGAAAGGATAATAGAAGAAGAATTAAATAAAGCAGGTTGTATAGAAGTACAACTTCCAACACTTCAACCACAAGAAATATGGAAAAAATCACAAAGGTGGGATAAATACATAGAAGAAGGAGTTTTACTTACAGTAGAATCTGATAAAGGAACTTATTGTATGGCACCAACAGCAGAAGAAGCAGTTGTTGAATTTGCAAGAGAAAAATTAAAATCATATAAGCATCTACCAGCAACATATTATCAGATAGGCGAAAAATATAGAAATGAGATAAGAACAAGAGGATATCTTTTAAGAGGAAAATCTTTTCTAATGATGGACGGATACAGCTTTGATACTGACTTAGAAGGTTTAGATGTATCTTATAAAAAAGTAAGAGAAGCATATCTAAGAATTGGAGAAAGACTTGGACTTAATATGATATTAGTTATCGCTAACAATGGTTCTATGGGTGGTAAAAAGAGCGAAGAGTGTATGCTAGTATCTGCAATTGGGGAAGACACTATCCTTTATGATAAAGACACTATGAGAGCACTTAACACAGAAGTATTAGAAAAAGAAAACTATGAAGAATATTTGAAAGAAGAGTATGGAATAGAAGATATTTCAAAGTTTGAGAAAACAAAATCAATAGAATTAGGACATATCTTTCAATTAGGAACAATGTATTCAGAAAAAATGGATGCAAAATTCATTGACAAAGACGGAAAAGAAAAGCCATATTATATGGGATGCTATGGAATAGGTGTATCAAGACTTTTGGCAGCTATATATGAAAATTCTTTAATAAAAGATGAAAGTGGAAATATTACTGGAATAGCGCTTCCAAAAGAATTAGCACCATACAAAGTACAGATAGTATATAAAAATGAAAATGAAGAAAAGACCAAAGAAGCATTTGAATTGTATGAAAAATTAAATGGTAAAGCTATAATTGATGATAGAGAAGGTATATCATTTGGTGCAAAAATAAAAGATTGCAAAATTTTAGGAACTCCATATATTGCTATTCTAGGAGATAAAGTAGAAGACGGAAAAGTAGAACTTGAAGATATAAAAACAGGGGAAAAACAAATTGTATCAATTGATGAAGTAGAAAATCTAATCTAAAATAATATTTTTAGCAAAATCAAGGGATAGTAAGAATTAATAAAAATAATTTAAACAATTGAAAAAAATTTAATAAAAATAACATAGACAATATAAAAATAGAATAATCAAGAAACAAATCTGATTATTCTATTTTTTATATTAATCTTTGTTCGTCGTATTTCTGCATTTATTTTTTTGATGTGATGAGCTAATTTGTTAAAACTTCTAATAACTTAGGATAAATTGTAGTCGCATTTTTTCTCCAGTTTTCAACTATGCTTTGAGCTTGTTCTCTCGAATACGCTAGTAATTTAATAGTAAAAATAATTTCATTATTCTCTACAATTTTACACTCTATTTCATATTCGTTTTCGCTTTTTGGTGTGTATTCAGCAATTACAGATTCCTTATTTTCAAAAGTTTCAATATTTGATTTAAAGTTAGTATCAACTTTTAGTTTTATAATTCCGGGTAGAATATCTAAAGTCAAATCTAAAGTATTTTTTCCAGCTTCAGTTATCTCATACACATCTTGAGTCTCTGTTTTATAACGAATGATGTATTTTACTTCTATAAGATCTAAGAGAAATTGTTGAAAATAAAAGTAATTCAAATCAATTGCAGAAGTAATTATACTATATAGAGCATCACTTGTAATTGGCTTATCTACATTACTTAAGACGTATAAGATAAGAACTTTATTTTCAGCTAAAGTCTCGCTATCAGTTGTAATTTTCAAATTAAATCCCTCCTAAAAATCAATTGCCAATTGTTATTTATTTAAATTATTTCTTTTTACTATTATAAAGCTAACTAATGAAATAACAACTGCTACAGAGATTAGACTGCCTGCTATAATAGGAGTATTTGAACCAGTTTGAGGTATGTCCTTAGGAGCTGGAACATCTAATGCTACGATAGGCGATTTATTATTTTGAACAGTATCTCCAGGAATATCATTTTCCTTGTAATCTATTGTAACATTTTCATTAGTAGGTAAATTTAATCCAACTATATCACTTGAAAATGTATCTTTTAATGTTAATCTATAAATAAATGTAGCGACTTGACCAGGCTCTAATCTATCAATTGTCCATGTAATAGAATTATCATTTTTATTAACTTCTGCAGTAACATTCCCAATTTCAGGATTTGTTAAAAGTGCAAACTCAAAATTGTCGATAATGTTTTGTGGGAAATAATCCTTTATTACAATGTCAGTTAATATATAATCATTTTCAGGAACTAATTCTGCATAAATATTATTTGTAACTGTATTAACAACTTGTTCATCTGTAACATAGTATACTGAACCAGTAGTAGGTCTTAAAGCAGTACCAAAAACATATTCAGCAACATCTTTGTATGTTTTAAATGTAGCATCTTCAGGTCTACTTGAAACAACAATAGGGTCATCTGAAATATTTATAAGCATTGAAATTACTTCAATTCCTTTAGTACCTAAATCTTGTAACTTTGCTTTAGTTGGATCAGCTGATTTTTCAGTATATACATCAGCAACTACACCTTTAGCAGTATTAGGTACAGCATCAGTCAAAACAACTACATATTTATTAGTGTTAGCAGAATTAGAAGTATTAATTAAGCTTTCAGCTGTTTCTAAACCAACTTCAATATCTGTTCTAGCACCCATTGTATCTGATTCAATAGTTGTAAGACCTTGTTTTAAAGTATCTTTGTTGTTAGTTAGTTGATTTGTTATAATTTTAGCATCTGCTTCAGTTCCTTCTGTTGATGGTTCTGTACTTGTAGCAAATTCAACAAGACCAATTCTTATATTTTCGTTTGAATCTAATAATTTATCAATTAATTGTTCAGCAGCATTTAATACTAATTGTTTTCTTGAAATTGTTTCATTATTATAATCTACATTATTTTGAGCCATACTATTTGAAGCATCTATAAGTAGGACAATATCTGCATTACGGTTTGCTAAAGACTCTTGATTATTTTTAGCGGTTAACTGAATGTCAATGGTTTTGTTTGTTGTATCAATTTGAACCATTTTCTTTTCAAATTCACCAAAACGACCAAATGTCTGTGTATTAACATTATCCTCAACTAAATGCATTTGTGCATCACCTTTTGCAACTGGTGTAGCTGCAAAACATGCGGTTGATATTAATAGTAAAACTATTAATGTAACAATAAACTTAAAAGATTTTTTCATTTTAATTTTTCCTTTCTTTGTTATACTTAAAATTGGTACTTTTTATTAAAGTTACGCAATATATAAGTAATTATTTTATTATTAGTATAAACAATATTTTGAAAAAAATTTAATCATAAAAATTATATCATATAAAAAAAATATATTCAACAAAATTAATTGAAAAAAATAAAATTTCTTGATATAATTTGTCTGTAAAAAATCAAAAATCATCAAAAGTATAAATAAATAGTAGAAAGGAAGCGGAAAATGGCAGAACTTTTAAATGGAAAAGAATTAGCAAAAGAAATCAGACAAAAATTAAAAGAAAAAGTTGAAAAGGAACAGTTAACCCCAAATCTAGCAGTAATATTATGCGGAAATAATGAGGCTTCAAAGGTATATGTTAGAAATAAAAGCAAAGCTTGCGATGAAGTTGGAATAAAGTTTAAAGAATATTTACTTCCAAATGAAACAAAGCAAGAAGAATTACTTGAACTAATTGATAAACTTAATCAAGACGAAAGTGTTGACGGAATATTATTGCAAAGTCCAATTCCAAAAGGATTAAATATACAAGAAGCATTTGCTAGGATTTCTCCTGAAAAAGATGTTGACGGATTTAATCCATATAATGTTGGAAAACTCACAATTGGAGAAGACGGATTTATACCATGTACACCTTATGGAATTATGAAAATTTTTGAAAAATATAAGATAGATTTAGAAGGAAAAAAAGCAGCAATAGTGGGAAGAAGCAATATCGTAGGAAAACCAATGGCACAATGCTTGCTTTCACACAATGCCACCGTTACAATCTGCCACTCAAAAACTAAAGACTTAAAACAAGAATTAAAAGATGCAGATGTAATTGTTGCTGCTGTTGGAAAAAGAAATATTATAAAAGCTGACATGGTCAAAGAGGGAGTGGTAGTAATTGATGTTGGTATGAATAGAAATGATGAAGGAAAATTATGTGGAGATGTAGATTTTGAAAATGTATCAAAAAAAGCTTCATATATTACACCAGTTCCAGGCGGAGTAGGACCAATGACAATAGCAATGCTTATGAACAATGTTGTAAAAGCACATTTGATGAAAGGGACAAAATGATAGCAGAAGTAATAATTGATAGTAGTGTAAAAACTTTAAATAAAATATTCGATTATGAAATCCCCCAAGATTTAAATGTAAAAATTGGGGCAAGAGTTTTTGTGCCTTTTGGAAACAAGAAATCATTAGAAGAAGGAATTGTAATAAATATAAAGGAAAAATCAGAATATAAAGTAAAACAAATCGCTTCTCTTCAAGACGAATACATTGAAGAAAATTATATTAATCTTGCAAAATGGATGTCACATAGATATTTTTGTAATCTTGCAGATTGCTTAAGACTAATGCTTCCGCCAGGAAGAACATCAAAAAATGTATTAAATAGAGTTAAAGAAAAAAGAGTAAATTTTGTATCATTAGCAAAAGATGCTGACGAAATATTTATAGATATTGAATCAGGAAAAATTAAATCAGAAAAACAAAAAAATGTATTAGAATTTATTATCAACAATGGAAATGCAACAACTCAAGACATAGAGCTTTTTACAGATGCTTCTAGTGCCATAGTAAAAACTCTTGTAAAAAATGGATATTTAGAAATAAATAATCTTCAAGTAGAAAGAAATCCATTTTTACACAAAACAGTTGAGAAAACTGTGGATTTAGAATTAACAGATGAGCAGGAAAAAGCGTATAATTCAATAAAAGAACAGGGAAAATATTTATTGTATGGAATCACAGGTTCAGGAAAAACAGAGGTATATCTAAGATTAATTGGAAAAATGCTTAGACAAAATAAAAGTAGCATAATGTTAGTGCCAGAGATTTCGCTAACTCCACAAACTGTAGATAGATTTATTTCAAGATTTGGAGAGGAACATATTGCAGTTTTACATAGTAAACTATCAATAGGGGAAAGATATGACCAATGGAACAAAATTAAATCAGGAGAAGCAAAAATAATAATTGGAGCAAGGTCAGCTATTTTTTGCCCAGCGGCTGATTTAGGCTTAATAATAATAGACGAAGAACATGATGAATCATATCAATCTGAAATGACTCCAAGATATGACGCAAGAGAAATCGCAGAATATCTATCAGAAAATAAAGAAATCCCTTTGGTTTTAGGAAGTGCTACACCTGACATGAACACATTTTATAAAGCAAAAAATGGAGAATATGAATTATTAACATTAACAAAAAGAGCAAATAATTCAAGCCTTCCAACAGTAGAAGTCGTTGACTTAAGACAAGAGCTTTTATCAGGAAATAAGTTAATGATAAGTAGAAAATTAAAAGAAGAGATAGAAAAAAATCTTCAAAATAAAAAGCAAATTATTTTATATTTAAATAGAAGAGGATTTTCTACATTTGTAATGTGTAGAGATTGTGGATATACAGTAAAGTGCAAAAGATGTGATATAACGCTAACATATCATAAATATCAGCACAAACTTAAATGTCATTATTGTGGATATGAGCAAGATGAAGTAAATGAGTGCCCTGAGTGTAAAAGTAAAAATATTAAGTATTTTGGAGCAGGAACGCAAAAATTAGAAGACGAAATAAAAAATATTTTTCCTACTGCAAGCACAATAAGGATGGATATTGACACAGTATCTAAAAAGAATTCACATGAACAAATATTAAATAAATTCAAAGAAGAAAATATTGATATTTTAATCGGAACGCAAATGGTAGTAAAAGGACATCATTTTCCAAATGTCACATTAGTCGGAGTATTAGCAGCAGACGGAAGCTTGAATATAGGAGACTTTAGGGCGAACGAAAAAACATTTCAAATATTAACACAGGTAGCAGGGAGAGCAGGAAGGGAAAAAGATGCAGGAAGAGTTATAATTCAAACATATAATCCGGATAATTATGCAATAGAATTTTCAAAAACACAAGACTATAATTTATTTTATAATACAGAAATTGACATTAGAAAACAGTTGAAATATCCGCCATTTTGCGATATAATAGTAATTGATATGTCTGCAAAAGATATAAGAGAATTAAAAAAAGTAGCAAAGGAAATCCATACTTATTTAAAAAGAAGAGTAATAGACGAGAAATTTGGACTATTGCTATATAGCCCAGTTCCGTCGCCAATAGACAAAATCAAAGATAGGTATCGTATGAGAATAATCATAAAATGTAAGTATGATGAAAGAATTAATAATTTGTTAAATGACAGTTTAGATGAATTTTATAAAATGAAAACAGTTTCAGCTAGAGTAGCTGTGGAATTAAATCCAAATAATATGTTATAAAATTGTAAAATGCAACAACAAAAAGGAGGAGCAAATGGCATTAAGAGAAATAAGATTAGAAGGAGACGAAATTCTTAGAAAAAAATCAAGACCAGTCGAAGTAGTAGACGATAAAATAAGAGAGCTAATAAAAGACATGGACGAAACAATGCACGCAGCAAATGGAGTAGGAATTTCAGCGGTACAAGTAGGAGTATTAAAAAGAATAATTGTAATAGATGTAAATTATGACGGAAAACCTTCAATAAAATTAATCAATCCTGAAATCGTGAAAGCAAAAGGAGAAGAAGAATTTCAAGAAGGATGTTTGAGTTTTCCAAATAAATTCGCAAAAGTAATAAGACCTAATGAAGTAATAGTAAAAGGCTTAGACGAAAATGGTAAGCCAGTTACAATAAAAGGTAAAGACCTTCTAGCAGAAGCACTTTGCCACGAAATAGATCATTTAGACGGTAGACTTTTCGTAGATATTATGGAACCGGGAACATTAGAATATATCGAAGATGACCAAGGAAAGGAAAATGATAAATGAGAATAATTTTCTTAGGAACACCTGATTTTGCATTAGAATCATTAAAAGCATTATATGAAAATGGCAATGAAATCATTGCAGTTGTTACAAATCAAGATAAACCAAAAGGAAGAGGCATGAAAATGATTGCCTCTCCTGTTAAAGAATTCGCAGTGGAAAAAAATTTGAAAATAATGCAACCAATAAAAATCAGAAAAAACGAAGAATTTATAAATGAAATAAAAGACTTAAATCCTGATTTGTTATGCGTAGTAGCTTATGGCAAAATCTTGCCAAAAGCTTTATTAGATATTCCTAAATATGGAGCAATAAATGTACACGGCTCTTTGCTACCACAATATAGGGGAGCGGCACCAATACAATGGGCTGTGTTAAATGGAGACGCAGAAACAGGAATAACAACAATGTTCATGGATGAAGGCATGGACACAGGAGATATGATATTAAAAGAAAAAGTAAAAATCGGAGAAGATGAAACAACAGGAGAATTATGGAATAGATTAGCAATAATCGGAGCCAAACTATTAGTAGAAACAGTAAATAGAATTGAAGAAATATCAAAAACAACTGAAATTAAGGAATTAGAAAAATACAATGATGAAACTATAAAAGAAGAAAATGCAAAAGAAACAACATCAGAAAATGAAATAGCTATAAATGAAAAAATAAAGCAAGAAATAAAGAAAAAAATCGGAGCACAAAAGCAAGGAGAAGACTATACATTAGCTCCAATGTTAGAAAAAGAAATGGCTAAGATTGATTGGAATAAAACTGCAAAAGAAATAAAAAATTTAGTCAGAGGACTTAATCCAATCATGGGAGCATATACTTATATAGACGAGAAAAAAATAAAAATATGGAAAGTACAAGCATACAACACCATAAACGAATTAGAAGAAAAAATCAATATAAAAATAGATGATGCCCAAAAACAACAAAATGGAACAATAATATTTGCAGACAAGAAAAAAGGATTATTTATAAAAACAGGAAAAGGAATAATAGAAGTCCTAGAAATACAAGGCGAAAATGGTAAGAAAATGGATATTAAGAGTTTCCTAAATGGCAATGAAGTAAAAGAAATAAATAATAAATTATAAAAATGTAATATAAAATAAAGAAAATAATAATAGCGAGATAACAATTGCAAAAATAAAGAAGTGTACCCAAATAATTGGAGACACTTCTTTATAACGTTACATTTAAAAGTACATTATATAGTTTGTAAATATAATTGAATAATTGTAGAACAATAATACACTTAAAGCATTTATAAATAAGCATTTAGCTTATCAATATTTTCTCTTTGAAATTTATTAAATTCCTTAAGAAGTTTTGTTGTGCTTTCATCAATGTCTAAATTGCAATTCAATATTTTTTGTACTTCAATAACTCCCATTAGAGTTCCTTGAATCATCATTTCTGCTATGTGAGATGTGGTTCGATCTTTCATAAGATTCATTTTTATTCCACAACAACTCATCATTTTAGCATGCAATGGAATATCTTCAGGCACTTCGCCATATTTTTCGAAATGCTGGTTGACTTGTGCAACAATATTAGAATATTGTGAGTACATTGCGACTAACATTTTTTTCATTTCAGTATCACATATTTTTGATGTTAAAAAAGAAATACTACTCATACCCATTTTTGCAATCTTGCTTATTTCATCTAATACAGCTAAATCAAGACCGAAACCACAAGTGTCAAAAGTTGAGCAATCAGGGTCAAAAACGATCTCACTATCTGTAGATTTAGTAGTAGATTCATGTTTTCCATTATCAGCGTTACTACTAGATATATTGCTTTCTTTCTCATCAACTTTTGCACCCATATCGATGCTTTCAGTGCTATTTTTGAGATTTTTACTTTTATCCATAAATAAATTCCTTTCTTGCCTTTTGTGGCACATACATTTTTACTTTATTTTGCCCGAAAAATATTGAAATATGCAAAAAACTAAGATATACTAAATATGACTTATTTATATGAGTTTTAATTAGAAAAACAAAAGCACAAGATTTAGACGAATTGTCTAAAAATATTTTTGTGGTAAAATTAAATAAATGAAGTGAAAAAACAAAATGAGCAATGAAAGGAAACCAAAATGAATTGGTCAAATGAGCAAAAACAAGCAATTGAAAAAAGTGGCGCAAATATTCTAGTATCAGCTTCTGCTGGCTCTGGAAAAACCACCGTTTTAGTTGAAAGGATAATTAATAAAGTTGTTAATAAAAAAATAGATATTGATAAATTGTTGGTAGTTACGTTTACCAATGCAGCTGCAAGTGAAATGAGACAAAGATTGCTTGATGCAATTTATAAAAAAATTGATGAAGAGCCTAACAACGAATATTTGCAAAAGCAAATTTTGCTCCTAAATAGAGCACATATAAGTACAATTCACTCATTTTGTTTGGATATTATTAGAAATAATTTTTTTGAGATTGGTATGCCAGCCAATTTTAGAGTGGCTGATTCTGCTGAGATTGAGATTATGAAGCAAGAAGTAATCGAAGATATATTTGAAGAAAAATATGAAAATGAAGATGAAAAATTTTTAAAACTTCTTGAGTTATATTGTTCTTACAAAGGTGATGAGCCTTTAAAGCAAATTATATTGAATTTTTATGAATTCATTAATTGTGTGCCATTTCCTGAAAAATGGCTAGATGAAAAAATCGAAGAGTATAATATAGACAATAAATATGAGATTATAAATGGAAACATACAATTAAAAGATAGTGGGAATCAATATAAAAAAATAGATTTTGCAAATACAACTTGGGGAAAATTATTATTTGAGAAAGCAAAAGCACTTTTGGCTGATTGCTTGATGAATTTAGAAAGTGCGCGAAAGAAAGTAGAAAATAACCAAGAATTGATTCCATTTTTAACTGTTATAATGCAAGATATTGATGATATAAGTTCAATTCAAATAGATACTTGGGATAATATGTATAGCGGAATTGCAGAAAAATCTTTTGAGCAATGGCCTAGAAAGAGCAAAATGGAAGAATCGTCAAAAGAGCTAAAGGAGAGAGCTAAGGAAAATCGCGATGAAGCAAAAAGCATATTTGACAAAGAGCTAAAAGGCATAGTAGTATGCAATTCTGAGAATGCGATAGAAGATATTAGTACAATGTATCCAATATTAAAATCAATCCAAGAATTGGTGCTAGAATTTAAGGAAGAGTTTACAAAAAGAAAGAGAGAAAAAAATATCGTAGACTTTTCTGACATAGAGCATTTGGCTTTAAAAATTCTTGTAAACGAAGACGGAAGCAAAACTGAAATTGCAAAAAAATATGATTTTGAAGAAGTGGCTATTGATGAGTATCAAGATTCTAACTTGGTACAAGAGATGATACTAAATAGCGTGTCTAATGGAAAAAATATTTTCATGGTAGGTGATGTAAAGCAGAGCATTTATAGATTTAGACAGGCAAGACCGGATTTATTTTTAAGAAAATACGAAAGTTACAAAAAAGCAATTATAACAAGTGATGAAGTAGATGATACACAAAATATTGTTAATGATAATACAAAAATACAATTATATAATAATTTTAGAAGTAGGGAAAATGTATTAAATCTAACTAATCAGATATTTGAAAATATAATGAGTAAAAAATTAGGAGAAATGGAGTACACAAAGGAAGAATATCTTAATTTTTCAGGTTCTTTTGATAATCCTAAAATAGATTGTACAGCAGAGCTTAACATAATTGAGACAGAAACAAGTGATAATCAAAAAGAAGAATTGACAGAAACAAGTAGTAACCAAGCAGAAAGTCTTAAAATTGTCAACACGGAAACAAGCAACAATCAAACAGAAACAAAAAATAATGATAATGAGCAAAGTAATAAGTTAAAAGTTGATGAGCAAGAAGATGAAGTGATAGAAAAATCTATTTTAGAAGCAAGATTTGTAGCTAAAAGAATTAAAGAATTAATTAAGCAAGGATTCAAATACAGAGATATGGCAATCTTGCTAAGGAGTACTTCGCAGGTTGCTCCAGTTTATGAAAAGGAATTAGTTGAGCAAGGAATACCAGTATTTTCAGACTCTGCATCAGAATTTTTGGAATCTATCGAGATAAACACAATATTGTCTTTGTTAAAAATAATAGACAATCCATTACAAGATATTCCATTGGTAACTGTTTTAAGATCTCCGATAGGGGGATTCAGTGAAAATGAACTTGTAGAAATCAGACTAAAAGAGCAAAAAGTCCCATTTTTTAAAGCTTTGACAAAGGCGTGGGAGACGGGAATTGAAGGAAAATCAAAAAAGCTTCAAAGTTTCTTTGAACTATTAGAAGACTTAAAAAAAGCAGAAAAAGAACTCACACTTGATGAACTAATTTGGAAGATATACTCAGAAACAGGATATTATCATTATGTTAGATTAATGCCAAACGGAAAATTAAGACAAGCTAATTTGAAAAAATTATTTGAAAAAGCAAAAGATTATGAACAAATAAGTTTTAAAGGATTATTTAATTTTATAATTTTTATAGAAAAGATTGCTTCTCAGTCAAACATACAAGATGCAAAAGTAATTGGCGAAAATGATGATGTTGTAAGGATTATGAGCATACATAAAAGCAAGGGATTAGAGTTTCCAATAGTATTCTTGTGCGGAGTGGATAAGAAAATAAATTTGCAAGATATGAAGGAAAAAATAGTATTTGACCAAGAGTTAGG
>CANQJG010000013.1 GCA_947624185.1 uncultured Clostridia bacterium | reverse complement strand
TTTTTCAATTGAATCGTTTTTCATGTAAACCCCCATTTGAATACTTTTGCTTAATTGTATTCATCTTGGGGTTATATTATGATTAGTTTTATTTTAGCTTTTCATGTATAAATTTATCTTTATTGGAAATATTACTCTTAGGTGGTGATAAAAATGACGAGTAAAGAACTTTTATATGTTGAAGATGCTTTAGGACATGAAAAATTTATGAAATCATGCTCTGTAAAGACATCTGCTAAGTTACAAGATGTAGCTTTATCTTCTTATATAGGAGAATTAGAACAAAAGCATACAGAATTGTACAACAAATTTTTAAATTTATTATAATTCTTTTGAAAGAAGATTAATCAATGTCTTATAATAAGGCAAGAAAGGAAAGTGTTAATATGGAAGATAGAGATTTAATGGAAACAGAATTATTAATCATCAAAGGTGTGTGCGATTTATATTTACATGGAGCTATAGAATCTACAACTGCTGAAGTTCATGAAGCGTTTCAATGCGCACTAGAAGAATCATTGAATATTCAAAACAAATTGTACAATTTAATGGCTGAAAAAGGCTGGTATCAGACAGAAGAAGCTGAGCAAACAAAAATTGATCAAACAAAGCAAAAATTTGCAAATGCTAATAGTTAAAGGAAATCTTAAAGTTGACATTTAGTTGACTTTAAGTTTTTTTATATAAAAATGTAATGTCAAGTGAAGAGTTACTCTTCACAAATTTTTTATAAAAACTATACAAAAAGCCTATAAATATGATATAATAATAAGAGTTTGATTTTATTAGGAGAAAGGAATTAATTAATAGATAAATATTTCTATATAATTGATTATATAAGAAGAAATGAAAGAAAAAATTTTAGAAGAAAATAGTGAGTGGCATTTTATTAACGAAAAATGGATAAACGAAGAAACGGGAACTCAATTTGATAAAAAAGGTTTTGACATAAATGGTTATGATGAAGAAGGCTATGACAGAAAAGGCTATGACAAAGAAGGTTACAATAGAAATGGCTATGATAAAAAGAATTTTGATAAAAATGGTATAAATAGATATACTGGAAATAAATATAATTATATTGGTAATGACAAGGATGGCTATAATAAATCAGGATATAAAAACGGATATGATAGAGAAGGGTATAATCGTGATGGATATGACGAAAGAGGTTTCAATAGAGAAGGTATAAATAGAACTACTGGAACAAAATATAATAGGCTCGGTTATGACAAAGATGGTTACAATGAAAGAGGCTTTTATTATAAAACTCAAATCAATAGAAATACAGGAACAAAATTCGATACAGAAGGATATGATAGCGCTGGAATCAATAAAGAAGGATATGATATATATGGATTTAGTCACTTAGAAAGTAGTTATGGTATTCACAAAGTGACAGGCACGAAAAGAGATGAAAAAGGTTTTGACATATTTGGAATTGATGAAGAAGGTTATAATAGAGCGGGATATGATAAAAGAAATTTCAATAGAGAAGGCATAAATAGGCTTACTGGTACTAAATATAATAGAATTGGTTATGATAAAGACGGATATAAAGGTGAGCTTAATGAAGAAGGATATGATAAAGACAGTTACGATAAAGATAGATATAATAAAAATGGCCTAGATAGAAATGAAAAGAATAGAGAAGAAAAGGCAGAAATACAACAAGTGCAAAGAAAAAATTGGCTTGAGTTAAGAGAAAAGGCTGATAAATTAGCAACAGGAAAAATATCATTAGAAGAATACATGATGAAATCAAAAACGAGCTTAGAAGATTTGGTTACTTTTGCTAAAAAAGAACATTTATCATCAGATATTATAAAAGGATTATTCAAACATATGAAACAATATAAGAAATATTCAATGCCTTTTAGAAAAAAAGAATATCTAAATACTACCACCATTATAGTTGGGAATAAAGAAATTAAACCAACTGAACAAGATGTAGATATGTGTATAGAATATTTAAAGGAAAATGGCTCTCTAGTATGTGATAAGACAGTCAGAGATACAGTAAGAAAACATATAAAAGGTGAAATAGATATAATGCAAAGAGCAGAATTAGAAGAAGAAGATACAAAAACACAATTAGAAACATTAGATGAAGAACAGAGAGAGCTAGAGCAAAAATTAAAAAGTGTCGAACAATTAGAAAGTGAAGTTGTACAAGAAGAAAATAAATCAAAAAAAAATAGGAGACTAAAATAATGAGTAAAGAAATCATAAATTATAAAGAGAATTTTATAATTAAAATAAGAAAATTTCTAAAAAAATTATTCGGCGTAAAAGAATTTACAGAAGAAGATTCAAAGAAGGAAATAAATAAAACAGAAGAAAATAATTTTAGAGAAAATATAAAGATAGAGCAAGATAAAGAAGAGGCGAATATAATAAGATTACAAAAAGAGTATAAGGCAGGCAATATTCGTGAAGAAGATATGACTGATGCAGAGCATAAAAAATTGATAGATTTATATGAAAAGCAAAATGATGAATTAAGGAAAAAAATAGAAACAAAAAAGCAAAGCATAAGAAAACGCTTAAATGATTTGAAAGCATCATAAGATAGTATTTTTAACTTTTCATCAAATGAAAAAGTAAATGCAATTTTAACTTTTTTTTTTAATGTAACGTAAAGTGGAAATTTAAACGCAACTTTGTAAAATTATAAAAATGTAACACAAGAATAATAGAAAAATTATTGACATTTGAAAATCCAATGTTGTAAAATATAAATAGACAAAGTTAATATAAATCACAAAAAACAAAGGAGTAAACAAGATATGAGAAAGCTTGAAAGTATTGAAACTGTAGAGAGAGAGAGAGAGAGAGAGAGTTATACTTTAATAAGTAGAAGTGTAGGTTTATTAAGTTACTATGCAGAAATAAATAAGGTAAATAATATTGAAATAAGTTTTGCAAATAAATGTAGTAAAGCTATGTGTTTTGGTGGAAACTAAAATGCGTAGTTTTTGTTTGCACAAATTTTAGAAAATAAGCTTGTTATTTTAAGTTTACTGTAATTTTAGAATCTTAAAAATAAATAATAAAAAATCTAGGAGGTAAAAAATGAAAAGAAAACAGATGAAAAAAATAAGAAAGGAATATGGTATTACACTTATAGCGCTAGTTGTAACAATAATAATATTATTGATATTAGCTGGAGTTGCATTAAATGTCGCTTTGGGAGAAAATGGATTGTTTAAAATGGCTAGCCAATCAGGCGAAACTGCAAAGGATGCAGCAGAAGAAGAAAAAGTAAAACTTGCTGTTAGTGCTGCTTTCCTTGACGGCACAGGTACATTATCAACCACAAGCATGCAAAAAGCATTTAAAAAAGAATTTGGAACACTAGCAGACGATAAGCTAGAAGGAAACGGACCTTGGACATTTGAAGGAGAAAGAAATACTTATAGAATAGAAACAAATGGAAAAATAGAGAGATTAGGAAAATCTGATATAAGCATAAGTTTAACAATAAAAGGGACACCTGTAGCAGAAGAAGATATTCCAATACCTGCTGGATTTGTTCATGTAGGAGGAAGCATAAATGAAGGATATGTAATATCAGATAATCCAGCAGATGAAAATCAAGATGTAGACAGCGATGATTTAAAAGGAAATCAGTTTGTATGGGTGCCAGTAGATAAAGATCAAAGGATTGCGGCAAAAGTAGAAAGTAAAGAAGAAATAACAAGTATAGTAGTAACAGACCCATTTGAAACTGTAATCTTAACAGAAAATAATAAAGGAACAACATATAATAATGAAGGAATAGAGCCAACAATAAATGGAGAATATAAAATAAAAGTAACAACAACTAATGGAGAAACAAGTAAAACATTAGAAGTATATAGTTTATATGCCCAAACTTTTTGGGAAACGGATGAAATCCTTCTTAAAGATCTTGAAGAAGTTTTAAAAGAACAAGATATGACAATAGAAGAATATTTAGCTGAATATGGAAATGGAATGAGCTTGGAAGAATTCTTTGCAATGGGAAAAAGCCAATATAAAATTATATACACTCAGTACAAAGACCCAGAAGATAATTACAAAACCAACGTCAATAACAATGGTGGATTTTATATAGGAAGGTATGAAGCAGGAGATTCTTCTAAAGAAAGTAATAATGAAGGTGGAACAGGAGAATTAGTAACACAAAAAAATAAATATGTGTACAATTATATTTCACCAACAGAGGCATTAAGTAAGGCAGAAGAATACAAAACAAATTTAACAAGTTCATTATTAACAGTAGCGGCATGGGATAGAACATTGGGATGGTTATATGAAACAGGAAATAAGACAATAGAAGAAATAGTGGTTGATAGTACCGACTGGGGGAATTATTATTATGATACGTTTTCAGGAACGAGGGATTTAATAAAAACAGGAGAATTTTCAAATACAAAGGCAAATAATATACATGATTTAGCAGGAAATGTTGGCGAATGGACATCGGACTCCGGCGTCAACAATCTCCACTTCGCTAGGGGTGGCGATTACCATAAAGTAAGTGTCGGGAATACATCGTCTTTTTACGACGGCGGGTACCCTTCGACTAGTGCTGGAGGAAGCTATCTTGGCTTCCGTCTCGCTTTATACCTCCAAAACTAAATGTGGTTTAACTTTTTTTGAAAAAATATAAAAAACACTTGAAAAATTAAAAAATATATGTTATTATTAATAATAGTCGATAAAAATGAACTCATAGGAGGTGCTAAAAATGGCAAAATGTGATGTATGCGGAAAGACAGTAGTAAATGGAAATAAAATAAGTATAGCTCGTTCACACGTTAGTAGAAGAGCTTCAAGAACATGGAAACCAAATTTAAGAACAGTAAGAATAAAAGTAAATGGAGAAAATAAAAAAATGCATGTATGTGCAAAATGCTTACGTTCATCAAAATTAGAAAATGCTTAGATAATACTTTTATTTTAATACATTTAACCTAAAAGAAACATCCAGTTTATGTGATGTTTCTTTTAGGTTATTGAAAACCCTAGATGTTATTCTAGGGCTTTTTGTACATAAGTAAATTTTTACATATAAAAAGTGGCTATTTCTACAATTTAATGCTTAAAATTTACTATGTATTAGTCTTCTTTGATTCCAAAAACAAATTTTACGATACCGCGAAGCCATTTAGGAACCTTTTTCACTACAATTGTCATTAATAAACCTCCTTTTCGAATACTAATTTGTAGCAATGTCTATGCTATCTATTTTTGACATAAGTAAATGAAACCTGCAATAATAATTGTGCAACCAATTATAAATAGCCAACCTGAAAATGGAAGTAATAGAACAAGTAAAACGCCCAAACCAAAACCTATCAAACAGGTAGCAAGCAGCTTTTTTAGTATTCTCCACATATATTACCTCCTTTAATAACAGTATATGAGCGAAAAGTAAATCGGTTACAGAATTAATTTTCAAAAATATATTCACTAAAAAATATTTTTGTGATATAGTAATATTGTGGGGGAAAAATAATAAATGAGTCGAAAACTGAAAAAAGAAAAAGTATGGCATGCAATAAGAAGATTATCAATTTCAATCATAATGCTAATGGCAGTAGCACTACTAATAAAGTTTGCTCCAAATTATGAAATAAATCATTTGGCAGATAGAACTAATTTAATCATAAATAACAATAATATAACAACGAGCTTGAAGTCAGATATATTAATAGAAAATAACGAGATATACCTTTCTATTGATGATGTTAAAAATTTTTTTGATGAATATTTAATTATTGAAGATAACAAGATAATTACTACTTCAAGTACAAAAACAGTTGCGATACCACTAGAGGGTAATAAAATCTATGAAAATGGTTCATATACAAGCTTGGATTACAAAATAATTCAAAAAGATGACAAATATTATGTGCCAATAAGCAAACTCAATAAAGTTTATAATTATGAAATAAAATATAGTGAAGATGAAAATATTGTTACAGTAGATTCATTAAGCAGAAAATCAGTTACAGCGATTGCATCAAAAAATCTAAAAGTAAAATTTAAACCAACTACATTTTCAAAAACAGTTGATAAAGTGAAAAGGGGAGATACATTAACGATTATTGAAAATGTTGATTCAAAAAAATGGATTAAAGTTCGCACAGCAGACGGAGTAATAGGATATGTTAAATATTCAAAATTAATAAATGAAACTACGGTTAGAGAAGACTTGGAAAGAACAAAAATTGAAGGAAAAGTAAGCATTGCTTGGGATTATTACAATCAATATAATGTTGCACCTTCGAGAACAGGAACCATTAAAGGTGTAAATGTAGTGGCACCTTCCTTCTTTGAATTAAGGTCAGACGGTAGTTTGGCAGTAAATGTTGGAACGAGTGGAACTAATTACATCAAATGGGCAAGGCAAAACAATATAGAAGTGTGGCCAGTTCTTTCAAATAGCATGCTTAACAACTTAGATGCTGTTTCAAAAATTCTGTCTACATTTGAAACTAGGTCAAATCTAATTGATAATATAATAAGTGAGCTAACTAAAATTGATGTACAAGGCATCCATGTGGATTTTGAAAATATGAATATGTCAGATAAAGATAATTATTCAAGATTTATCATAGAATTGGCACCGAGATTGCGAGAAATCGGTATGAGACTTAGTGTATTGCTAACAGCACCTGATGGATCAGATACTTGGTCACTTTGTTATGATAGAAATACAATAGGAAAAGTGGCAGATTATGTGGTTTTCATGGGTTATGATCAAAATACTGCATCAAGTCAAACTGCTGGAACAATTGCGGGTGCGGACTGGGTAGAACTAAACATAAACAAATTTTTAGGACAAGAAGGAATATCTAAGGATAAAATAATATTGGCAATGCCATTCTACACAAGATTATGGACTGAAAAAGAAGGAAAATTGAGCAGTAAAGTAGTAAACATGAAAGATATAAACATACCTTCAAATGCTACAAAATCATGGGATGATAATTTGAAACAAAATTATATTGAATATACTCAAGATAATGCAATTTGCAAAATGTGGATAGAAGATGAAGATTCAATTAGTAGCAAACTTGATTTAGTAAATAAATACGATTTGGCAGGAGCTGGATTTTGGGAGAAGGACAGAGAAAACGAAGATATATGGGACATAGTTGATGAAAAATTAAATTAGAGCAATAATCATAAAACGGTAATCACCTGAATATAATATATCAGGTGATTATTTTGAATTTAGGATATGTGAAATTGGATAAGCCTAAAGAAGGGCTTTTTAATGTTATAAAATATAAGATGAGATTATTTTTTAACTGTGTTAGAAAAGATAGATATAATAAAGAAAATTATTATATTTCAAAGCTAAATGACAAGTCAAAAAGTAAATTAATCAATATGCTTAAAAGAGATAGAATTGATTACATAATTGAAGAAAAGGGATTAGAAATTGATTATCCAACTTTGAAGGGAAATTTTGCACTTAAATACATGCTTCCAGAAGTTACTCAATATTGTTTCAAACTAATTAATCCAAAAATAGAAGAAATATTTATTTGCGTAAATAATTTTTCTAATGAAAATGTACAAATCATCAGAGATTTAAGCTCATACATAAAGGTTGTTAATGTCATATCGGAGAATAGCAGATACTTAATTCTTGAAAAACAGCTTGAAAATGAAGGAATTTATATTACTGTAAATAACAACAAGAGAAAATCACTTAAAATGGCAAATATAGTGATAAACATTGACTTCAAAGATTTTAAAGGATATGTAACAAACCGCAATATGATAGTGGTTGATATTTCGAAGAGTTTAAAGACCAGCAAGGGGTTCGAGGGTATATACATTAAAGCAATAAAAGTTGATACAGAAAAGATAATGAGAGTATTTGGCGAGTATGAAAATTTTGAAAAAGATAAGTTGATAGAAGCGGAAATGATTAAAATAGGCAAGTACGATTTAGTTAGAAAATATATTATGATGAATAAGTTTACGATAGGTCAGGCGATTGGCGAAAGAATTATAAATAATGAAGAATTTAATAGAGTTAAAAAATTAATAAGCTAGAAGGAAAAATTGGATAGAATTTCGTTAAGTGAAGACCTTGAAATTAGATAGAATTTGTAAAAAATTTACACAAATATATTGACAAATTATAAACTTTGGATTAATATATAGTAACTGATATATAAATAGCTACAACGCATATAGTTAGCTAAATTATATTACAAAAATATATGCAAAGGAGAGAAAAAATGGAAAGTGAAGAAGTTATATTAACCCAAGAAGGTTATGAAAAATTAGAACAAGAATTAGAGCAATTGAAAACAGTTGAAAGAACTGAAATAGCAGAAAGAATTAAAGTGGCTCTTGGATATGGTGATTTATCTGAAAATTCTGAATATGATGAAGCTAAATCTGCACAAGAAGCCAATGAAAACAAAATATTAGAGTTAGAAAATAAATTGAGACATGCTAAAATAATAGATGAGTCTGAAATAGATACTAAAACTGTTCAAATAGGTAATATTGTTAAGGTTCATGATATGGAATTTGATGAAGATGTGACATATACTATAGTTGGTTCAACAGAAGTTGATTTAGCTCAAAACAAAATATCAAATGAATCTCCTATTGGAGCTGCACTTTTGGGTGCAAAAAAAGGAGATATAGTAAGTGCTAATATTCCAGTTGGTATTGCACAATTTAAAATTCTTTCAATAAAAAAATAATTTGTTAATCTAAAATATATTATATATCATAGTTTTAGCACCTAATATTAATGAAAAGTGCTTAAACTATGATTTTTCTTGTAAGCTAGTCAAGTGTAAAGCTAAATGCAATTTACATGAGAATTGCAAAAAGCATCGTCAAGTGAAAAAGTATTACAGAAAAATGAGATAAAATGTTGATTTTTTGCCCAAAAGATAATATAATATTTACAAAATAAGTCCTTAGGTATCTATTATTTAAAATTTGAAAAAAGTATAGATTATAAGTAGGACAGAGAAAGGAATTAGCCATGGGAGCTCTTATGACAACAAGTAGCTTTGGAGGCGAGCTTGTTAGTTTTAAACTAGAAGGAATAGAAAAGATACACCAAGGAGAAAATGTAAGAGACGAAAACGGAAAAGTTTATTGGCAAAGACATGCACCAGTGCTTTTTCCAATTGTGGGTAAATTAAAAAGAAATCAGACAATAATAAATGGCAGAACTTTTGAGATTTCCCAACATGGATTTGCAAGGGATTTACAATATGAGCCGGTAACCAAGCTTGACCATTTTCACTCGTATGTTTTGAAAAGTAATAAATATACTATGGCAAGATATCCTTATGAATTTGAACTTTATAATACATACAGACAGGAAGAAAATAAGCTGATATTCATATATAAAGTAATAAACACGGGAACGACAAATATGCCTTTTGGATTGGGTTCACATCCTGCATTTAAGATTGACCAAGATGACTTGGAAAGGGGCAACTATTATTTAGAGTTTGAAGATAAGGAACCAAAGGCTCATTTCTTGTATTTGATTGACGGGCTCGTCGGTACCGAATATGCCAAAAATATATTAATAAATGAAAAGATAATACTTTTAGACGGAAATTCTTTTGAAAATGATGCAATAATCATGAAAGGTATTCAAAACAAAGTAATAAGCTTAAAAAATAAAAGAACAGGCAAGACTATACTTACAATGGATTTTACAGGTTGGCCTTATCTTGGAATTTGGTCAAAACCGGGAGCACCTTTTATATGTTTAGAACCATGGATGTCAACTGCTGACAGGATTCATAGTTCTAATGTGTTTGCTAAAAAGCCTGATATGATAACTTTAGCACCAGGGGAAGAATTTGAAAATAAATTTAGTGTTACGTTTTATAACTAAGATATTAAATAGTTTTCAGTGACAATTATAAATGAAAAGGATTGGTTCTTTAAAATGAAAATAATTTTATTAATAATAATTGCAATAAGTGTTACAGCAATTTATGATGCAAGAAAAATTGGGGAAAACTTTTTTAGTTCAGCGGACAAGAATAAGGTTGCAAAATTTATTAAAGTTATTGGTTTAATATTATGTATAATTTGTGGAGTAATATTCTGTGTGCTAAGTGGAAAGATAAATTAACAAGTAAATAAGCATTTAAAATGAGAAAATTTTAAATTTAAGAATTGAAAGTGATGAAAACTTAAATTAGCATAGAAATAGAAATTGAAAGTTAAATTAGTACTCAAACTAAATTGTTGAATAAAAAGAAAGAGGTTAAAAATGTTAGATAAAAAATATAATGCAAATGAAAAAGAAGAAAAATGGCTAAAATATTGGAAAGATAATAAAATATATGAATTCAAGCCAAATGGAAGAAAAGTGTATTCTATTGATACACCACCTCCAACAGTTAATGGAAAAATCCATATTGGTCACGTCTTTTCATATTCGCAAACAGAGATGCTTGCTAGATATAAAAGACTTAGAGGATACAATATTTTTTATCCTTTTGGTTTTGATGACAATGGACTTCCAAGCGAAAGATTGGTTGAAAAGGAGCAAGGAAAAAGAGCTCACGAGATAGGAAGAGAAAAGTTTTCACAGCTATGCTATGAAACTACTGATAAATTTGAAGAAGAATTCCAAAATCTATTCAGTAGATTGGGAGTTAGTACAGATTGGGGTATTCATTATAAAACAGTTGCACCTTCAACAATTAAGATAAGTCAAAGATCTTTTTTGGATTTGATAGAAAAAGGGCATTGTTATCACAAGGAGAGCCCTGCTCTTTGGTGTAATGAGTGTAGAACTTCTATCGCACAAGCAGAACTTGAAACAAAAACAGTAAAAACTACATTTAATTTTATTAATTTTAAAACAGTCGAAGACGGCGAAGAATTTACAATTGCTACAACAAGACCTGAACTTTTACCTGCCATCGTATCTGTTTTTGTTAATCCAAATGACGAAAAACATAGTCATTTAATTGGTAAAACTGCACATATTCCTGTAATTGACGTAGAAGTTCCAATTATGGGAGATGAAAAAGTAGATAGTGAAAAAGGTACAGGAGTAGTTATGTGCTGTACTTTCGGAGATCAAACAGATATTGAGTGGTGGAAAAAATACAATTTACCATTAAAATATATCTTTACTGATGACGGAAGAATTTCAGATGAAGTACCAAACTATGGTGGATTAAAGATAAAAGATGCAAGACAAAAAGTTATAGAAGATTTACAAGCTGGCGGATTTGTAGTAAAAATAGAAGATTTAGAGCATGAAGTTCAAACACATGAAAGATGTGGCAAAGAAGTTGAATATGCTGTAATGAAACAATGGTTTATTGATTTAATGAATCACAAGGAAGACTTTTTGAAAATAGGAAATGAAATAAATTGGCATCCTGATTATATGCACGCTAGATATAATGAGTGGGTAAACAATGTAGCTTGGGATTGGTGTATATCAAGACAAAGATATTTTGGAGTTCCATTTCCAGTATGGTATTGTAAAGATTGTGGTGAACCAATTTTTGCGAAAAAAGAAGATCTACCAGTAAATCCATTGGTAGATAGTCCAAAAATAGACAAATGTCCAAAATGCGGTTGCACAGAGTTCGTACCGGAAAAAGATATAATGGATACATGGGCAACATCTTCAGTTACTCCACTTATTAATATGAGATATGGAGAAGAAGACAATTACGAAGATATACTAAAACCAATGAGTCTAAGAACAAATGCAAGTGAAATTATAAGAACATGGGATTTTTATACAATAGTAAAAAATTTCTATCATTTTGGACAAAGACCATGGGACAATGTTATGATTTCAGGATTTGTTATGGCTAGCAAAGGCGAGAAAATTAGTAAGAGCAAAGGAAATAGCAAGTTCGAGCCAATAGATGTAATTAATCAATATTCAGCAGATGTTGTTAGATATTGGGCAGGTACTGGAAGACTTGGAACTGATATTATATTTAGTGAAGAGACATTACTTCGTGGAAAGAAATTAGTAAATAAAATATGGAACGTTGCTAAATTTATTGAAATGCATTTACAAGATTATAAAGATAGAGAATTTAGCGATTATGAATATGTTGACAAATGGATATTAGGACGTTTTCAAGAAATGGAAAAGCAGTTTATAGGATATTTAGATGAGTATGAAGTAGGCTTGGCTCTAAATATCTTGGAAAAATTCTTTTGGGAGTTCTGCGACAATTACATTGAAATAGTAAAACACAGATTATATAGACCTGAAGAATTTGGAGAAGAAGCAAGATATAGCGGACAAAAAACAGTATACACATTGCTATATAAGATATTGCAAGACTTTAGCATTTTCTTCCCATTTATAACAGAAGAAATATTCCAAGAGCTATATCATACAAGCGAATCAATACATCTAACAGAAATAAAACCATTAGAATTTGACTTCGCAGAAGAAGTAAAATATGGAGATCAAATGGTAGACATAATAAGTAGAGCAAGGGGAGAAAAGACTAACAACAATGTATCATTGAAAACTCCTATAAAAAATCTATCTGTTGGAGTAAGTGAAGGACTTAAAAATGCAATAGAAAGATCAATCAAAGATTTTAAGGCAACCCTATTTATAGAAAATTTAGAAACAAAAATAATTGACAAAGACTTTGAAATATATAACGTAGAGCTTAATTTAGATGATGTAGAAGAAAAATAGAAAGATTTTAGGAACAAAATAAATGTGAAAATTTTGTCGTAAACTTCTTATAAAATGACAAAAATTCCTATGGAAATTATTGTAAAAAGAGACTATAATATGTATAGTCTCTTTTCATGTTTAGTCTATAATTATATATCATTATTTAAATATAAAAAATGTTATGGTTGTAGCACCGCGCAGCGCCCAACCGAAGCGTTAGCGTAGGGCGAATGAAGCAAATTTCATACAAGCGCCGAATGGCATTATGTAAGCCTTATGAAGTAAATTAATTGCAAAGCCATGAAGGCATAATGGAATTTGCGACAGCAAGGTGCAAAAAAATAACATTTTTTAATATTTAAATGATGTAATGTAATATACAGAAACATAAAAATAACATGTTTAATATTATAAAAAATAAAAAATGCAAAGGAGGAAAGATGTGATTTCAGAATATGTTAAAGAAGGTAAAACATTAATTTTAAGGATAACTGAAGAAGTTGACCAACACACAGCAGACAAGCTTAGAAGAAAGCTAGATAATGAGATTGAAGTGTATAGTCCACAAAAAGTCATATTAGATTGTAGTGGGATTACGTTCATGGATAGCTCAGGAATTGGTATGGTGCTTGGAAGATACAAGCTAGTCAAAATGTTAGGTGGAAATTTTGAGATAATTAATGTAAACAAAAGGATGAAAAAAATATTTGATATGAGCGGTGTATCAAGGATTATTACAATAATTGATGAGGAGGAAGAAGAAAATGAAGGGGTTATGTGATAATGAAATGAAATTAGAATTTTCAAGCAAAACCAGTAACGAAGCTTTTGCAAGAGTAGCTGTCGCAGCATTTGTCGCACAACTGGATCCGACAATAGATGAATTGTCAGACATAAAAACGGCAGTTTCAGAAGCAGTTACTAATAGCATAATTCATGGTTATGGAGACGAAGAAGGAACTGTTAAGATAGAAGTAAAGATTTACATAAATACTATAGAGATAGAAATCTCAGATAGTGGAAAAGGAATTGAAGATGTGGAAATAGCAATGAGACCGCTATATACTTCTAAACCTGATTTAGAAAGATCAGGTATGGGATTTACAATTATGGAAAGTTTTATGGATGAAATAAAAGTAGAATCAGCTCTTGGTTTTGGTACTAAGGTAAAAATGAAAAAGAAAATTGAGCCAAAACAGCAGGAAGATGAGTTAACAAATACAGAAGACGGAGAAGCTTCATGGAAGAGAATCTAAAGAAAAGAATATTACAGGCACAGCAAGGAAATAAGGATGTGCTTAATGAACTTGTTTTAGAAAATAAAGGGTTAATTATAAATGTAGCTAGGAAGTTTGAAAATAGGGGATATGAATTTGACGATTTATACCAAATAGGTGCAATAGGATTTATTAAAGCAGTACAGAAATTTGATTTCTCATATAATGTAATGTTATCAACATTTGCAGTAACTTACATAATAGGAGAAATTAAAAGATTTCTAAGGGACAATGGACCAATTAAAATTTCAAGGCAAATTAAAGAAATCTCAAAAAAGATAGCTTTAGAGCAAAGAAACAATCCGAATATTACAATTGAAGAGCTTGCAAAAATGTTCAATGTAGATAAGGAAGAGATAGCTCTTGCATTAGATTCAGAAAATTGCATAAGGTCATTGGAAGATAAATCAGATGATGATGAGATTCCTTTAATTGATAAACTAAGCTCAAAAGAAAATAATGAAGAAATAATAGTCAATAAATTAGCACTAAAGCAATGTATTAATAATTTGAAACCACGCGAAAAAAAGATTATATTATTAAGATATTACAAGTGTCAAACACAAAAAAAGGTAGCTGACATTATTGGAATAAGCCAAGTTCAAGTTTCAAGAATAGAAAAGAAAGTTTTAGAAAATTTAAGTAAGGAATTGAAAGAAGCATAATGAAAAAAATAATATTATTATTTATTGGTTTTATAATGTTAATTTTTATGATACCAATGTTATTTTCACACACAACTTTGTATACATCAGCCAAAGCAGAAGAACAAAATGTTGAGACAGAAGAAAATGCCATGCAGATAGAAAAATCAAGCGAAGAGCAAAAATATGACTACAAAGCTTACTCCACAATCAAATTGCTACACAAAAATGATAATTGGGTAGAAGAAATCGCACTTGACGATTATTTGTTAGGAGTCGTATCAAGCGAAATGCCTGTAACATTTGAACAAGAAGCTTTAAATGCACAAGCAATAGTTGCAAGGACATATACAATTTACATGATAAAGAACGGCAGGAAACATGAAGAAGCGGATATATGTGATGATTCGGGTTGTTGCCAAGCATGGATTACGAAGGAAGATAGATTAGCAAAATGGGAAGAAGATGTAAGAGAAGAAAATTGGGCTAAGATAGAAAAGGCGGTAAACTCAACAAAAGGAAAGATAATTACATATAATGGAGAAGTAATTGACGCATTTTTTCACTCAAATAGTGGTGGCATGACTGAAACTCCAGCAGAAGTATGGGGTGGGACTAACTATCCATATTTACAATCAGTTGCCACTTCAGGAGAAGAAGCGTATTCTCAGTATAGCTCAGAAGTTGTACTCACAAAAGAAGAATTTAAAAGTAAAATATTAGAAAAACATAAAGATTTTGCCATAGATTTTTCACAAGGAAATTGCATTGAAATAACTGAATATACTGAATCAAATAGAGTAAAAAATATCAAAGTAGGCAATTTAAATTTATCAGGTGTAGAAATGAGAAATTTGCTAGGCCTTAAATCAGCAAACTTTCTATTTTCAATAGAAGGAGATAATATTAAATTCCAAGTAACTGGATATGGGCACGGTGTTGGTTTAAGCCAAACTGGTGCAGACAGTATGGCAAAGCAAGGAAGTAATTATGAAGAAATAATAAAACATTTTTATACAGGAGTGGAAATTGTTGATCTGTGATAAATAGTAAACAAAAACAGTAACTATGTCAGCATGATAAGAAACTTCATTAGGTTTTTGAAACTCACATGTATATATGCCTAAAAAATGGAAATAATTTAAATAAGAAATTTTTTGGGAGGATATATATGAGAGAAGAGAATAAAAAAGAGAGTGTTATCAATAAAAAATGGTTTAGCATAGTTGGATTTATAGTATCCATTGTATTGCTATTAATTGCAATTGTTCTATCAGCAAATGAAGAAAAGTTAGCAAGAGAAACTAGAACAAATAGAAACGATATAAGTCCGTCTATTTTAGAACAAGCCAGTTCAGAACTTAGTAAAACTGTAAATGAGATGCAAAATGAAACAGCCAATAATATTGAATCAAATGAGATATATGAAACTAATGGAAATGTTGTGGAATCAGTATTAAAAAACGAAACTAATAAAGTGGCTGTAAGCGAAAATGGAGAACAAGCAAAAAATGAAACTAAACAAACATCAACCGAACAAAATGGAGATAATACAAGCGAAGAAAATAAAATTGTAGAACAAAAAGTACAAGAACAATTTATAAAACCAGTCCAAGGAGAAACAATTACAAATTATTCAATGGACAGTTTGATATATTCAAACACTTTGCAAGAGTGGATAACACATAGGGGAATTGATATAAAGGTAGATAAAACAACAGTAGTACAAGCATCAGCAGCTGGAACTGTAAAATATATAAAGGAAGATCCACGATATGGTTTAAGTATAACTATAGAACATAGTGACGGATTCCAAACAGTATATTCAAGCCTTTTAAGTAGTGAATTTGTTAAAGAAGGAGATGTAGTAGCACAAGGACAATCAATTGGAACTGTTGGAAACTCTGCAGTTTTTGAAACAGCAGATGGAAGTCACCTGCATTTTGAAATATTAAAAGACGGAGAATACGTGAATCCAGATATTTATGTAAAATAGATAAATGCAATATATGAAAACGAATAATATATTAAAATAAATAATGTGTGAAAATGGTTAATATATTGAAAATATGGTGTTAAGATAGAATTTGGACACGAAAGCGTAGATTTTATACGTTTAGGAAGGAGTGTTCAAAATGGCAAAAAAAAATAAGAGTTAATATTGAAGTGATTCCTGTATAGTGGACACTAGAAAAGTGAACTCTTATTTTTTGGATTATATAAAAATATTAATTTATATTATTCTCTAATTGAGAGTGGCTTCTAGAAAATAGATTACGTATACTGCTAAATAATGTAGAAAATGCAGATTTCTTAACAATTGCAATTTCTGTATTTCCAGTAAGTGCTTCATACTTTTTATCAATTTCAGCCATTTTAGAAATATAGAAATCATTGAAAAATGTATAATTCTCAGCTGAACCAACAAGACTACTGAAGCTAGATAATTGCTTTCTATAATTTTCAATCTCATTAGCAGTACGAACTTCTTTGATTCTATTATTAAAATAAGTAGTAAGAATTAAGTTTTGTGTATCCAAAAATGTCTTGCGTATTTGAGATTTATAGCGATTAATTGAATCTGTAGCATTTTTAAATTTCAAATAAGACATATCTTTAGTCTGAATTTTTATATTTATTTTTATAATTTTTTCTTCAATTTCTAATAATTTATCAAAATTTTGCTGGATCTTAAAAGCTTCATTATCTCCAAATAAAAATTTGAATTTATCAAAGAAAGAATTATTAGCAAAAAATGTACTTTCAAATAAAACAGCAAAACCAGTCAAATAGCCGATTTGCTTAACTAAATTGCAAAGAAGCGGATAATATGAAGGACTATCTGTTGGTAAAGTAATACCATAATATGTAACAGTATCACGAGCTTCATTTGTAGCAAAAGAAGACATAAGTTGCACAGCAGCTTCATTAAGAGCTGCACCATAAGATTTTACCTTCAAATAAGTACATAAACCAAGTCTGCGAAGCACGCCCTTAGAATCTTTAATTTCTTGAAAATGATGAACTATTTCGTGAAAAGAAAGTCTTTTTATATCATCAAAACTAATTCCTTTTCTAAAATAAATAGTTTCATTTTTGTAGAAATAACAAGCATCTGACATACCTGAAGGCATATCAGCAATGTACATATTAAGTCTAGAGATACGGTTAAACATATCATTATAATTTAAATGAAAATCAGGAAATTTTGAACACAAAAGTCTAGCAACATAAGTTGCTATTTCATTGATATTAAAGGTATTAATTGGACATATAACCTTAATTCCGTTTTTCTCTAGTTCTTGTTCAATTGAATTCATTAAGAGTTTCCTTTCTTTTGTTTAGATACAAATATTATACACTATAAGGCATTAAAATAATATAACAGCAATATTAAAAAAATGTAATATAAAAGTAATACAAAGAAGGCAATATAAAGTAATCTAAAAACATATTCATTTTTCGTGAAGTGAAAATTTAAATTCCAGTTTTAAAAGGTAATAAAAAATTGTAAAAGAAAGTTCTAGATTAATTT
>CANQJG010000012.1 GCA_947624185.1 uncultured Clostridia bacterium | reverse complement strand
TATTTTTCTCTCCTTTCTTATTATACGATTTTTAGTTAACTTTTTCAAGTTAAATTTTAAAAATTATCTTAAATTAATTGATCTCTCTTACAACTTGTATTTACTTTTTCACTTGACGAAATTAATTAACCATTATCTTAAATTAAATTGTCCCCATGATTTTATTTAAGAATCAAATGAATAGATTATAAAAATATTCAAATATTTTTATAAAAATTAAATATTTACTTATCTAAAAAATAATTTATTTGAGTAATACCAATTTTAATAACATATATTACCAGTTCATTTTATTGTATTATATTACCATTTTATGGTATTGTCAATATGTTTTTTCAAAAAATTACAAAAAATGCGTAAATTTTATTTTTTACTTACGCATTTTTTATATTACATTTTTGTCATAATTACGTCTGACTTTTCAGTTGATGACATTTTTATTTAATTTTAATTTGCCTAAACTATTAAAAGTTTTTTACCAATTTCGTGTGCTTGAATATCCATTTATATTTGGCAAAACATTATTTAAGTTAGAATAATTATTATTCATACCTTCCTGCATATAAGTATTTTCTGTCTATTAATCATTATAATGACTAAAATATATTTTTCAAATTAAATGCTTGCTTGTCTTCTAAATGTTCTAATGTTGCTAGGCAAGTTTCTATATGTGCTACACTTTCTTTTATTTGAGCTACTTCTATTGATCCTTTTATTTCTCTTAATTCTGTTGTTATTTTTTCTAATTCGTTATGTTCTAAATATATTGACAGCCCTTGGTCATTTTCCAGCCATTGTTCATATATGTTATTAATTGTCTCGTTGTATTCTGATTGTTCTTTTTCTTCTTGCAATATTTCATGTTTTATATTTTCTAGCATATCTGAAAAATTGCCGATTATCTTTTTTGTATTATTTTGCGTTGCAATTCCTGCCACTATTATAACAATAACAATAATTATTGTTATTATAAGTTCTTTTTTCATAAATAATCTCTTTCCTTTCTTACTATGATTCCATATACTTTATTTTTTCTGTTCTTTTTCTTGACAGAAGAAATTTCCCTTACCGTCTATTGTGACTATTAAGCAATGTTCTGGGGTAGTATTAAATTTTTCTACCTGTTTTGTGAGCCATTTATAATCTTTTCCTAATTTTCTTAGATTGTCGTACATTATTTTTCCGTCTAATACTAATTCATAAGGGATTCCTTCATATTCAGGTTGGATTCCTAAGTCTTCAGGTATTACTGTTCTCTTTTCAGGCTTTTGCACAACTGATATATTTCCATTTGTTTCTAAAATAGCGTATTCTACATCTCCTAGATTGAATATATTGCTATTTCTTAATCTTTCCTGAAGTTCATTTAGAGTAAATCTTTCTTTTATTAATGCCTGTTCATCTATTTTTCCCCTATAAATTAATATTCTAGGCTTTCCACAAGTTATACTTCTGAATCGTATTGATTTTAAATTAAAAAAAGATATTATCATGTGCATTGCTAGCAATCCTAGTATTGGCACTATTCCATTAAATATTGGTATTCCTAAATCTGACATTGGTATAGATGCCAAATCTGCTATCATAATTGATATTACCAACTCAAATGGCTGGAGTTGACCTATCTCCCTTTTCCCCATCATTCTCATTACTAACAATACAATAATATATAAAAATATTGACCTTACAAACGTTATTAACATAAATTTTATTCCTTTCATTTTTGCTATTCATAAGTATCTTTATGTATTGTTCCCATTATTTACAGCATTATGAGTATATATTTATAATTTTTGGAAATAATTCTATTAAATTGAAATGGAAATGATTTTAATTGGAAAGGACAAAATTTTATTATGAAAGTGAATAGATCGATTCAATTTATTGGCAGATTGATTACTAGCTTATTAGTTTTAGGTATTACTGCATTTTTTACTCCTGGATTTACAACTTCTAACATTTGGATTTTAGCTATTGCTGTTGTAGCTTTAAATGTAATTGATTTTCTAATTGATAATTCTACAAAACTTTATTATCATCCTTTTATTAAATTTATCATTGGTTTCGTTTTAGCGGCAATTGCACTATTTTTAGTTCAATACTTTGCTATTGGATACATGCTTTCCTTCCTTTCACTTTTTTTAGGAGCTTTGGTTTATGGTTTAGTTGACTACATGCTTCCTAGTGAAGAGCATGATTCTAATGCACACTCAAAAAGAGCAGTAATTTCTTAAATACTGCTCTTTTTATATTAATCTAATTTCCAATAACTATTGTATAATTTTATTGCTGTTTCCGGGCTATCTATGCCTTCTGCATTTTTTATTGGTGCAAAATCTTCTTCTCTTCTTCCTCTTAATATTGATATATTATCGAAATAATTGAATCCGTCAAATATAAATGCTTCATATTTGTACGCATTTGGCTCTGTTGCCTTAACCAAATTGCCATTTTCGTCAATATAATTTGCTTTTTTATGTGCACTATGATATGGAAGCTTTTGCTCTGCAATTTTTTCTAGTGCCTTTAAGCTAAACAAATTGCACATTATATGTGATTCTCCAAATAAAAGCTCTCCTTCTTCATCTGTATCTTCTGCCATTTCTGTTGGAAGTTCAGTGTATTCAATAACTGCTGGTTTATTGTCCTTTTTGCAAAATACTCCTACTCTTTCATGTGGATTTGCTTTTACAACTGACTTTGAGCCAGTTTCGTTCTTATCTTGTATTGTAAGTCCTAATAATACAGGATCACACATATTTAGAAGTGCATTATCAACTGCTCCAATGAAAATCCATTGTACTCCCCTTTGCTTCATGTCTTCGAGTACTCCTTCTTTTTTCATTGATTTGAATATACTTCCATTACCGTCTGATGCAAGCTTGATGTCATAATTTTCATCAAGCAAAATTTTTCCTTCTTCACTTAATAAAGGCAAGTTGCCTTGTTTAAAAAATTTAACATTTTCTCTTGGATACCCAAAGAAATTATGCTCTTCAAAAAATTCAACTGTTTTTTCATTATTTTCTGTACTTGTCATTATGTACCATGGAAGAGTTATGTTATATTTTTTATTTTCTCTTTGCAAATTTTCTGCTATTATTTGAAACAAATACTTTGGCTCAGGCTTGATATTTAGCATAAATGTACCTTTTGGTCCATTATGTCCAAGTCTTGTACCTTGCCCCCCAGCCATGGTTACTACAGCATATTGACCTGCTTTTATATTATCTATTCCTGTTTTTTCGATACTTTTATACTTATCTTCTTCTAATTTGTATTTATCCACAAAAGGGACGTGCTCTATGATTACTCCTTCTATTGCTTTATCCACATTTCTTATACTTGTTTGGTACAATTCATGTAATTGTTCAAAATCTATATCTTCTATTTCTTTTATAAATTTTTCTTTTTTATCATCATCTAATTTTTCTAAATATTTAATTAAATGTTCTTGATTATTTGCTTTTAAAATTGCTTTAATATCATCCATATTCCTGCAATCCTTTCTTCAATTTTGAATTTGTAATTATAAATTATTTTATCATATTTGTGTATTTTATGCAATATATTTGAAAAAAGTTAATTTTGCCTTGTAATACTACATATACAAGGCATTTAGCCAAAAATAAAAACCGCATAACCTTGTATCAGTTATACGGTCTTTAGGCACATGGCATTTGCCTATTTTCTGTGCCTTCTTCTTAATACCCAATCTCCTTCCATTAGGCAGGAGCCGACAACTCTTATTACATAGACTCCGCCTAAGGTATAAAACCAGCCTATGAAGAATTTACAGAATTGTAAAAAAATTAAGAATCCTTTTCTCGATTCATCAGAATCGAGTATTTTAAACACTTGGCGCATCGGATTAATTCCGAATGTCACCAATAGGAGATATAATCCTAATATCACAGATCCGTGATATAGAATATATCCTAGAATAGCTGAACACCGTCCAGTCTCCATGCTTGCTATCCTTCTCCAAAATTCTTTCATTTTCTGCACTCCTTTCGATGTTATGGATATTAATTAGATTATAAATAGTTGCCTATATCTATTATATCACATAATTTAACATTTTTCCATATTTTTTTAATTTTATTTCATTTAATGTTAAACTTTTCATCTGATGTTAATGTAGAATTTTAACTAACCAAATAATTTACTAAATATTATTTCTTCCATAGGTTGTAAATAACAGCAAGAAAACAACTAAAAATAGTAATATCTCGGTATTACCATTGCCAAATAAATCATCTAAAAAATTTCCACCATTGTTTCTACCACAGCAACAATTATTATCGCCCATGTTTTATACCTCCCTTTTAATGGCGTCAATAAAATATGTATAACACCTTATTTTTTTATAACATATAGTATGCTTTTTCTTTATTTTGTGTTACAATATAGTAAAAATAAGATAGATATAATTATAATGAGCATATCTAGTATGATTGTAACATATCTTTATTAAGGTTTATGGGCATCCTTTCAAAAACCTAAATTTATATATAAGGAATCTACTAAATGTCTAAAATTGAATTACTTTCTCCTGTTGGGGATTTCGATTGTTTAAAAGCTGCTGTCCAAAATGGAGCTGATAGTGTTTACTTGGGTGGCGAATTATTTAATGCTAGAGCTAGTGCTTCTAATTTTGATAAAGACGGATTGCGTGAAGCTATTAGATACGCAAAACTTCGTAATGTTAAAGTCAATTTTACATTAAATACTTTGCTTAAAGATGACGAGATTGAAGAAGCTAGCGAATTAGCTAAATACGTTTATTCTCTAGGAGTTGATGCAATACTTGTTCAAGACCTTGGTCTTGCTAAATACTTAATTGATAATTTTCCAAATATGAATATTCACGCTAGCACGCAAATGTCTGCACATAATTTGCATGGAGTTTTAGAGCTTGAAAGACTTGGATTTAAAAGAGTTGTTTTAGCTAGAGAACTTTCACTACACGAAATTGAATATATTTGTAAACACTCTAATGTAGAAATCGAAACATTTATACATGGAGCTCTTTGCATATCTTATTCAGGTCAATGCCTATTTTCTAGCTTAGTTGGTGGTCGTTCCGGAAATCGTGGAAAATGTGCTCAAGCTTGCAGACTTCCTTACGAGCTAACACAAGAAGATACAGAAAAAGTCGTAGACAAGGGCTATCTATTAAGTCCAAAAGATTTATGTGGTTTAAAATATATCCCTGATTTAATCAATGCTGGAGTAAAATGTTTGAAAATCGAAGGCAGGATGAAAACTCCGGAATATGTTGCAACAGTTACAAGAATTTATCGCAAATATATTGATATGGCTGAAAAAAATGAGCCTTATATTATAGATGAAAATGACGTTAAGGAACTTATGCAAGTATTTAATCGTGGCGGTTTTTCTAACGGTAATCTTGATAATGAGCCTAATGAAGATTATGTTTACCCTAAAAAATCTAATAACATTGGTATTCTTTTAGGTCAAATTTCTAATTATAATCCTTCTAAAGGTTTGGTTACTTTCAATACTCGAGAAGAAATTTCTTTACATGATACTGTTTGTGTTGAAAATGAAGAGCATAAATATACTGTTTCTGAACTCATGATTGAAAAAGAAAATATAAAAAAGGCAAATAGTGGTAACAAAGTAACCATTGGCAGAATTAAAGGCAACATATCAGTTAGTGATAAAATTTACAAATTAAGTGATTATGAGAAGTGCAAACAAATCTATGAATACATAAATAAGGAAAATAAAAAAATTCCTTTAAGCTGTATCATTACTATACAAAAGGGACTGCCACTTAGCATGGAAGTTAACTCTTTGGATAAAGAAGATGGTGCTTATTTTTCAATGTCATCAAAAAAATCGATTGATTTAATTCCAATTGATTCTATCAGCAATCCAATTAGCAGAGATAGGATTGTTGAGCAAATTCAGAAAACCACTAACACACCATTTGAATTTAAGACCATAAGCGTAATATTAGATGATAATACATATATTCCCAAAATATCTGCAATTAATAGCTTAAGACGTGATTGCTTAGATGATTTAATTAATCAAGCTATTAGCCGTTTTGAAAGAAAAGAAGAGATAATTTCATTTAATGACTATTATCAAAATAGAACAAACTTAGTCGATGATTTTGAAGATGACTCAACTGAAACTTATCTAAAAAATGATAAATCAAATCCAAAAAAGAAAGTCTTTTACTCTCTACTTTTGAATAAAATTTACACAGATTATGATTATAGTAAGCTACAAAATATTGATAAAATATATATTCCAATTAGATATTTTTTAAGTAAAAGATTTGTTGATATTTTAAATACTCTAAAAACTAAAGGCAATTTATATATCTGTGCTCCAACTATTTTGAAAGATAATTATAGAAATATTACATTTAACAGATTAGATGAATTTATTGAAAACTATAATATAAAGGGAATCGTAATAAATAATATTTCGCGTACAGACAATCTTACTCAATCTAATAAAAATATAGAAATTGTTGGTAATTACACATTAAATGTATTTAATAAATCAACCATAGACGTGTTAAAAAGCCTTGGAATTAATGTCGCTACTCTATCCCCTGAGCTTGATAAAGAAACTTTAAAAAATCTAGCGCTTAGCTCTTCTCTCCCAACTGAGCTAACCGTGTATGGAAGAATACCTTTAATGAATATTGGATATTGTTTTCTAGGCAAATCTAATAGATGCTATCCAACTTGTAACACTGTTTGCAAGCAAAATAAATATTATTTGAAAGACAGGCTTGGATATAAATTTAAAATTCATCAAGATAATGTTCAGACAATTACAACTGTATACAATAGTAAAATCTTATCTATTCCATTTGATGATATTAATATTGATGTTGCACGAATCAGTATATATGATGAAACTATTGATGAAATAAATAATATAATTAATACGGTTAGAGCTGGAAATATTTTTACTGGCGAAGATTATACTTTTGGAAATTTTAATAGACTTGTATAATATGAGTTTAATTTGTCACTACAATTGTTTATTATGTGATCGTTTATTATTAAATTATTTATTATGTTGACCGAAGAAATATTTAACAAAAAATATATTATACATAAAAATACACCATTATTTAAATAATTTGTTTTGAATCATCTAAATCAATGGTGTATTTTTAGTTATATCTTTTATAAAATTTATTGATGTACTTTTTCCTTTTTGCTTTCTTTTTTTTCTACTTGTGGATATACGCTAATTTTCTTTTTGTCTCTTCCAAGTCTTTCAACTTTCATTATTCCTGTAACTTTAGCGAACAAAGTATCATCACTTCCGATTCCAACATTTGTTCCTGGATGCATTTTTGTTCCTCTTTGTCTATATAATATATTGCCAGCTTGAACTAATTGTCCATCTGCTCTTTTTATACCAAGTCTCTTTGACTCACTATCTCTACCATTATCGGTACTACCTTGACCTTTATGATGTGCCATTTTACTTTCACCTACCTTTTAATTAATTTTAATTGTTATTTAATTAATCTTTTAAGCATTTTAGATTAATTATCAATTGATTTTTAATTATTTTTCAATTAGCTTTTAATAATCTAATTCTATTCTGTAACTTAATTGCTCAAAATATTATTCTGATGCTTTGATTGATTTAATTTCAACCTTTGTATATGGTTGTCTATGTCCTTGTGTTCTTCTGTGGTTTTTCTTTGCTTTGTATCTATAAACAATAATTTTTTTGCCTTTTCCTTGAGCAACTACTGTTCCTTCAACTTTACAACCTTTTACATAAGGAGCTCCAACTTTGACATCTTTTCCGTCTGAAAATAAAACAACTTTATCAAATGTTATTTTCTTTCCTTCTTCTACGTCAAATTTTTCAAAGAATACTACGTCTCCTTCTTGAACTTTGTATTGCTTTCCACAACTTTCAATTATTGCGTACACGATGTGTGCACCTCCTTTTACTTAAGACTCGCTAAGCATAAATACAAGGTATCTAGTAAACTAGAATTTAGTTACCCGACCTAGGCGGTTTACAGTTATTAATTATACTACAAAACATTTACATTTGTCAATAGGTGAATTTTTTCTTACTATTTTATGTATAGTACAACTCGAAAACCGACATGTACTGAGTTATTTTCTATTAAATCATTTCCAGTTGCATGAACGACTGATGCATCTTCTCCATTATATTTAAAACTTCCTCCTCGTGGGTTAACATACATAGTATCACCATTTATATTATGTGATGTGGTCCACTCCCATACGTTACCTGCCATATCATATATATTATATACCTTAAAATCATCACTAGCTCCTGATGCTAATTCTACATGACATATATTTGATCTATCTGCTTCTGTTATTGTCCTAGTTTCATAAGTTTTAGCTATCTCCCAAGTTTTATCGAGTTTGTGACATGCCCATAATCCTTTTATCTTTGTATAATCTGTTGTAGTATTATTATAGTAATTTCCCCATTTGGTTGAATTGGTTATAGTTCTTTGTTCATCACTTTTTCCAAGTATATTATCAAATACATGGCAAATATGATTCCATGCTTGACTATCTACTAAATAACTCCCTACACTTTCACTTGTTCCATTACTTCCATTTTTGTACATGTTTTCTGATACTATCTTTGCATCTGGTTGTGTTATGAAATTCCATACTTGTGCCCCCATTTTGCTTACTGGTGATAGATTTTTTACCATGTCTAATCCTGATTTATCTGTTGTTCCTCTTTTACTCACATTTTTGTATGTCAAATCATTTTCTTTAATAGAAAATTCTGCATTGCTTGGCACTCCAGCTTCATATCTTGCTATGTAGAAACCTCCATATTTACTGATACTTTCTGTTGCTACTGTTGGTTGATTATTTTCCCATTTGGAAGTTATTTCACTTATGCCTGACTCTGCACCACCATTGTTATATTTTGCATTTATATTTGTAATATCATTCTCTATATAATTATCTCTCCATGCCAATCCATCGCCCTTTTCTTCCGTTCCTGATTTATTTCCGTTTTTCTCATAGTCTTCATCATGGCTCCAATTACAATCCATTACATCATTTTTAGCACTCTCATATTCATCTGCTGTACATGGTATCCATACAAATTGATTTCCTTGCTTACTATTATTTAAGTCATCATTTGCTACGTCTGATATTACAAATCCTGTATTTTTATTTCCTCCTGCATAATAAAATCCTTTTGGTACTGGTATTACATTTCCTTTTCCGTCTGATGTTGGTGTTACCTTGCTCGTATCCCAATTTACATTATGCGGTGCATCTGCCTCTTCTCCTGCATCCTTTAGTTGTGCTCTTAAGTTATCATCTAGATCTTTTAATCCTTCTTCTTCTTGTTGTTGGGCTTCTTCATACTTATCTACCGCTTGCTTTGCCTTACCAATTAATCCATTATCTCCTATTGCAATATTTAACACAACTCCCGCTAAGATTAACATTATGATTATAGTTACAGCAAGTGCAACTAAAGTCACACCATTCTCTTTTAATCTTTTCATTTTTTCATTGTTCCATTTACTTTCCCTCATTTTATCTTGTATCATCTGTTTATCTCCTTTCAATTCTTGATTTCTCATCTGTTTTATTAATCTAAAGTATTATAGTTACAACGTCAAAAAAGCCATGTATTCTAGCTTTCACTAAAATACATAGCTTTATTTTCTATGTTTCCATTTATTTCTATTACTTTTAAATTATTTGTGTGTGTGTGTGTGTGTGTACTCTCGCAACGCTTTCAGGCTTTTTCATCTTTTGTTTGCTCCTTTAATTATTTTTTTATTATTACAATTTATTTTTCTTTTATTATACTATCATATTATTTTTATTTTTTCAATTGTTATTATCCTTTTTTATATTACATTTTGGTTACATTTTAATACTTATTTATAATATTTTTTCATTTTTTTTAATTTGCATTTAACTTTTACATAACTGCAAATTGTGACACAAATTTTTCTTACTTGTGCATTGTTATATGTATATCTTCAATTTCAGCTTTTAGTTCTCTTGATACTATATTAGCGATTTGTGCTACTTGCTCATCACTTAAATTGTTAGCTTGTTTTACCACAACATTTATATTATTATCATTTATTAACAATACTACATCTTCAAATCCCTTTGTTTTTATCAAATTTTCTACTATTGATATTGCGTTTATTCTATCATTTATATTTTTTATTTCATTAGATGCTATTGATTTTTGGTCATTTGGTATCTTCTCATTTTCTAATATTTTTTGGTATGCTTCGAGCATTTGTGAGTACATGGTTTGTCTTTCTAATCTTGTTTGTGTGTAGTAATCTTGGTTTGAATTTTCATTATTTGTTTCTATTACTTTATTATCTGAGCTATTTTCTACTTCTTTACTATTAACTTGCGTTGTATTTGTTTGTGCATCATTACTTGTTTCTTCATTTTCTTTTTCATTATTATTCTCATTTACTGTGTTTTCTACATTACCGTTAGTATCTACTATATTTTCTACCACATTGCCATTTGTTTCCGCTTCATTTCCCTGTGTTTCATTGTCTACTGCATTTGTGCTTACTAATTTTGCATCTCCTAATTCTGCTAATTGTATATTTACTTCATTATTACTATTATTGTAATTCATATATCCTGCTGTAACTAGCATTAATGCAAGTGTTAACAATACTATTTGATTCTTTCTAAATACTGTTTTAAACATTTCTCCATCATAGAATTTTTTATTACTTTTTGTGTGTTTATTTATTCGGTTTGTAGTGGTACTTTCTTTTACATTGTCTTTTTGCTCTTTACTTTCCTTTGGTTTTACTCTTTTTCCTGTTTTTATAAAAGTTATTTTCATACAGATTTCCACCCTTTCTTTTTCGCTCTCTTATCTACCAAGCCTATTTGCTTATAGAATTATTATTGCTTTACTCTATATTCATTTTAAAAACTTGTATTTTGTGTGTGGCTAAGCCTGTGGATGCTTCTATTGCTTGGATTATATTTGCTTTTACATTTGTGTCTTCTGCTCCTTCAGCAACCACGACGGCTCCTTCTATTTTGGGACTTATCACGCTTTGCGTAATAGGTTCTCTACTTCCGTCTGTATTTTCTTTAAATACTATTTCTTTTTGCGAATCTGTTTCTGTTACAGTTCTTGTTCCTCCACTACTATCTGTTTCATTGGTGTTACTTACACTTGAATCTTCGTTGTATATTGGCTTTAATTCACTACTTTCTGAATATGTAATCATTACATTTACTTTTCCGACTCCTGAAATTTTTGATAATATTGATTCTAATTTGATTTCAAGTGTGTCTTCCACATTATTTCCTGATACCTTCACTACATCACTTTCTTTTTTGGTGTTATTTTCCATTGTACTGTCTGTCTTTTTGTCTTTATCGCTCCAAATATAATTAATTGCTACAACAGTAATTATCAGTATTACTACTAATGTAATTAGATTTTCTGTTTTTTTCTTTCCTGTAAACATTTTCTTTAGTTTTTCTGTATTAAACATATTTACTTGCCATGCCTTTCTTGCCTTCGCTACGATTGGTCTGCGAAATGCACAAAATTTTCCTTCCTTTACTTAATGTTTATTCTATTATTATATTTTTTTTATCTATTCCATAGTTTTCATTTAAATATTTTATTAAATCGTTTTTATCGCTTGTTGCCATGCCTTCTGCTGGTTTTTGTTTTATATCAATATCCACTGTATTCACATTTGTTGTTATTGAATTTACTACGATCTTTTTATCTTGCTCATGTTGTTCTTCTGTTTTATTTTCATATATTTCCGATATTCTTATTTTTAAAATATTACAATTGTCATCTATTTCAATCTCGATATTATTTGCTTTATATCCTTTTAATTTTAGTTGTGATTCTATGTTTGTTGTTATTTTATTTTTAAAAATATTTTTTATGTTGTCGTCATATATATTATTTGATTCTTGTAAATCACCATTTTCAACATTTAGATATTCTTCTAAATTATAGTCTGATATATTCATATTTTTGCCTACTACAGGACTTAATATAGAGAATAATATGTAAACTCCTATTACAACATTTATATATTTTTTATTTTTATTTTCGGGCAAAATCATTTTTATTATTGATCCTACAATTATTGCTATTATTATTCCTTGTGCCCATGAGCTTATATTTCCTATCATTTATTTCACACTCCATTTAGATTATTGATACATTAATCCGCTATTCGATATTTTCATAACTATTGCTATTCCTACAATCAACATTGCTGTAATTGTAAACATTATTGCTAGAAATACTTTAAATGTTCCGCCCATTTCTTCTATTAGTTTTACTATTTTTTTATCTGCTATTGGCTGACACAATGCTGCCCCTAGATAATATGTGATTGTTAAAGCCGTTAAATTAAGTATTGGTTTAATACATATACATACTATTACGAAAATCCCAACAATGCCGACTGCATTTTTTATTATGTTGCTATATCCTAAAACTGTATCTATTGCATCTCCCAATATGCCACCTACTACTGGTATTGCGTTTGATACTACTGATTTTCCGGCTTTTAGCGTCATCCCATCTAGTCCACTTGATATTCCGCCTTCTATTGTCGCTAAACTAAAAAATAGTGTTAAAACTGTTGTTAATACCCATACTGAGCCTTTTCTTAAAAATTTTGATAACTTTTCTACTTGCGTTTCATCAGATATTTTGGAAACTATTCCAAGTGCCGTAGATACTAGTATTATTGGTATTAAAACATTTGTAATAAAATTTCCTATAAAAGTTATTACTAACAATAAAATTGGTTCTATTATATGTGATGATACAACATTTCCTGTTGCTATCATTAACGTTGTAAGCAGTGGTATTAGTGTGTTTGAAAATGCTGTTAAATCTAATATGGAGTTTTTTATGTCTGTTATGATGCTTGAGAAATTCGTCATTACTAGAGTTACAATTAATATGTATTGAATATAATATGCTATTTTTGCGACAGATTCATTTCCTAGATTTTCGCTAATTACTTTTAAAATGCTGTGGATAATTATTACTGCAATTATCCCTGAAATCATTTTCAATGCATCTCGTAGATTGTCTCCTAAAATGTTTACTATATATTTGAGTATTTTTGTATTGTCCAAATTACCTGATATAGTTGAATTAAATATTTCTGAAATGTCTATATCGTCTGTGTATTTTTGCGTTTCTGATAAAAAAGTTCCTATTCCATATAATTTTTCTTGTGAACTTATTACTTCTTCATTTTCTGAATCAGCTGCTAAGCTTACATTTGGTAGTGCATATATCATGAGCATTAATATAAGTATAAAAACTTTATTTTTCATTAGTTACCATAACCCCTTTTTGTATTAATTTAAGGTAATATTTTTAATACTGTTTCGAGTAATGCTCTTATTATTGGTATTGACATTGATATAATTACTATTTTCCCGCCTATATCTATTTTACTAGCTATTGCTGATTCTCCGGAATCTTTACATATACTTACTGCAAATTCTGTCAATATGGCTATGCCTGTAATCTTTAACAATATTTGCAAAAATCCACTATTTATATTCGTTTTGTTTGCAATATCTTGGAGCATTGATATGATTCCTGAAAGTGTATCTGTAACCATTAGAATAATTATTATTCCAGCTATAATTGAAGCATATATTGCAAATTCCGGTCTATATTGTTTTAGAATTATTATTACTATTAATGCAATAAATCCGACTCCAATTATCTTTACAATATCCATTTAATGTTCCCTTCTTTATGAGATTTTGCAAGGTGCAAAAAACTATAATATTCTTAAGATTATAATAAACATTTACAGATTAAACATAGTCCTTACCACATCAAATAATCCGCTTACTTCCTTTATAACCATTGACAATACAATAATAAGTCCTGCTAAAGTTGTCATCATTGCTTGGTCTTCTCTTCCAGCTCTAACTAAAACCTGATACAATACTGCTACTAATATTCCTATTGCAGCAATTTTAAATAACAAATCTATTTCCATTTTCTCATTATGTGAATCTAACTCTCACAAACTCCTTTCTGAAATTTTAGTTATGCAACATTTATATTGTTTTCACGAAAAGAAGAATTTATCTAAACTAAAATTATAACTATTGCTAGTCCAATTGTTGCACCTAGTGTTTTATACATTTTCTCATTTTTACTTTTTTCCACTTCCGCTTCTTTTAGCTTAGTTTCTAAAAACTTCAGAGTGAGTCTAATCTCGTTAACTTGTCCGTCCAAATCAGTTTTTCCTAGCATTTTTGCTAATCCTTTTATTACTTCTTTATCATCATTAGTAAGCTTTGTATTTGATTCGTCTATTGCCTTTTCCCATGCCACTCCTGCTGACATTATTTTCATATCATCTGATGCATTTTCAAAAATTTTTCCAATATTTCCTTTTATATGTTGAGAGATTTCTTGGAATACATCTGGTATTGGTTCATAAGTGAATTTTATTTTTTCTTCAAATATATTTAATGCTCTTTGAAATTCCTTTAATTCCTTGACTCTTGAAGAGTATTTTTTTGATATTTTAATTCCCAATAATGTTGATGCTACAAAAATTGCTATTAAAAGCATAAATTTAACTAATATCATATTTGCTCCTTTATCTTAAGTAAATTCATTTTATAAAAATATATTCACGAAATGCTTATTTATGCTAACTTTTCATCGTCAGAAATATACATATTATTATCTAGTGTATAAATTTTTTTCATAATTCCCTTTTTTTCTAAAAAAATGATTTTATTAAATACTTTTTCTTCATACAATTTTTTTAACGAATTATTGAGTTTTAATTCTTCAATATCACTTCCATGTGCTGTAAAAATACCTTTTACCCCTGAACATATTCCATAATTTATAGCTTCTATGTCTTCATTTGTTCCTATCTCATCAGTTGCAATTATTTGAGGAGCCATGGTTCTTACGGCAATGCTCATCCCTAGGCTTTTTGTGACATTATCAATAATGTCTGTTCTTAATCCAACATCATTTTGTGGTATTCCCTTATACATAGCTGCTATTTCGCCTCTTTCGTCTATTAAAGATATTGTGTAACCACGATTACTTATATTTCTTATTAGATCCCTTAATATAGTGGTTTTTCCGCATCCCGGCGGAGACATTATTAATGTGTTATTAATTTGGTTGTTTTCTATTACTTCATTAATTATTTCGTCACTTGCTCCAATTATTTCTTTTGCAATCCTTATATTAAGCGAAGATATGTAATTTATATTATTAATTTTTCCGTCTTTCATTGCCACATTGCCAGTTATGCCCACTCTATGACCACCCATTAAAGTTATGTATCCATTGCAGATTTGGCTTTGATATGAATATATGGAATTGTCACAAAAAATCTGCAATATAGCAAGAATATCCCTTTGAGTTGGGATATATTCTGATACTTCTTCTCTATTCATGTATTTTAAAATCATATTTCTATTTGTTCTTAATCTAATTTCTTCTATGTTTTCAATATCTAAATTATTTGCAATGTCCCTTGGTAATACTCTTAAAATTGTTTGCATATTTTGAACCATTATTTTAATCTAGCATAATGAGTATAAAACATTATACATATCCTTTCCTAATTTTCCATTATTTGCATAATGATTGTCTATTTATAAATATATGCTAGGATTCACGTTTTATGACGAGATGTTATGATTTGTATTAAATTATTTTTATATTCTATGACTTTTAAATCTTTTACTGTATTCTAAAGTTTTTAGTATTTATATCCAATCCTTTGAATATATGTTAACCTTTTGGATTTATATCTAACTCTTTAAGTGTATGCTAACTTTTAGTATTCATGTCCAATTATTTCAATATATGCTAACTTTTGGAATTATATCTAATTCTTTAAGTGTATGCTAACTTTTAGTATTCATATCCAATTATTTCAATATATGCCAACTTTTGGAATTTATATTTAACCCTTTTAGGTATATTCCAAAGCTTTTGGGGTTGCATAATTTGTATTTTCATGTTATAATAAATTAATAGGCATTTTAGCCTAAATTAGAAACCGAAGGAGGTTGATGTGATATGAGTAGTCCGTATCACATACGTGGCATCCTTCACAAAAGGATGTCACGGAAACATGAAAGGTTGTTGCTATTTTTAGTAATTTTGATTATTTGTTTTATAGTAGCAACCGAAGTCTCGGTCACGCTACGGCGTGAATTTGATGCCAGAGATATTTTTGTCTCTAAAGCATCTGATGCTGCTAATGCGGCAAGTCAAGCCGTTAATATGGCTGAGACTAAGGTAAGGGGTGCTGCATCGCTGGTAAGCGATGCACAGGAGACCATTTCTGATTCTGTAGTATCGTTGAAACAAACGAGAACCAAATTAGAAGTTGTCTCAGAAACTTCTGCAAAGGCTTCTGCCAATGTTAGCAGAGTTCAGGCAAAGCTATCAAATGCTAAAAGTCAGGTGTTTGATGCTCCTGAAACGGAGGCAAAGGAAGAAGCAAAGAAGCAGCTTGAAGAAACATCTTCTGCTGCAGAAGATGTCATGAAACATACTTCGGCATCTTCTGATGCAATCTCAAATTCTGCTTGGTCTATTTATAGTGCGTCTTCCTATATCGAAGATGCTCAAAAAGAATCTGATTGGCTTATTATTTCTAACGTAAATATTCATTCCACGTTAAGCAAAGCCCAAGATTCTGCAAAAAGATCCAAGCAGCAAGCTGATATTGCAGCTGAAGCCAGAACTTCAGAGCAAGCTGAAAGAGCATTTGGTGCTGCTACTGAATATTCTCAGACGGCACAAGATGATGCTCGAAAAATTGGCATATTGGTTGATGAACTGATTGTTTCTTCAGATAAATCAACCGAATTGGCTAATAGTTCAACAGCTTTGCTAGATTCAGCAAATCATCAGTTTTCTGTGGTTAAGTATTCTTCTGAACAGGCTTTGAAAGCTGTGAAGGATACAAATACTGCTTATAGGGCAACACTAGATGCTGTTGAAGCTGCTGAAAAAGAAGCTGAAGAGAAGGCAAAAGCTGAAGCAGAAGCCAAAGCCAAGGCCGAAGCTGAAGCGAAAGCTAAGGCTGCAGCTGAAGCAGAAGCTGCAAAGCGCGCCCAAAGTATCAGTGGTTCGGGTGTTCTTACTCGCTCTGGTGGCGTTAACTACTATAACGGCCATAGAGAGACCTGGTACAGCGAGCGTACTTTACCAGGAGGTGGATTACACATTCCTGGACGTTACACCGATTCATCTGGACTCGTTCGGGATGGTGATGGCTACCTTTGTTTAGCCTCTGTAGACTATCCCAAAGGTACTATAATCGAAACGTCTTTGGGTGTAGGGAAAGTCTATGATTCTGGATGTCCATCCGGGACCATTGACATTTACACTAACTGGTAAAAAAACAAGCAGGAAATGTGCTAAACATTTCCTGCTTGTTATACTATTTAATATAACAATTCTCGTTATTACTATTTTTAATTTATCAAGTTTAGTATATAAATTTTTATTAACATTGGAAAAATTAATTATTCCCAGTTATGATATACGTTCATTACATCATCTAAGTCTTCTAAGCTGTCAATTAATCTTTGTACCTTTTCTTCCCCTTCACTATCTAATGAAACAGTAGTAGTTGGTACCATTTGAATCTCTGCTTCTTCAAACTCTAATCCTTGCTTTTCTAAAGCTTCTCTAACATTAGAGAAATCTGCTGGAGCAGTTATAATTTCATAACATTCTTCATCACTCTGTACATCTTCGGCTCCATTTTCAATAGCAAGCATCATTATATCATCTTCTGACATATCTGTTTTAGATTTATCTATAACAATTACACCTTTTTTATCAAACATATATGATACACAACCTGTGGTTCCTAAATTTCCACCTGCTTTATCAAATAAATGTCTTACATCTGCTGCAGTTCTATTTTTATTATCTGTACTTGCTTCTACAATAAAAGCAACTCCTGAAGGTCCATATCCTTCGTATGTAATTTCTTCATAACTTTTATTACTTCCTTCTCCTGATGCTTTCTTTATAGCATTTTGAATTGTATCATTTGGCATATTATTTGCTTTGCATTTTGCAATTACATCTTTTAATTTTGAATTTCCTGCTGGATCAGGTCCACCTTGCTTTACTGCTAATAAGATTTCTCTTCCTAGTTTAGTAAATACCTTTCCTCTAGCTGCATCTGTTTTTCCTTTTTTGGCTTGTATGTTATGCCATTTTGAATGTCCTGACATTTTCCATTTCTCCTTTCTTTGCTCTTTTCAGTAAATATTGTAGCACATTTTTTCAATTTTGTGTAGTATTTTTTTATTATTATTTTATAAATACTGTTTCATCAAGTGAAAAAGTAAATGCAATTCTGTAAAGTAATAATATATTTAAGTCTTACATTATGTCTTAATGTACAATTTAAAGCATTTTTTACCAATAAAAACAGAATAGAAATATTTTCTACTCTGTTTTTTATTAAATTTTAAATTAATCATCTACTTTAGCAAAAAATCTTATTGACCATAAACCAGCGATGCCAACCAATGTATAAACTATTCTGCTTATTATACTCATTGAACCAAATATTGTAGCAACTAGGTCAAATCCAAATAAACCAATTAATCCCCAGTTTATAGCACCGATTATTACTAATACTAATGCAATATAATC
>CANQJG010000011.1 GCA_947624185.1 uncultured Clostridia bacterium | reverse complement strand
ATAGCTTTATTTTCTATGTTTCCATTTATTTCTATTACTTTTAAACTAATTGTGTGTGTGTGTGTGTGTGTGTGTGTACTCTCGCAACGCTTTCAAGCTTTTTCATCTTTTGTTTACTCCTTTTGTTTTGTTTTAAAATTAGTTGTTTTTATTTTCATTTTTATTTTAACTATTTACATTTTACACTAATTAATTTATAATTGTCAACTATTTTTTCCAAATTTCCAAATTTCCAAATTTTTTCAGAAATCATTTGACATATAATAAAAAATGTAGTATACTATATTTAGCTTAATGAAAAATATCCGTTTATATGGTAGCAACATTAGATATGTGTGTAGAGACACATATCTTTTTTTATTAAAAACAGAGCAGGTAGAGAACTGCTCTGAACTGAAAAATCAGTTTTTATTCGCCTTTTGTTTTTTATATGTATTCAATTCTTCTTCCAATTTTTCAATCTTCTGAAGTAGAATCCATATAAGTAAATACCCGTTCATTTTGGTACAACCCCCTTTCCTAAAGATTTCCTTTATGAAAAGGATGTTTTTATTATATATTATTTTCCATAATTTTACAATACAAATCAGAATATTTTATAAATTATTTTGATAAGCTCAAACTACCCACTCGAATATTTTATAACTATAAATTTCATCTTTATTTTATACAAAACACAACTCATTAAATTATCTATATAAAAGTATTTTCTATAAATAGTCAATGATTTTTTGCCACTTTTTGCAGGCTTGTTTTTAAAGAACTTGCCACTAATTTTATTCTTTTTAATACTTCTTTATTTCTTCATATATTTTGTATTTCTTCCACTTCCTATTATTTTAATTACACCATTTTTTACCATTGTTCCTAGTACTGCTTCCACTGTTGTGCTACTGACATCCGGCAAAATCTTGCATATTTTTTGTATTTTTATATGCACATATTTTCATCTTTTCTGCATATATTTTTTCATTATATATGCAGAAAAGCAATAGTTATATGCAGATATTATTGATTCTTTTTAATCCTACTTTATTTACTAATTTATTTTTCACTTTATTTTCAAATAAATCTCTTAGCGAAACATCTCCTGTAGAATCTCCCGATTCGTATAACGACATTGTATACATTTTCATTTTGCAAATTCTTCCAATTTTTCTTCTATTGCTTTATCTATCAATCTTGGCATATAGCCTTTTTTTGTTAGTTTCATTAATTTCACTTCCTTTTTAGATTAACATACTTTTATAATTTTTGCAATATGTATTGTGCATTTTTTGACCATTTTGTTGTGCAATTTTTGAGTTGCTTAATATACAATTTTTTAATTTTTTCAGGATTTTTTTAGTGACTTGCCACTTGAGAAGAAAATAGAGCAGGGAAACATAAAAAAAGAACACCCTCTGGTGCTCCTTTACATCTTTCCAATTAATATAAATTAAACTACTGCTCTTTTCTTTCTTCTCGCTTTTAGTTTTCTTTTAAATTTCTCTGCCTCTTTATTTATATCATCTATTATTTTTTTATCTGTCATATTTTTAGTCATTTCATAATGATATTCTCTTATTTTATGGATATCATCTACCGAAAAACTATCCTTAATAACTGGTTTAGTCATTTTCATCCTCTCCTTTCCTTAATAAGACATTAGGTGCATAAATATTTATAAACTTGCTTTTACCTTTTCACTTAACACTATATCTCATTTTATAAATTTGCCTTTTTCTTTACATTTGGCGTTAAAATACTTTCTAGTAAAAATTTGAAATTAATTATTTCACTTTTATATTGATTTATTTTAAAATTTATGATATTTTTATATTAGAGTTATAAATAATTGTACATTTTAATAAATATTTAATATAATAAATATTCCCTGCGTGGTGCGTGTAGATTAGAATTTTAGAACCAACATATAGATTAAAGGGAGTCTGCCTTTGGATGTGGCGTGTATGCTTAACATTATGATTTAAGAAACCCATGAGCATCCAACAAGACACCCACCTGTGAAAACAGGCTCTTAAAATATTTAATCTTACGGCTATTGTGGGGCTTTTTTATTATATAATAGTATATCTTCAAATTCAATGAATTTTCCGCTATCTTCTATTCTAAAGTTTCCGATTCTCGTTCTTCTTAATGAGCTCATATATCCTACTGTTCCAAGCTTTTCTGCAATGTCTTCGCAAAGTACTCTAATATATGTTCCTTTTGAGCAAGCTACTCTATATTTTATTTCCTTTTCTTTATATTCTAAAAGTTCAATTTCTTCTATAAATATTTTTCTTGGATCTCTTTCGATTGTTTTTCCTTGTCTTGCTATATTATACAATTTTTCTCCATTTACTTTTATTGCAGAATACATTGGTGGGATTTGCTCACTTTCTCCTATGAAACTTTTTAATACTTTATTTATATTATTTTCGTCTATATTTTTAGGAATATCTTTTTCTTCTATTATTTTTCCTTCGCTGTCTCCGGTGTCTCTTTTTTCGCCTAAATGCATTGTGGCAATATATTCTTTATCATGATCCATTAATTGATTTGATAGTTTGGTTGCTTTGCCTACTAATATACCAAGTACACCTGTTGCCATTGGGTCTAATGTTCCAATATGTCCTACTTTTTTTATATTATACTTTTTTCTTACATCTCTTACTATGTCAAAAGATGTTTTTCCTAATGGCTTGTCTACAATTATTAGTCCATCCATTTTCTTTCTCCTAATAAATTAAGTTTACTATTTTAGTTGTCTTTTTATTTCTCCAACTAATTTTTCTCTTATTTGTTTTGGTGTACCTTGCATTGTGACTCCAGCTGCTCTGAAGTGTCCGCCACCGCCGAACATTAGGCATACATCTGATACATTAACATATTCATTAGATCTCAAAGATACTTTATATCCGTCGTCTATCTCATGTAAGAATATAGAAACTTCTACTCCTTCTATGTTTCTGCCTTCATTTACTATTCCTTCATGATCGCCAGTTTCTGCTTTAACCTTTTTTTCATCTTTTTTATTTATATATGTATAAGCAATTTTTCCGTCTTCTAAAAATTCCATCCTGTCTAGTGCAATTTTTCTTAATTCAAAGCTTGATCTAGTGTTAGTAGATAGTAATTTTTTATATATTTTTGCAATGTCTACGCCTTCTACTAACAAACTTGATGCTATTTCAAATGTTTCTTTAGATACACCTGCATATTGGAATCCGCCAGTGTCAGTTATTATTCCTGCCATTAGGCAAGTTCCAACATCATGATTAATTTCCCACTCATAATATCTGAATAATACATACATGACTTGGGCACATGCTGGCGAACTCATGTCAACATAATTTACATCTCCGAACATGGCATTGCTACTGTGATGATCAATTACAATTCTTGATTTTGCATCTTCGAAATATTTTGACCAACCGTCTAATTGTTTTATAGATGCTGTATCGACTGCTATTGCTAAATCGTATTCACTTTTTGAACCTTCTTGTTTTACTTCTTCAATTTTTGGCAAACATGTAAATACCCTAGAATATTTTGGTACGATTAATTCTACATCTTTATCCATTTTTACTAATGCTTGGTATAATGCTAAACTTGATCCCATGGCGTCTCCGTCAGGATTTTCGTGAGTTAATATTACTATATTTTTAGCTTGTTCTATTTTTTTTAAAATTTCATCTAAAGTTGACATTTCTATACCTACTTTCCATTATTAAATTTTTTCATAATGTCATTTCATGCTGTCATATCAAGTATTTGAGTCTAATTATTTATTATTACTACTTATTATTGCTATCTATTATCGCCATTTATTGCTGCTGTTTATTATTGCTATTTAATTGTTTCAAAATAGCGTCAATTTTTTCTCCATAAACTATCGAATCATCATATTCAAATACAAGTTCAGGTGTTATTCTTAAATTTACTATTTTAGCTATTCTACTTCTTATAAAACCACTTGATTCTTTTAATCCTTGTATTGTTTTATCTAAATTTTTTGAATTCAATACACTTACATACACTTTGGCATATTTCAAATCAGGAGTTACTTTGACTTTTGTTACACTAATCATGCCAGTTGCATTTGGATTTTTAAGTTCATAGTTTATTACTTCACTGATAGCTTTTTTTAACTCTTCATCAACTCTACCAAGTCTATTCGTATTTTTGCTCATTAATTATAAATCCTTACATTATATATTTAGGTTTTGAAAGGGCCTAGAAACCTTATATTTGAGCCTTGTTTTACAGATAATATATTTTTTTATTGCATTTATCTCTTAACTTCTTCTTGTATATATGCTTCTATTGTGTCGCCTTCTTTTATATCGTTGTAATCTTCAATTTGTAGACCGCACTCAAAGCCTTTTGATACTTCTTTTGCATCATCTTTAAATCTCTTAAGAGATATTAATTTTCCTTCATGAATTACTATGCCTTCACGTATTACTCTGACTCCTGCATTTCTTTCAAGTTTACCGTCAGTAACATAGCATCCTGCTATTGTTCCAACGTTTGTGATTTTGAAAGTTTGTCTTACTTCTGCATTTCCTATATTTACTTCTTTATAGATTGGAGCAAGCATACCTTTCATAGCATTTTCAACATCTTCTAATGCTTGGTAAATTACAGAATATTGTTTTATTTCAACATTTTCTTTTTCTGCTAATGCTTTGGCTGCACCTACACTTCTTACATTAAATGCTATAATAATTGCGTTTGTTGCTTTTGCAAGTTGTACATCTGATTCTGTAACTCCACCTGCACTTGAGTGGATAACTTTTACTCTTACTTCATTATTTGAAAGTTTTTCAAGCGAATTCTTCATGGCTTCTGCTGTTCCTTGAACATCAGTTTTTACAATTATGCTTAATTGTTTTAAATCTTCACTTTCCATTTTGTCAAATAAGTTGTCTAATGTAACCGCATTGTCATTAGCAATAGCTTTTTCACGGTTTGCTAATTTTCTTTGCTCAATTAGATGTTTTGCAACTTTTTCATTTTTAACTTCATAGAATACATCTCCTGCTTCAGGCACTTCATGAAGTCCAGTTATTTCAACTGGTGTAGAAGGTCCTGCTTTTTTTACTTGCTTTCCTTTATCATTTTTCATTGTTCTGATTTTACCAATTGCTGTGCCTAAAATGATAGTGTCTCCTACATTTAAAGTTCCCCTTTGAACTAAAACTGTTGCAATTGCACCTTGTGATTTATCAAGTTTTGCTTCAATTACAGTTCCTTTTGATTGTCTATTAGGGTTTGCTTTTAGATTTTGCATATCTGCTACTAACAATACCATTTCTAACAAATTATCAATATTTACATTATTTTTTGCTGATATTGGTACAAAGATAGTATCTCCGCCCCACTCTTCAGGAACTAATTCGTATTTCATTAATTCTTGTTTTACTTTGTCAACATTTGCTGCTGGTAAATCTATTTTATTTACTGCAACGATAATTGGTGTGTTTGCTGCTTTTGCGTGGTTGATTGCTTCAATAGTTTGTGGCATTACACCGTCATCTGCTGCAACTACTAGAATTGCGACGTCTGTAATTTGAGCTCCTCTTGCACGCATACTTGTAAATGCTTCATGTCCTGGAGTATCTAAGAAAGTAATTTCTCTATTATTTACTTTTACTTTATAAGCACCAATATGCTGTGTGATTCCACCTGCTTCGCCTTCAATAACATTAGTTTTTCTAATTGCATCAAGAAGTGATGTTTTACCATGGTCAACGTGTCCCATGACTACAACTACTGGTGGACGTGGCTCTAAATCTTCTTCCTTATCTTCTGAATCGTCAAATAGTATATCTTCGTCTTTTATTTCTTCTTTTTTGGTTGCAGTAACTCCGAAACTATCTGCTACAAGATAAGCTGTATCAAAGTCTAGATCTTGATTTATATTTGCCATGATTCCTAAGTCAAATAACTTTTTGATTACTTCTGCAGATGTCTTTTTTAGGTCTGTTGCCAAGTCCTTTACAGAAATGTTTTCAGGAATTATTATTTCTTTTAGCTCAAATATTTTTTGCTTTCTTTCTGCATCTTTTCTGCCTTTTTTCTTGTTCTTCTTTCCTCTTTCAGTTGTTAAATCATAATAATCTAACATACCGCCTTCTTGGTCTTCGAACATATTAGACAATTTATTAACTTGCTTTAAGTCTCTTAATTTATCTCCGTCAAATGACTCATCTCTTCTTGATCTAGTTCTCTTCTTCTCATCTAAAACACGATTTGCTTTTTGTTTGTCTATTATTTTACTTGAATAATCTTTCTTGTTGTTCTTTTCAAGCATGTCAATAGACATCATGTCTCCATAATTTGAATCGTTTTGATGATTGTTTCCTTGTTTTCTAAAATCTTTCTTAAATCCATTTGCATTTTGTGAATTGTTTTTATTAAATCCCGCACGGTTATTAAAGCCCCTACGTTCTCCGTCTTGTGCTGAATTTCCTTTTTTATAAAAATTACCTTCACGATTTTTATTATCTCCGTAATTTTTATTATTAAATTCACCATTTCTAGGTCTTTCATTATTTTTATTAAATTTATTTTGAGAGTTATTGTTTTTGCTAAATCCTGCATTTTCAGCCTTTTCAAGGTTAGCTTTACTTGTAACTTCTTCTTTTTTCTTTGTTTCTACAGTTTCACTAACTTTTTTAGTTTCTTGAATTTTTGGAGTTTCTTGTTTTTGAACTTTTGGCTCTTCTTTAACAACTTTTGGTTTTATTCCAAATAATTCATTAACTGTCATAGGCTTAGAAGGCTTTTCTCTATATACTATATTGAAATCTTTATTCCTTCTTTGAGTATTAAAACCTATACCTGTTTTTTGTTCTTCTTTATTGCGAGTTACTTTCTTCTCTTCTTCAACAATAACTTCTCTTCTTATAATTACCTGACCTGTAGTTTTAATTTCTTCTTTTTTATTTTCAGATTTTGGTTCACTTTTACTATTTGATTTTTTCTTAATATTATCTTTAATTTTTTTAGCGTCGGCTTCATCTATTGAGCTTAGATGACTTTTTGCTTCAATGCCAAGTTTTTTTGCAAGTTCAATTAATTCTTTATTTTCTATATTTAATTCTTTTGCAATTTCGTATATTTTAACTTTACCCAATTGATTCACCTCCTAAAATAATTTTAATATTTTTTTGTACTTTAAAAATAATCTTTTTCAATATTACACCCCTATTTGTCTTATTATTATTTTATATATTTAAGATAAGTTTATTCCATTTTCATGAATTTACAGCTTTATTCACTTTCTTCTTCATTTTGCATTTCTTCTAACATTTTTCTAAATTGTGATTCACTCTTTATGTCTATTTTCCAATTTGTCAATCTTGCTGCTAATTTAGCATTTTGTCCAGCCTTACCAATTGCTAATGATAGCTGGTCATCTGGAACAATTACTTGTGCAAATTTTTCTTCTTCTTTTACATCAACCGCTAGAACTTTAGCTGGTAGCAAAGATGTTGATATGAATATAGAAGGATCTTCGTTCCACTCAATAACATCAATTTTTTCGCCATTTAGTTCATTTATGATGTTTTGTATACGTATTCCCTTTTGTCCAACACAAGAGCCAACTGGGTCTATGTTAGGATTTTGAGAGTATACAGCAATTTTGCTTCTAGAACCTGCTTCTCTTGAAATGCTTTTTATTTCTATTAAACCTTCATATATTTCAGGAATTTCTATTTCAAATAATTTTCTAACAAACTCTGTGCTTGCTCTTGATAAAATAATTTGTGTAGAACCTTTAACTCCTTTTTCAACACTAATTATGCAAGTTTTTATTTTATCATTTACATTATATTTCTCTGTTGGAATTTGCTCTTTCTTAGGCATAATTCCTTCTATTTTTCCTAAATCCAATATAACTGCTCCACCGTCAGCTTTTTGAACTAATCCAGTAATAATTTCTCCCTTTTTGTCTGCAAATTCATTGAATATTACATCTCTTGATGCTTCTCTTATTTTTTGTGTAATTACTTGTTTTGCAGTTTGTGCAGCTATTCTACCGAATTCTTTTGGCATAAGTTCAAATTGAACTACATCTCCAATTTCGTAACTGTTTTTTATTTTCTTTGCATCTTCTAAAGATATTTCAATTTTTTCATTTTCAACATTTTCAACAACATTTTTTTCTTGATAAACATGCATTTTACCGTCTGCTTTATCAAGCACTACTTTTACGTTTTCGTTAGAACATTCGAAGTTTCTTTTATATGCTACAACTAATGCTGATTCTATTGACTCCATTAAAAATTCTTTTTTAATACCGTTTGTCTTTTCTAGTTCTTCCATAGCTAATAACATTTCTGTTGTATCTATGCCCTTATTTACTACTTTGACATCTTTCTTTTTCATTTTAATTTTCCTCCCAATTATAAATGTTTTTCATCTTTGAAATATTGCTTTTTTCAATGCTAATTTCTTTTCCTTCTAATTCTACATATATTTTATCTTCGTCAAAATTTTTAAGAATACCTATTATAATTTTCTGCCTATCAATTGCTTTGAATAAATGAATTTCAATTTTTGAATCTATGAACATTTTTAAATGCTTATTTTCTCTGATTCTTCGCTCTAATCCGTGGGGATGATACTTCTAAAAAATATTGCGACTTTATAAAGTCTTTTTCATCTAAAATGTCGGTAATGCCGTTATTAACTTTCTCGCAATCTTGTATTGAAATATTGTCGCCGTCCAAAAATATCCTTAAATAGTTGTCTTTTCCTTCTTTTTCATAGATTACGTCATAAACTTGATAACCTAGATTATTAATTATTGGCTCAACTAGGTCTTGTATCTTATTTTCTAAGGCTGTCATTTATTTCCTCTTTTCTTAGCATTTCGCTTACTAATTATAATTTATTGAAATCTATTTTTAGCTAAATGAAAGAGTGGAATTGGTTTCCACTCTTTGCTCTATCTTTTTGTCATGTATTAATTATACTATCAAATTGCTTAAAAGTCAACAGTTTCTGTGTTATTTTTTTTAATTTATACAACTTGCATTTACTTTACAGAATTGCTTCTGCTTTATAGAATTGCATTTACTTCACCAAATTGCATTTACCTTACAGAATTGCTTTTACTTTACAAAATTGCTTTTACTTTACAAAATTGCTTTTACCTTATAGAATTGCTTTTACTTTACAAAATTGCATTTGCTTTTTCAATTGACGGGATTCCTTATACTTATAATATGGTTAAAGAGAGAAGCCAATGCTTTGACTTCTCTCTTCCATACGGGTGTTATTCATCCGTTGGAATTGTAATCAACGGATGAATTTGCATAGGAAAATCCGGATTAGGAATTTCTTCCAGACTAACTATGGATTGACCTCCTACAATCTGGATTTTTCCTTCTCTTTGGACATACCAAAGATTTTTCCCCTTTGATTCTGTATTGACCATTTCTTCAAAGGTCAACCATCCATTTGAGCCTAAATAGGCTAGATACAGGAAATACTCTTCTGCAAGTGCTACTCTGCTTTTGGCAGAATTATCATAGCATATTGCAAATGTTTGAGCATCATTTGCAGATACAAGCTTAAAATCTTCTAGAGATTGCCTAGAGATATAATATGGTTTCAGCTTTGCTGTATCTGCAATTATTTTCCATGTCTCATGTTCAAGTTTCCATTGGTTTGTTTTTGGAGACTTTCCCCTTTTGTCAAACCAATTGAACATATTCTTTAAACACCAGTCCATTGCTTTTGACATTTCCTTTAATCCCATGAGAAAAAATCCTTCTCTTTCCAGATATCCCTTAAAGTTGAATATCTGTCCTTCTGCGTCTACACGAACCCGTACCATTTGCTTCATTTTTTCTACCTCCATCTCCATGGTTCATTATTTTTGTTTTCAGATACATTAGGTAAAGAAGCTTATTCAATTGTTTATTAACACAAATTTTTGTGTTTAATTAAAAAGATTTTGAAATTACTTCTCCACCTTAACATATACAAAAACATTTTTAAAATTATACCATAATATTGCGTCTTTGTAAAGTTGTATTTTTCATTTTTTGGCAAAGAAAAAAATCAACCATTTCTGATTGATTTTGTATCTACTGTTCTATAAAAGTTCGAACAGATTCGTCGTTGGAGCAGGTAACGGGAATCGAACCCGTATAGCCAGCTTGGAAGGCTGGGATTCTACCATTGAACTACACCTGCATATCCTTGCGACATTTAATATTTTACACTATTAGAAGACAAATGTCAATAATTTTATTGAAATTTTTTTGAATTAATTATATAATAATTTACAAAGCCACGTTTAACTTTTCACGTGAAGATTGATTACATATTAGTTTACAAAGCCACGTTTAACTTTTCACGTGAAGATTGATTACATATTAATTTACAATGCCACATTTAACTTTTAACTTGAAGATTAATTATATGTTAATTAATAAGATATTTGTAGTAAGGAGGCAGTCGTTTTTATATGAAGAAAATAATTATTGATTACAATGATGATAATAAGAAAATTAGCACTTTCCTTACTGGCAAATTCCCTAATCTTAATGTTAATGCTGTTTACAAAGCTTTGCGTAAAAAGGATATTAAGCTTAATGACAAGCGTATTAATTCTAATGAAATTTTACATACTAATGATGTGTTAGTTGTGTATATTTCTGATGATATACTAAATGGAATTAATCCTAATATTAATATCCCAATTGTGTATGAAGATGATAATATTGTTGTTTTCAACAAGCCTAGTGATTTGGAAGTTGTTGGCGATAATTCTTTGACTTCGATTATGAAAAATAATTTTTCGTTTTTGGAGCCTTGTCACAGAATTGATAGAAATACATTAGGTCTTGTTTTATATGCTAAAAATGCAGATAGCTTGAATATACTATTAGATAAGTTTAAGAATCATGAGATTGAAAAGCATTACATTGCTTGCTGTTATGGTCATGCTAAGAAATGTGATAATTTATCTGCTTATCTTTTTAAAGATAGCAAGAAGTCTTTGGTGTACATATCTGATGTGCCTAAAAAGCACTACTCTAAAATTCAAACATCATACAAATTAATTGATTACAATGCTGATAGTAATCTTTCTCTTCTTGATATTACTCTTCATACTGGTAAAACGCATCAAATTCGTGCTCATTTGGCTCATTGTTCTCTTCCTATTATTGGTGACGGAAAATATGGGTCTTATGAATTGAATAAGAGATTTAAAGTTTACAGCCAGTTGCTTTGCAGTTATAGTTTGAGTTTCAATTTTCATACAGATGCTGGGCTTTTAAATTATTTAAATGGCAAGACCATTTCTTTAAAAGATTTACCTTTTAACCTTTTATTTTAATTATAAATATATTTACTTTTGGTTTATAATTATTAATATGTACATTATAATGTTGTTCAAAATCTTTTTCAAGATTCTGTAGTGTTACAACCAATAAATATCTTTTCACAATTTGCTATTGAAGTAAATTTTTTGATGATTAAATAAAATATTATAGATAGGAGCCTGTAAATGTTTTTACATTTACTTTGAAAAAAATATGTCTAGTTTTATTTTAAAATTAATTGCTATTATTACAATGTTGTGTGACCATGCTGGTGATGCTTTCATTGGATCGTTATCAATATTTAATGTTATTGGTAGGATTGCTTTTCCTATTTTTGCATTTCAGCTTGCTGTTGGTTACAAGCATACCAAAAATATAAAAAAATACTTTACTAGACTGATTTCTTTTGCGTTCATCTCTCAGATTCCTTTTACTATTTTATTATATATTGCTAATCGTAGTAATTTGAATTTGTTTGATTATTTATTTAGCAATATTGTGTCTAGTTTGAATATATTTTTTACTTTATCTTTGGGACTTTTGGTTTTATTTATTTTTGAAAATGTTAATAATAATTTTATAAAATGTTTATCTATTGCCTTAGTTCTTGTTATTGCTCAATGTGCTCATGTGGATTATGGTGCTTGGGGCGTATTTTTGATATTTTTCATTTACCTTTTCTGCCCTACAGTAAATGATAACAAGCATGGTGCTTTGGATAATACTACTTTCATATTGGGATATTTAGCTTTATGTATTGTGAAATACCTTCCTTCTTTTGGTGTTTCACCTGCTCAATGGCTTATCCCTATTTTGCTTTTTACTTTCTTGCCTTTTATTTTCATGCTTTTATACAATGGTAAAAAAGGTCCTTCTTTAAAATATTTCTTTTACACTTTTTATCCATTACATCTTATTATTTTAGATTTAATCTATCTTTTATAAATACTGTTTATAAAGATTTTTTAATATTTTTTTAATATTTTTACTATTGTTTGAAAATATTCATCTGTTTCATTTGTGTTACTTTATTATTATCAATTTTTTTAGTAATGTTATTTAGTTAATGCCTGGTTTATCCCTTTTGCGATTATTTCCTTCATATTATCTACTAGATTATCTATTTCTTTTGGCATTACTGCTAGATTATATTTGCTTGGTTCTAATACTGTTTTTATCAATTGATATTTGTCTTCATAAGATGAATTTTCTAAGAAATCAAATTCTTCAAATTTATCTATTAATATATCAAATGTATTTGCTACAATTGTTGCCGCTTCTACAATTGTTGGTACTCCAATTGCAATTACTGGCACTCCCATGGTTTCCATGCTTATTTCTTTTCTTCTATTTTCAACTCCCGAACCTGGTATAATTCCTGTGTCACATATTTGTATTGTTTTTAATAATCTTGATATATTATTCGAAGCTAATGCATCAATTACAATTATTGCTCCTACATTTATTTTTTCTACTAATCCTTTTAATATTTCTTGTGTTTCTATTCCAGTAGTTCCTAATACTCCTGGGGCTATTGCACTAATTTCTCTTGTTCCTTTTGGCAATAGTTCCGGCTTATATTTTAATATGTGTCTTGTTATTTCTAAATCTTTTATAACTTTTGGTCCTATTGCGTCTGCAGTAGTGTCTTCATTTCCTAGTCCTACAACCAATATTGGACCGTCCTTTTTTTCTAACATTTCTTTTAATTCTTCTGACACTAGTTTAAATGTGTCTTCTATCCCTTTATTATCAATTATTTCAATATCTTTAACATTTATTGTTGTATAAGTTCCAATTTTCTTATCTATTTTTTTGCTTCCTTGCTCGTTTAAAACTCTTACTCTTGTTATTTCAAGATTTCCTGATATTTCTTCATTTTCTGTTTCTATTCCGTCTAAGTCTTTTTTACTAAACTGTTCTTTACATATTTGCGCTCTTTCATCAGCTAAATCTGTTCTAAAATTATACATTTAAAATTCCTTCCTTCTTTAATTTATTACTAAATAATATTTTTTATAAAATTCTTTCAATCCTTACTTTTTACTTACTGATGTTTATTAAAAAGCTTGAAATCATTGATAATTGATTTCAAAATAAAAAATATTTAGTAACTAGATTAATATTATTATTATTTATTATTCTTTTTTTATCCATATTTTAAGAAATATATGCATTTCCAAAAAAATAAATGTCAACACTTTTTTGTGTCCACATTTATTTTAATCTCTTCTCTTTATTTACATTTTATGCACAATATCTGCATAAGATTGATTCTAACCCAACATCTAAATCGATATTGCCGTTTTTCGAAAATTCATCTAATTTAATTAATTCTTCAATTAAATTTCTTAATTCTTGTTCATCAAAAAATTTTGATTGGTTTTGATATTTATTTACTAGAAATATCTGATTTGGCTTTAGTTTTAAATTTTGTGCTATATTTACTCCTTTCGATATTTTTACAATATACAATTTTTTAAAGTGATTATACAACATTATTAAAATCCTTTGAACTGGCTCTTTTGCGTATACCAAATTATGCAAAACATTTATTGATTCTTTTATATTTTTCCTTCCTAGATTATCTGTTAGGTCAAATATAATACTTTCCGTCTTTTTTATTGTTAGATTATCTATGTCGTCTTTTATAATTTCTCCACCTTTTCCTTTATATTCAATGAGTTTTCTTAGTTCATTAATTACATCTGCCATATTTGTTCCGACGCATTCTATAAAATACTGTGCTGTATTTTCCTTTATATTTACCCCATAAGCTGATGATATTGATTTTATCTTTGCAATGATTTCGTGTGCTTTCATTTCATTGCACTCTTTTATTGTTGCCTTTTTTTGCAATGCTTTGTAAAGTGCTGTTGTTTTATCTATTTCATCTTCTATTATTACTAATTCAATTCCTTCTAGATCATTTGAATTAATGTAATCTGCTAATTTTTCTCCGTCTTGATTTTTCTTTTTTACAAGGTTGCTATTTCTTGCGACAATTAATTTTTTTTCATATCCAAATGCTGGAGTTTCTATATCTGAAATTATATTTTGAGAATTATTTTGGTCTATTTGAATATAATTGATTCCTAAACTTACTTCTCCAAAATTTTTCATTATTTTTTTTAGATATTCATTTTTTATGTAATTATCTTCTCCATATAATAAATATATCAAATTCGCTTCTCCTTTTAATCAATATACAGCAATTTTATTTATCTAACAATATTCTAAATATTTCTGCAACGCTCCATGCCTGTGCAAACGCACCTTTTCCTTGCTTTGGTTTTATTGCATCATATATTTCACAAATACTTCCACAAGTATTTCCATTTACAATTTCGTTTGTAAATGTATTGGCTATAGTGTATTTTAATTGAGATAAGGTATTCTCTAAGTTTTGCTTATTTTCTTCGTTTTCTTCTGCATTTATTAAATTCTTAAGTGCATTATAATACTGACCTAATAGAAATGGCCATGTTGTTCCTTGATGATATACACTATCCCTTTCTTCAGGATTTCCTTCATATTTTGGTGCAAATCCTTCTTCTTCTTTTGCTAGTGTCATAAGTCCATAATTATTTAATAATTTTTGCGTTACCGTTATAAATACTTGTTTTGCCGCTTCCTTATCGCAGTCTAACACAGGATAAGACAAACTTATTGCAAATAATTGATTTGGTCTTATTTTATCGTCTCCTATTACATCATATAAACATTTTTTTTCTTCATTATAAAATTCTTTTTCATAATAATTTTTACATTTCTTTGCGATATATGAATATTCTGCTTGAGATAATTTTTTATTCCAATGTTTATTAATTGATTGCATAATTTTTAGTGCATTATAAAACATGGCGTTTATCTCAACAGCCTTACCGTTTCTAGGAGTTACTGCTACTCCATTTACTTTTGCATCCATCCACGTATTTTGTGTTTTTGGCGTTCCTGATACAATTAAATAATCCATATCATCTAAATAAATATTATTTCCGTCTATGTTGATTCCGTCTATATAATTGTTGATTATACTTTTCATGCTGTCATACAAATTTTCTTTTACAAAATCATAATTCTCAGTATAATTCAAATATTTTTGTACCGCTTCAAAAAACAAAAGTGAAGCGTCCACACTATTATATAGTGGCTTTCCATTATATTCTGAATAGCCATTTGGAATTAAGCCTTGTTTTATTTTATCAATGCAAGAAAGTAATACTTCTTCTGCTATATCAAATTTTCTAGTAACTAACAATAATCCTTCAAATGCTATTAATGTATCTCTATTCCAGTCATTAAACCATGGGTAGCCTGCTATAATTGTGTGAAGTTTATTTGCTGGTTTATATACAACAAAATTGTCTGCTGCTACTATATATTTTTTTACTAAATCTTTATAAACCTGCTTGTCCTCATATTTTTCAGAAATCTTTTCTAATAATTTTGAATTTTTTATTTGATTATTTATTCTCTTAGATTCACTTTTGATTATCTCTTCTCCACTAATAGTTGTTATTTCATCAAAATCTATTCCATAGTCGCCGTCTAATGAACAAATAAATACAATTTCTTTATCTTCATTTGGTTTAATCTCTACAGTAAAAGTACCTGGTACTAAATGATTTTCTTGATAATCAAAACCTCTTTCTTTTTCTATTCTATATTGCATATCATAGAAAATGTCATTTTCGTGTTCACTATATTTTGCGCCTTTTACTCCTATATTAATTTTCCTTCCACTTAGTTCAATTTGTACTTTATCTTTTTCATCTGATACAGTTTGTTTGAATTCGAATTTTGTATTTGTATTTAATAAATGAAAATCTCTATAATTTACTACTGGTGTTAAATTAAATTTTGTTTTGGATTTTTGATTCATTATTCTATAAATAACTGCTACTGCGTTTTTACCATGTATCATACAAATTGATTTTTCAATTATTACTCTTGAAACTTTATATGTATATATTGGAATTATATCTTTTTCAAATTTTGTTAAATATTTAGTTCCTGAAGATATATTTCCATTTGCTTCGTTAGTATACAGAGCTGTCTTTTTTCCATTAATCTCAATGCTTTCATCAAGTTTTGATAAGACTAACTTTCTATTATATGGTGGCATTTCTGAAGCTATGAGCAATCCATGATACCTTCTTGTATTCATCCCACCAAAATCTGTAGATGAAGCATATCCACCTAATCCATTTGTAATAATCCACTCTTTCATTTGTTTCTCCTAATTATTTTTATTTTAACTTTCTTCTTTTTTTCTTTTTCTTATCTTTAGTATTGCTATCGTCTTCATCTTCTAAAACATCACTTGTTCTTATTATTCCAATCTGTGATACTGCATCAAATAATTTTGTTTCAGCTGTTTCTTGATTGTCAATCATAGCTTTATATTTTTTTGCTGTTTCTAAATCTGCTAATTTACTAAGAGATGACTTGTTCTTTTTCTTTCTATCTTTTGCTTTTTCATCACTTTCTTTGATTGATGCAATTCTTTTATTATATTTAGTTTTGAATTTACTGTCTGATTCTCTTCTCTCGAATTGCTTTCTTCCTGATTTACGGAATTTTCTTTCTGCTCTTTCTCTTTTATGAATTTCCCTTTTAGTTTCCTTCATCCTTGAATTTAACATCATATATTGGCTGTCATTTTGCATATCTTCAAACTTAAGTTCATCGCAGATTAATTGTATAATTGTTGTTGCTATAACATCTGAATCATGTCTTACCTTATCATCTTCGATATTTGATAGATTTCTTTGTATAAGCTTAATTCCATATTCTTTGGCTTTTGAAATATCAGGGATAACAATATCTTTTCCTTCTTCATTATATTTATGGATAAATTCCGGAATTATTTCTCCTGTATCATAAATACAATAATCAATTATTCCTTTGCCAACATAATCAACAATGGCCTGAACATGGTCTGAAAGCTTGTATTCATCAGTTTGTCCGGCTTCAGTCATGATATTGCTTACATATACTTTTATTGCTTTTGCTTCTTTAACTGCTTTTGCAATTCCTTTTACTAATAGATTTGGTATAACATTTGTATACAAACTTCCTGGTCCTATTACAATTGCATCTGCTTCTTTAATTGCATCAATAACTCCTGGAGCTGGTCTTGTATTAGTTGGGTTTATGTAAACTCTACTTATTTTATTTTTAGTTTGGTTTACTATTTCCGGTATCATGTCTCTTTTTTCGATAACTGTTCCGTCTTCTAGCTCTGCACAAATATTGATTGGCTCCAATGTTACTGGCAAAACTCTTCCAGTCATGTTAAGTACACCTGTAGAGCTTTCAATAGATTTTGCAAAATTGCCATAAACCTTGTCCATTGCTAAAAAGTAAATATCTCCAAATGATAAATCTTTTAATTTTCCTTCTTCAAATTGACAATTCAATAAATCTTCCATTTGTTTTTCATCATAAGCCAAAGCTGTTAAACTTGCCTTTATATCATCAAGTGGTAATACTTTCAAGGCTTTTCTAGAGTCTGTTGGTGTTTCTCCATAGTCTGATACTGTAACTATTGCTGTTATGTTATCAGTATAATTTTTTAGTCCCCTTAACACTGTATTTAATCCACTTCCACCACCAATAACTACAATCTTTGGTCCTTGATTATATACTTTTTTATTAAAAATTAAAGTATTTACATTATTTCTCTCTTTTCTAGTGTCGCTCTCTTCTACCAAAAGTTCTAGCATCCTTTTTTGCATATACACTATTCCTAAAACTATAAATGTAAATCCAACTACAAAAGATACTACAACTGTAATTATTTCTACTACATTAAGTGTCCTTGCGTCAATTAGCTTTGCTATTCCATAGCAAACTAATACAACTCCTATTAAAATTAACAATATCCACCTTTTTATTTTTGCTTTTCCTTTAAACCATTTAAAAAAACCTTTCATTGTAACTAATTATTCCCTTTCATTTAAATTATTTTTACTTCAATTTCTAATTTTTTATTAAATTTATCGTATACTACTTTTTTTACATATTCTATTAGTTCTAATATATCCTTTGCTGTTGCATTTCCTGTATTTACTATAAAGCCAGCGTGTTTGGTTGACACTTGTGCTCCGCCTATTTTATATCCTTTAAGTCCAGCTTCATCAATTAATTTAGCAGATATAAAATCTTCTCCCCTTTTGAACGTGCTTCCAGCACTCGGATATTCTAATGGTTGACTTTCAAGCCTTTTTTCTTTGTATTGTATCATTTTATTTTCTATATTTGCTTTGTCATCATGATGTAACTGCATCTCTATTTCAACAATTACTCCATTGACTTGTTCAAATATAGATTTTCTGTAACCAAATTCTAGTTCATTATTATGTAAAGTTATCATCTCTCCAGTTGAAATATCAATATATTTCACATAATTAACTATGTCTTTCATTTCACATCCAAAGGCACCTGCGTTCATGTATATCGCACCTGCTATGGTTCCCGGAATACTTGCAGCAAATTCAAATCCTGATAGCTCACTTTCTTTAAGCTGCATAGCTAATACGCTATTAATAACTCCACCACTACATACAACCTTTCCAGTTTCCTTATCAATTTTTATTTCATTTGCTGTATATTTAATAACAACACCTTTAATTCCTTCATCTGAAACAAGCAAATTACTTCCATTGCCCACTATTGTTATTGGCAACTTTTTTTCTTTACATAAATCTAAAACTTTTTGCAAATCAGATATTGAGTCTATATATGTAAATATTTC